>JAADYX010000097.1 GCA_010092885.1 Chloroflexota bacterium | reverse complement strand
GCGCGTCGATCACGTCCTGTGGGTCAAGCGTCTCGATGTAGGGGTTCTCCCGCGCGAAGTCCGAATTGTAGAAGGCCATCACGCTGTCGCGGTCGACGGTCACCTGCCCGTCGATCATCGCCTGCAAGAAGCGCCCGCGGTCGACATCCACCGTGCCGGAGTCGGGGAGGTAAAGCGTCGGCGGGGTAAGCGTCGATGGATTGAAGCCCGCGATCCGGTTGGGCAGGGTCGTGTCCCACGCCACGAGCGACAGATCGCCGCCGAACGTGGCGTCGGCGGTCTGGTAGAGATCCGACCAGCGGCGCACATGGGAGGCCCCCTGCGTATAGAAACGCTCCACCATGGCGATCACCGGATCGGGCAGGATGCGCTCCCAGCGGCGATAATAGCTGAAGCCGTAGTGATAGATCTGCTCGCCGTTCGGGCCGGGCGTGATCCACTCACCGGGCGGATCGAGCACGTTCAGCCGGTAGCCGGAGACCGCCTCGATCACATCGCCGGTGATGGGATCCACGTGCCCGACGATCTGCTCTTCGCCGCTGTCCACATCGACCACGCGGTAAGCCATCCACTTGAGCAGGCGGCCACCGCCCTGCTCCACCGTGGTAAAGGTCGTGCCGCCGATGGGGTGGATCGCCCCGGTGCGCAGCGCGGCGATCAGGCGGGCATCGGTATCGCGGAAGGCGGTGTCATCGCCATTGGTGAAGCGCGTCCACCGGTCGGCCACCTGCGGATCCACCCATCGGAGGTCCTCGCGGGTCAGCGGGCCGACAGCCTCACGGATGGCAGCCCGATCCAGCGGTTCAGGGGTGCCCACCGGGAAGCTGATCTCAACCAGCCGGGTGCGCGTCAGGTCAGCGACGATGGGATGCACCAATACCGTGCCATCCTCAGCGGCCACCCGGTGCGCGACGATAAACGGTGAATCGCCCAGGGAGAGCGTATCAACGGCGTAACCGGCCTGATCGAGCGGTACCGGGAACGAACCGGGCAGGTTCAGGTGGGTGCTCTCTGCCGGGGCAAGGCCCAGATACGTCTGCTGGACCCATTCCCAGTCGCCGGGGCGCAGGATCGCACCGCGCCAGGTATCCAGCGCAGCCGAGAAGTCGCCCAGGCCGGAATCGACCAGGACGGCGTAGCGCGCGGGCGGGATGTTCTGGAAGCGGAAGGAGCCATCCGGGGCGGTGGTGGTCCGCAGGCCGGTCGGTTCGCACGCTAAGGGGAAGCGCGCCAACCGCGACTCGACCACGCACAAGGCCAGCGCACGCCCCCCGACCGAATCGCTGGCAAACAGCGGCGAGACCACACCGGCCAGGGTGGTGGGCGTATCCGGCGGGAGGGTCGGCGGCTCCTCGGTGGGGTTCGGACCGTCAGCCCGACAGCCCACCAGGATGAGCAGGCACAGCAGGAGAAATCGGCGCATGGGGCCATTGTATGCCAGCGCCGGGCGACTGGCCAGTGTGCATGGCTCGTGTAGCAGGCGGCCTGCCCGTTCGGTATAATGGGCGCGCATTCAACGAGGAACTGTATGGACATTACCTACTACGGGCACAACTGTTTTCGGATGATCGAGCGCGGCATGGCGTCGATTATAACCGATCCGTTTGACGCATCTTTTGCCAGCATCGACGGGCCGCACCTGCCTGCTGATATCGTAACCATCAGCACGAACATGCCCGGTCACAACGGCGTGGCTGAGGTCAAGGGCAGCCCGATGGTGCTCAACACCCCCGGCGAATTCGAGATCGGCGGGGTCTTCATCACCGGCATTGCGACGTGGAACCCGCAGACCGATCCTGAACATACACACTACAACGTCGCCTATGTGTGCGACTTCGACAAGGTGCGCGTGTGCCACCTCGGCACATTGGATTATGTGCCCAGCCAATCCGTGATCGAGGCGTTGGGCAGCGTGGATGTCCTGATGATCCCGGTCGGCGGGCATATTGCGCTCAACAGCACACAGGCTGCTGAAGTCATCAGCCTGATCGAGCCGGGGCTGGTCGTGCCCATGTATTTTGCCATGCCAGGCATCCCGGTGGAGCTGGACGAGGTGCACAAATTCCTGGCGGAGATGGGCGCGCCGGATGTGGAAGCGGTCGACTCGCTGCGCGTCACGACGAGTGCCGTGCCCGACAGCACACAAATCGTCGTTATAGACGTAAAGGCATAGCATTATGATCAAACTCTTGATGACGTGGGATATCCGCGACGGGCGAGACGCCGAATACTTCGAGTTCGTCGTGCGCGAGTGGGTGCCCGGCATCACCCGGTTGGGGTTGCAGCCCACAGAAGCGTGGTTCACCATCTACGGTGACCAGCCGCAGGTGCTGACCGGCGCGGTCGCTAAGGACGTTAAAACGCTGGACCGCATCCTGGAAAGCAGCGAATGGTCTACCCTACAGGCGCGGCTGGACGAATACGTGGAGAACTACGACCAGAAGATCGTGCGCAACAACGGCAACCTACAGATCTTCTAAGCCCGCATTCGCAAAAAGCAAACGCCCCAGCAGTGGGGCGCTTTTTGTTGCCTGCCGGCTCTCAGTCGGCGGCGGCGTTGTCGACCGTGGTGGTCTCTTTGGCGCTTTCTTTCTTCTTTGCGCCATCGGTGGCACCAGCCGAGTCACCACTCTTGGACCCGTTGGCCTTATGGCCATTGGTCCCGTTGGTGGCCTTCTTGTTGTCGGTGACGTAAAAACCCGACCCCTTGAAAATAATTCCAGTTGGCTGGATCACGCGGCGCACCTGGCCCTCTTCCCCGCACCGGCAGACCGAAAGCGGGTCATCGGAGAAGCTCTGGCGAGCCTCAAAAGTATCACCACACGCATCACAGGCATAGGTATAGATTGGCATCTTCCCCTCCGAACACAAATGAGTAGTGAAGAGTCTATCGGAACAAGGGAGAGGATACCACGTCAATATTAGAAAAACGCTAACTCAGGAAACCCACCACGATCGCCAGCACAATGAAGCAGACCGGCAGTGCTACCACCAGTACGTTAAGCACCACGGCGACATACAGCAAGGTGAGCGGTTCGAGGTCGTCGCTGCGCGCCCGGAACAACATATACAGTGATACGAAGAGGCCTACGACTGGAAAGATAATCGCCATTATGATACCGAGCATGCCCATCATCTGTGGGTTTTCCATAAACGGCATACTCTGGGTCGGGACCCCACTGCCGGCGTGCGGCGCGGCGCTCGCCCCGACGGAGAAGCCCGGAGTCGGCTGGGCCGGGGCAGGCCCCCCGGAACTGCTGTAGTCACTCCCCCCACTGGTGAATGTGGGTTGCGGCTCGCTGAAGCTGCCGCTGAATTCGCCCGGGCCGCCGCGTGCCTGCCGCAGACCGGCTTCCGCCCGTTCGCGTTCGGCGTCATTGCGGGCCAGATCCTTGAGCAGTTCCCAGGCGTTCGTATGCTGCGGGTTGTCGCGCAGATAGCGGCTTAGCAGGCGGCGAGCCTTGTCATGGTTGCCCATCGCATACTCGAGTTCGATGTCGGAAAAGTCCATAGAGGGTGCCTCCCTTGGTGCTGGCATCCATTATAGCAGGATGTCACAAATCGCGTGATGGGGTATGATCCGGGCACTATGAGCGACGAGCAGCAGCCCCCACAGGAAACCCGGGACGCACCCATCCGGCAGGCACCATGGCGCAGCCAGGCCCAGGCCACGACGCTTGTGCTCGCCAGCGTGGTGATCGTAGCGGTGATCGGTGCGCTGTATCTGGCACAGGCCAGCCGCACCGCCGCCGCGGGCCGCACCCTACAGGAGCTGGAAGCCTACCGTGAGGAACTGGAACTGCAAAACGCCCAACTGCGCGCCGAGATCGCCTATCTGCGCAGTGTGCCGCGCCTCCAGCAGGAAGCCGAGGCGATGGGCTTCCGGCAGGCGCGTGCCAGTGAGGTCTACTACATGACCGTCGACAGCCTGCCCACGCCGCCGCAGCCGACCGCCACCCCACCCCCTGAGCCCGCTGTGGATGTCCCGGCGTACAACGAAACCCTGCAAAGCTGGCTGTTTGAGCGGCTCAGTGCCCTGCGCGATCGGATTGACAATGATTGACAACCGGATGCGCGGGCGGCTCGCCTTTGTCGGGGTGCTGATGCTCGGCCTTGGGGTTGTGCTGCTGTGGCGGATCGTGCAGCTGTACCTCGGGCTGCTGGGTACGGATGCGGGCTATTTCGCCGAGCAGGCCGCCATCCAATACCGCGACCAGATCACCGTGCGCCCCCCGCGCGGCGAGATCTACGACCGCAGCGAGGTGCTGTTGGCCACCAACAGCGTGGAGTACGAGATCGGCATCTCACCGGGGTTAGTTGAGGATCCGGCGGAGACCGCGGCCCTGCTGGCCGATGCCATGGAACTGCCCTACGAGGATGTGCTCGCCGATGTGCAGGCCGATGCGCCCTTTGTGCTGCTGTACCGCCCGGCGCGCGCAACGATCGGGGAGG
>JAADYX010000008.1 GCA_010092885.1 Chloroflexota bacterium | reverse complement strand
GTTATCCTGCTGGAAGTGCCCCTGCCCTGACCGCTACACTCGGGGTGCTCGCCCGACTTGAAGTGGAGACAACCAGTCATGACAACAGCCATCTGGTGGCTGCGGCGCGACCTGCGGCTGACCGACAATCAGGCGCTGCATGCGGCCTTGCAGCACGCCGATTCCATCCTGCCGGTGTTTGTTTTGGACGACGCGCTGTGGGAGTCGCCGTACGTGGGGGGGAAGCGGCTCGCCTTCATGTTGGGCGGTCTGCGCGCGGTTGACACGGATCTGCGCGATAGGGGCAGCCGCCTGATCGTACGGCGCGGCAGACCAGCCGATGTGTTGGCGCAGCTCGCTGATGAGGCGGGCGCACAGACGATATTCGCTGAAGCGGACTTTTCGCCGTATGCCCGCAGCCGCGACCGCGCCGTCGCCGAACGGGTCGCCCTGACGCACACTGACGGCCTGGCCGTGCGCCCGCCGGGCACCGTGCTGAAGAACGACGGCGATCCGTACAGTGTGTACAGCTGGTTCAGGAAAACATGGCTGGACCGGGCACTGCCCACCCGCAGCGATGTGCTCCCCGCCCCGGATGCCATCGCCACGCCAGACAGCCTGCCGTCTGAGGCGATCCCCGCTGACCCCGCGCTGCCTGACAGCGTGCCATTTGAACCGGGTGAGGCTGCCGCGGAAAAGCGCCTGAAGGCGTTCATCGATGGGCCGATCTACGCATACGACAAAAAGCGCGACCGCACCGATCTGGATGGCACATCGCGGATCTCGCCCTATCTGCGCTTCGGCATGATCGCGGCGCGGCGGGCTGCGGTCGCGGCGTATCATGCCATGGAAAACGCCCCCGACAAAGCCGCCCGTGAGAACGCCGAAACCTGGCTGAGCGAGATCATCTGGCGGGATTTTTACATCCACATCCTTTATCACTTTCCCCACGTCCGGGGCGACAACTTCCGCCCGGCGTATGACGACCTCGCTTGGGAGAACGACACCGAGCAGTTCGCGGCGTGGTGCGAGGGGCGGACGGGCTATCCGCTGGTGGATGCCGCCATGCGTCAGCTCACTGTCTCCGGCTGGATGCACAACCGGGCGCGGATGGTTGTGGCATCCTTCCTGACCAAGGATCTGCTCATCGACTGGCGGTGGGGCGAGCGGTTCTTCATGCAGCATCTGGTTGATGGCGATCCGGCTTCCAACAACGGGGGCTGGCAGTGGGCCGCGGGCACAGGCACCGATGCACAGCCCTACTTCCGGATCTTCAACCCAACCTCCCAAGCGAGCAAGCATGACCCGCAAGGCGCGTACATCCGGCGGTGGGTGCCCGAGCTGGCGGATGTCCCCGATGAGCACATCCACGAACCGTGGCTGATGGACGAGGACACCCAGCAGAAGGCGGGGTGCGTCATCGGGGAGGACTATCCGGCACCGGTCGTCGATCACAAAAGGGCGCGCGAACGCACCCTTGAAGCTTACAAAACAGCCCGTGGGGAGTGATCAAACCAGCAGGCGCGCGTGCTCCACTTTGATGCAGCGGTCCATGATGAGGTCCATGCCGGCGGCCCCGGCTTTTTCCGCAGCCTGCAGGTGTGCGACGCCCAACTGCGCCCACACTGCTTTCGCCCCGGCAGCGATGGCCTCATCCACGATGCCGGGCAGATGCTCCGAGCGGCGGAATACATCCACGATGTCGATGGGCTCGGGCACAGAGGCCAGATCCGGGTAGGACTTCTCACCGTCGATGGTGTCCACCGTTGGGTTCACAGGGTAGACCGTGTAGCCCGCCGCGCGCAGGTACTGCGCGATCTGATAGCTGGTGCGGTGCGGTTTGTCTGAATGGCCCACCACAGCGATCACCTTCGCCCCGGCGAGCATGTCTTTCATCAGGGAATCGACGTCAGGCATGGGTGCCTTCCTGAAACCTGTCAATAGCGTATCTGCCTATGATCTCCAGCGCGGTGTCGCCGGAGGGCGGGTGCATCGACCCGGCCTGCGAGTCACGGAAGTAGCGTTCAATCGGCAGGGCGGTGCCGATGGCCGAGCCGCCCGCGATGCGCAGGGCATCGCCGGTCGCCGATGCGGCGGTCGTCGTGGCGACGTGTTTGGCCATCACGATGCGCGGGTAGGCCGCCTCTCGATTGTTGGGATCCCAGCGCTGCGCGGCATCCAGCAGAAGGGTGCGCGCCGCTTGCAGCTTGGCATCCAGCTCGCCGATCTGCCGCTGGATCTTAGGCAGCGTCGCGATAGGCTCACCCAGGGCGGTGGGCACACGCTCCAGCGCGTAGGCGATCACAGCGTCACGGGCGGCCAATGCCGCCCCCAGATAGACACTCGCAGAGACCATAGGGAACCAGGCATTCGGCCCTTTCTTGGGGACGGTGCCGCGCGTCACGAGGTTTTCCTCTGGCACCAGCACATCGTTGAGATACAGATCATGGCTGTTGCTGGCGCGTAAACTCAGTGATTCACCCCAGGTTTCATGCCAGTCCAGTCCTTTGGCATCCGCGGGGACCAGAATGGTCGCGTCCTCCTCACCGATGCTCAGCTTGACAAGCATGTGTGTCAGATGCCGTCCGCCGGTGATCCACTGCTTGTGCCCGTTGATCAGCCAGCCGTCATCCGTCAGCACGGCGTTGGTCTCGTAAAACGCGCCGCGCGAGGGACTGCCCATGTTCGGCTCGGAAGCCACCGAGTTGATCAGGGCGCCTTCCGCAACGGCCCGACACAGACGCGCATACATCGCCTGCGGCCAGGTGCGCTGTTCGCGCTCGTTGCCGAAGACCTGAATAGTCATACCGGCCACCAACGCGGTCGAGGCGCTGGCCTTGGCCAATTCGAGGTGGGCAGCGATGCAGTCCGCCATGGGCAGATCCAGACCGCCATACTCGGCGGGGACCACCATGCGCAAAAAGCCGGACTCCATCAAGTCAGAGGCGTCTTCGGGTGGCATGGCCCCCTGCCGGTCGGCCTCGGCGGCACGGCTCGCGACCGCGTCCGCGAGGGAGCGGGCCGTTGCCATGATGGATTGGGCGTGCAGGGTCATAGAGTCTCCTTGCAACCGGTTAACGTCGGTAGGGTGATTATGCAGGGGGATCGGACACGATGCTACAATGATAGGGCATAATGATCACAGGGGGTGAAATTGGAGAACGCACAGGCGGTCCTGGACCGCGTTGAACAGCGCACGGCATATCTGCTCGCGCAGACACGGCGCGCGCTGCTGCATCTGCTGGTGCGCGAGTCACGCGACTTCGACTTCTATTCTGCGCTGGAGCAAACAAACGACCCGGCCTTCCGGCCTACAATTGAGGACCTCGAACGTTTCGTGGAGGCATGGGGCCACGTCGTGCCGACGGACATCCAGACGCGCGTGGACCTGATCCATCTGCTGAGCCAGCGCTACGACCTCAAACGCGATGAGATACCGGACATCCGCAAACAGCTTGGCATGGATACGCAGGCTATCGCTGGAGCCTACCAGGAGAAGTTCGGTGAGCCCATCGACACCATCTATGCGGCCATCGCTGCGCCCGATCCGCGGCCCTATTGGGCTGCCGATGTGCAAAGCGTGCCGCAGGAAACAATGGTCGCCCTGGAACGTGAGGTGGACTACATACAAGTCCAGTGGGGTGATATCCTGTTTGAACAGGGCGATCCGGGCGACAACCTCTATGTGCTGGTCAGCGGCCGGATGCGGGCCGTGCGCACCGAAGAGGACGGCACAGAACGCATATTGGAGGAGATGGCGCAGGGCGAGATCATCGGGGAGGTGGCGCTGCTGACCGGCCAGCCGCGCGGCGCAACCGTCTACGCCGTACGCGACTGTGAGCTGATCCGGCTGACGCGGACAGGCCTGGAGCGGCTGATGCGCAGCCACCCGACAGCGATCTATCGCATCACGCGGGAGATGGTCTCGCGCATTCAGGCCACGGACCAACCCCTGCAGCGGGAAGGGCGCATCGCGTCGATTGCGGTTGTGCCCGTCAGCCCAGGCGTTGACACCCGGCGGTTCGCCGAACACCTGAGCGAGTCGCTGGCGCATCACGGGCCCGTGCTGCACCTGACCATTGAGCGCTTCACCCAACTTTCGATGGAAGCCGCCGCCTCCTTTGTGATGACCAGCCGCCAACAACTGTGGTTGGAAGAACAGGAGGCCATGCACCGCTTCATTGTGTACGAGGCCGATGCCGAACCGACAGCCTGGACGCGGCGCTGCCTGAGCCAGGCCGATCGCATCCTGCTGGTGGCTGACGAGCGCGACACACCCGATCTCAGCGAGGTGGAGGAGATGCTGCGCAAGCCGGACCTAGCTCGCATCGCCACCGGGCAGGAGCTCATCCTGCTGCACAACGACCGCAGCACCCGCCCCTCGGGCACGGCGGAATGGCTCGACCGGCGGCAGATCGTCCGCCACCACCATATGGTGATTGATCACCTGCCTGACTTCGACCGGCTGGCGCGCTTCATGGCCGGTGTTCCGGTCGGGTTGGCCTTGGGCGGGGGCGGTGCCCGCGGATTGGCGCATATCGGTGTGCTGCGCGCCGTTGAAGAAGCGGGCATTCCCGTCGACTACATCGGCGGGGTGAGCTTTGGGGCGATCATCGCTGGGGCGGTGGCTGCCGGGCACGACTCACGCTCCATCGAGAAGACCCTGCGCGACGTCTCCACACGTATCCGGTCATACGTTGACGTCACCTTTCCGGTGCTCTCGGTGATCGCAGCACGCCGGATCAACCGGCTGCTGAAGACCAACCTCGGCGATGACACGCAGATCGAGGACCTGTGGACGCCGTGCTTTGCCGTGTCCTCCAACCTGAACCGCGGCCAGCCGGTGGTGCATACCCGCGGATCGCTGTGGCGGGCGGTGCGGGCGAGCATCGCCATTCCGGTGCTGCTGCCGCCCCTGTTGGACCAGGGCAACCTGCTGACGGATGGCGGTGCCTTCACCAACATCCCGGCAGATGTGATGCTGCAGCAGTTGGGCAACGGGCGGGTGATCGGCAGCAGCGTGACTCCCGCCGAGGAGATCACGGAGGAATACCGCTTCGGTGAGGCGGTGGGTGCCTTCGATATTCTGATGAGCCGCATCAACCCCAACCGCGAACCGATCAAGACGCCGAACGCGGCGAGTGTACTGGTGTGGGCGATGGGTCTGGGCAATACCTACCTGCGCCCCCAACAGGAAGCCGCCGCCGACCTTATGTTGAACCTGCCCGTTGAGGACTATGAGATCTTCGCGTTTGACCAGTTCGATGAGCTGGTTCGGGCGGGCTACGAGACGGCCCGCCGACAGGTCAGCGCATGGTACCATCGTTGACGGTCACAGCTGCGCGCATTGTGGTACACTTAGCGGGCACATGAGGAGTGTCAACCATGCAGCGCCCTGACCCGCGGACCTTTGCCCAAGCCAGCTTTGTTGTGGCTGTTGTGATCGTCGTTATCTTTTCCCTATCCCTGTTGATCGGGTTCATTCAGCAGGATTGGGTGCAGATCGTTCAGCAGATCATCTGGTGGATTTCGCTGATCCTGAGCAGCATGGGGGCCTTCATGGGGTATGCGGCACAGAAGGACTTCGAGAAGATGCACGTCGCAGAACAGGTACAGCAGTGGGCCAAGTTTGGCCTGCGCTTCAACGTGATGTACGTGATCCTGTTCTCAATTATCGCATGCCTATTCGTTGTGATTTCCCTCTTTCGAGTGTGACTCGACAAGACTTCAATTCAAAGACAGGAGAGACAGAGATGGACCTCTTTCGTTATGATGCCGAACAGGCACAAACCCTACCGGACAGCGCCAACACCACCTATATTCCGGTACGGCAGAACGGCAGGATGACCGCCATGATCCTTAAGCTGGATCGCAAAGGGGATACCGGCAAGCGCGAGGTCCCGGCTGATACCCTGCTGACCGTTGTTTCAGGGGAGGGCAATGTGCGCTCCGGCGGCAGCGTGGCCGAACTCCAGGCGGGCGATATCGTCACGCTGACGGGCAGTATCCCCTACCAGATCTGGACATCATCCGAGCTGGTCGTTGTGCTGATGATGCCTTCCAATGCGGGCTAACCACCGAGTCTTTATACTAACTACTCACCACGCAGCACCTGTCTGAGTTCACGAATGCCCTCAACCAGATTGGGACCGGGGGCATTCAGCATGATCTCGTTGACAGGCAGGACGCGCCCATCGCGCACAGCCGGGATCTGCTGCCAGCCGGGCCTCGCATAGACCGGATCCGGGTCGATCTCAGCCACGCCAGCCCACGCGAGCACGATCACATCCGGCGCTGCGTCGATGATCTGCTCACCGGTGATCTGCACGTTTGGTTCGGCGGGCACAAAATCCGCGCCGAGTGCCTCAACGATCTCCTTGACCCAGGTTTCAGCTGTGCGCAGCGGGTTGGGCCACATCTCCACGTAGACGCGCTGACCAGCCGCGACAGGTGCCATGGCCAGTTCAGCGCGCAGGGCTGCCGTGATCGAGGCGGCTGCATCCGCCGTGCCGGTGATGCGGCCCAGCAGGGTGATATGCCGCTCGATGTCGGCCAGGGTGCGCGGGTACAGGCACACCACATCCAGACCGGCCTGCAGCAGTTCGTCGATTTTGCCCGCACGGTAGGGCGTCGCCGCGATCACCAGATCCGGCTCCAGTGCGGCGATGGCCTGAGCATCGGCGCTCCAGGTCGTTTCAAGCTGAGGACGGTCGCCAATATCCACCACACGTGAGCAGTAGCGCGTAACCGCCACCACGTGCTCCATCGCGCCCAACGCGTGTAGGGTGCCGGTCACCGAGGGTTCCAAAGAAACGATTCTCATGATAGGAAAAGTGGGGGGGCTGTGCCCCCCTACCCTGCGGTTAGGACGCGACCAGCGCGTCGCGCTTCTCTACGATGGCATCGATCAGACTGTTGAAGGGCTTCTCGAACTTGGCCACGCCCTCCTCCAGCAGATCGCCGGTGACCTGCTCCATGCTGATCCCGGCTTCTTCCAATGCGTCAAGGGTGGCGCGGGCTTCGTCCACATCCTGTTCAAGGGTTAGTTCCACGGTGCCGTGGTCGCGGAATGCCTCAATCGTATCCGGAGGTGCCGTGTTAACCGTGTGCGGCCCGATCAGCGACTCGACGTAGAGCACATCGGAATAATCGGGATTCTTGGTGCTGGTGCTGGCCCACAGCGGCCGCTGCAGATTCGCGCCCGCTTGTTCCAGCTTCTCCCAGCGCTCACCGGAGAATGTATCCTTGAACAGCTGGTAGGCGAGCTTGGCGTTAGCGATGCCTGCCTTGCCCTTCAACTCAGCCAGGGCGGACTCACCGGCTTCAATGCGCTCATCGAGGATGTTGTCCACCATGACATCCACCCGGCTGATGAAGAACGACGCCACGGATGCGATGTGGTCGATGGGTTCACCCGCCTCCACGCGGCGTTCAAGGCCGGTCAGGTAGGCATCCATGACCCTGGCATACATGTCCCGGCTGAAGATCAGCGTCACATTGACGTTGATGCCCCGGGCAATCGACTCCGTGATCGCTGACAGCCCCTCCGGCGTGGCGGGGATCTTGACCATCAGGTTGGGGCGATCCACGGCTATCCACAGGCGGCGGGCTTCCTCGGCTGTGGCTTCGGTATCATGGGCCAGCAGGGGTGAAACCTCCAGGCTGACAAAACCGTCGCCGCCGTTCGTCTCATCGTACAGGGGGCGCAGCAGGTCGGCCGCTTCGTGAATATCGGCGACTGCGATGTGCTCGTAGATCTCTGTGGCATTGTACTCGTCAGCGATGCACTGGCGGATCTGGTCGTCGTAGGCCTCACTGCCGGTGATGGCCTTTTCAAAGATAGAGGGATTGGATGTCAGACCGCGGATGCCAGCCTCAACCAGAGCACGGATCTCCCCGGACTGCAGTTCGCGGCGGTCGATATAGTCGAGCCACATGCTCTGCCCGGCGTCCGTGAGTGCCTGTAGTTTTTCGTCAACCATGGGTTCCTCCCGTGGGGTGCGTTCCTGTGTTGGGATTATAGCGTCAACTCTTTGACGGGGGCACGGGGTTGATCTCTTACATGACGGATGCATGGTGGTTTTGTACCCTTTTTCACTGTCTGCCTGGCGCATCGTGCAGCACAATATCGAAAAGAAACCTGACGGAGATACCACTATGCGCACCCGAATTCTTGCTCTCATTGCACTCGTGTTGACCGGTCTGATCGTTATACCGGCTCGTGCTGCTGAACCTACCGAACTGGACAGCTACCTGGCGCAGCAGGTCCAGCGCAACAATATCCGCGGCATGGCCGCCGTCATCGTAGAGGGTGATGCAATCGTACTGGCGGAAGGTTATGGTACGCTAACCGCCGACACACCGTTTTACATCGGGTCGGTGAGTAAGTCCTTCACCGCACTGGGTGTGCTTCAGCTGGTGGATGCTGGGTTGGTCGACCTGGATGCACCGGTGGTCGAGTATGTGCCTGACTTCACGGTTGGCGGCGACACGGCAGACGCGATCACGGTGCGGCATCTGCTCACACACCAAAGCGGCCTGGCCGACCGCGGCTACCAGCCCACCGGCCTGCCACCTGATGCCGCAATCGCCGAGCGAGTGGCCGATCTGGAGTCTGCCACCCCGGTGGCCGAACCGGGCGCGGAATACCACTACTTCAACGCGAACTACACCACGCTCGGGCGGCTGATCGAGGTGGTCAGTGGGGAAAGCTACACAACCTACATGCAGACCAACATCTTCGACCCGCTGGCGATGACCAACACAACCACCGACCCGAGCGGCCTGGCTATTCCGACGGGCACTGCGGATCTGTTCGGCATTGCCTTCCCGGTCGAGGCCGAGTTCAGCCGCCCCGATCTACCCAACGGGTACATCATCTCCACGGCGGCAGATCTGGGCAACTACCTCATCATGCAGCAAAACGGCGGCGCGTTCGAGGGCGAGCAGATCCTCTCACCGGAGCTGGTCGAGCTGATGCACACCGCACCGGAGAACTTCCCCTATGCGATGGGCTGGTTCGATCAGGAGGTGGCCGGCATGCCCGCGCTGACCCATGGCGGCAGCCTGCCAGGTTACCACGCCGATGCCACCCTGCTGCAAACGGATGACGTGGCCTTTGCCCTGCTGTACACCAACAACGACCTGCCTTTTTACTTCAGCGTGTATCCGGGCATACAGATGGGCATCGTGGAGCTGATGACAGACGGCGATCCGGCACCCGCCCGCCGGATCGGTACGGACCTGATCATCCTGGCAATCGGAGCTCTGCTGGTCGGTCTGAGCGTGCGCCGTCTGCTGACGGTGGATCGATGGACGGAGCGCAATGCCGACAAACCCCGTCCCCGGGTTCTCGCGAGCGTCGTCATCGGCGTGTTGGTGCCCATCCTGCTGATCATCTTCCTGCCCGCGCTCGGGGAACTGGTCTCACAGCGGGATGTAACGTGGGCCATTCTGGGCTCGCTGCTGCCGGAGGTGTTCCTCGTGCTGGCCTTGGGGCTGATTGTGGATGCGGCGACCGCAGTCGCACGGGTGCGCGCCCTGGCCTGAGGCACCCCGGCAGGGGCGGGGCCAAGCGGTCTGGCCCCGCCTCTGCGCCTACTCGAAGCGGATCGCTTCGGCGGTGGGCATCTGAGTAAGGCGGCGAGCCGGATAGATCGCGGCCAACAGCGCGGCGGCCACCGCCACGATCAGCGCGGTGATGAACGGCTGCGGCAGCACCTGCATCTGGAGCGTCCAGCCGAAGGACCGCCGGTTGATGATGAACACGAGGATCAGGGCGAGCACATAGCCGGTCGGCATGGCGAGCAGGCCTGCGACTGTGCCCATCAGGCCGGTCTCCAAGAGGGTGAGGCCCCACATCTGCCCTTCCGTCAGGCCCACAGCCCGTAGAATGCCGAGCTCACGCTTCTTTTCCAGCTGGAGGGCGAGCAGCGCACTCAGCACCCCGATGAACGCCACGATCGTTGTCAGGATGTTGAGTGCCCCCGTGATGGCAAACGTCTGGTCAAAGACGACCAGCACATCCTGGCGCAGGCCCTGGTTGGAGCGGATGGTCAGATCCTGGACACCGGCCAGCTCAGCCTGTAGGCCGCGCGTCACGTCGTCAGGATCGGCTGAGTCAGACAGAGCCAACGTAACCGCGGTCACGCGGGTGTCATCGTAGAGATCGGTGTAGACATCGTAGGCCATCACAACGGTGCCCTGCACGGAACCGTAATCGAAGTAGGTCGCCACGACCTCAAACTCGCGCGGGCCGCGGTCCGTATTCAGGGTGATGGTGTCACCGATGCCCTTCTGGAAGCGGTTGGCGAACGGCTCACTGATCACGACCTGGCCGGACTGCATGGCACCCCATATCTGCTCGGTGGGGACGAGGCTGTCCTTGTAGTAGCGCGGCGCTTCCTGATCGTTGTTGGTCACAGCGGACACATTGACCAGGCCCAACGGCGAGTCGACATCCACGGAGCGCACAATATCAACGTGCTGCACGCCCGGGTATGCTTCCAGCACGGGGAAGACCGCCGGGTCGATGGTGCTGGACGGATCGGTCTGCGGACCGCCCGGCACACTGATGTAGACATCGCCGACGAGAGTTTGCTCCAACCAGACGATCACCGTATTGCGAAAACTGCCGACCATCACGCTGATGCCGATGGTCACGCTGACAGCTACCATCAGAGCGGCTACTGCGATCGATGTGCGGCTGAGCGACTTGATCACGTCACGCGGGGCCATACGCCCCAACGCACCAAAGGCCGCGGCGGTCAGCGGGCGTGCGAGGCGCATGAATACGGACATGGTGATGGGTGTCAGCAGCGCGAAGCCGATGATCACGCCGAAGGTACCCAGGAAGCTGACAACCAGACTGCGCGACGGGATCAGCAGGGTGCTCACGCCTACCGCCGTCACGATCACCCCGGCGATGCCCGTCACGGCGGCGATGCGCTGCGCTTTGTCCTCAATGCCGGAGCGGTTCAGGGCGAGGCGTGGGGGCACACTGGCCGCTTCCCAGGCGGGGGCTGCCGCGGCGGCAGCCGTCGCACCGATGCCCAGCAGCGCCCCCTTGGCCAGGCTGATGGGCGGCACCTGTACGCCGGTGACCGTCACCGTGAAGAACAGATCGTTGATCGTCTGGGTGACCAACCGCACCGCGCCCTGCCCCATCAGGATGCCGAGGCCGGTGCCCAACACCGCCCCGATCACACCAACGATGAGCGCCTCAACAAGTACCATGCCGAACACCTCGCGGCGCGTTACACCGAGGCAGCGCAGCGTTCCGAAGAGGGGGCGGCGCTGCACCACGCTGAAGGTCATGGTGTTGTAGATGAGAAACAAGCCGACCACCAAGGCCAGCAGGCTTAGCGCGAGCAGGTTCGTGCGGAAGGCCTGCGTCATTTGTTCCACGGAGCCGGAGCGGGCCTCCACGGTTTGCAGCACGGCACCTTCCGGCAGTGCATCTCTGACCGTGCTGAGCGTGCCGGTATCATCCTCCGGGACGATCAGATCAATCGTTGTGAGCCGCCCAACCTGACCGGTGATCTCCTGCGCGGTGGCCACATCAGCCAGGATGAGGCTTTCCAGCGTGCGGGCACTCAGCGAGTCGTCCGGCTGCAGCAGGCCGACAATGGTCGCCTCCACCGGTTGGCCGGAATAGATCAGCGTGATCGTATCCCCCTGTGCCAGATCGTAGCGGTCTGCCAGTCCTGTCGAGATCAGGATGGCCCCCGGATCGGTGAAAAAGGCAACCAGCTGGTCGAGCGGGACTTCCTCACCACCGAGGTAACTGCGGAAGGGCGACTCAGAAAAGGGATCGACGCCCAACAGCTGGATGGGGCGATCCCCGAGGTCAGGCGAGCTGACATAGTCGGTCACCACTGGCGCGATATCAACATCCACGGCGGGATCCGCACTGAGCTGCGCGTAGATATCCTCATCAAGGCCGCCCGGGCCGCCGACAATCTGATGGGTAGCACGGCCCGCGATGGCGTCCACGCTGAGGTCAAAGGCGCGGCTGGCGCTCTCATTGGCCAGGTCGATGGCGATCACGACGGCCACACCCAATGTGATGCCAAGGACCATCAGGCCGGTTTGCAGCGGGTGGCGGATCAGGTAGCGCCAGCCCACCTGCCACAACACGCGTGAAAAGACAGTATTCTGCTGCTGCATGGGCTAAACCAGCTTATGATCTTGCAGGCGCAGCACGCGGTCGGCGTAGGCGGCAGCATCGCTGCTGTGCGTCACCATGATCAGGTTTTTGCCCTGTTGGCGCGTCAGGTTGTCCAACAGGCCGAGCACGGTGCCGCCGGTCTTTTCGTCGAGATTGCCCGTCGGTTCGTCGGCCAACAGCAGCAGCGGATCGTTGGCCAGCGCGCGCGCAATGGATACCCGCTGCTGTTCGCCCCCGCTGAGCCGGTCTGGGAAGGTGTCACGCCGGTCGAGCAGGCCGACCTCATCGAGCAGGAACTCGGCGCGCTCGCGGTCGTCGCCGGTCAGCCTGCCGTTGAGTTCCATCGGCAGGGTGATGTTCTCCCATACGGTCAGCGTGGGGATGAGGTTGAAGAACTGGAACACAAAACCGATGTGATTGCGGCGGAACAGCGTGCGCTCCCGGTCATCCATCGCGGTGAGATTGCGCCCGTCCACCCATACGGATCCGGCGTCGGCGTCATCGATGCCGCTGATCAGGTTGAGCAGGGTGCTCTTGCCAGTGCCGCTCTTACCGATGATCGCCGCGAATTCACCGCGGGCAAAACCAGCATGCGCGTCATCGAGCACGACGCGCGTGCGCCCGCCTTCCTCAAAGGCCTTGCTTAAACCCTCCAACCGGATAAAGTCCCGGCTGCGGGTGTCTGTGTTGTTGGGTTCAGATAGTACCTGTACAGTCATAAGCCTGTTTTCACCATGTGTGAGCGTGCATGGAGAGTATAGGCCGCTGTGTGTGGGTTTTCACCACCCCGATCAAAAACAGCGAACGGGGTCGCCGTTCGCTGTGGTCTGTTCGGCAGCGGACCAACTAGGTGACATCCACGCCGCTGAACGCACGCGGTATATAGTTCAACTCGTAGGCGTGCTGTTCCAACTCCTCACGGAAATCCGGATGCGCGATGTTGATCAGGGCGCGGGCCCGCTCCCGGATGGTCCGTCCGTGCAGAGCAGCCACACCGTACTCTGTCACGACGAAGTGCACGTCGTTGCGGGTGGTGGTCACGCCTGCACCGGGCCTCAGCTGCCCGACGATGCGGCTCAACCCGCCGCCTTTGGCCGTGGCGGGCAGTGCAATGATGGGCTTGCCGCCCTTGGACATTTCCGCCCCACGGATGAAGTCCACCTGCCCGCCGACGCCGCTGTACAAGCGCGGGCCGATGCTGTCCGCGCAGACTTGGCCGGTCAGGTCGATCTCAATGGCGGAGTTAATGGCCACCATCTTCGGGTTCTGTGCGATGAGCACCGGGTTGTTGACGTACTCAGTGGGGTGCAGTTCGACGAGCGGGTTGTCGTCGACAAAGTCATAGAGCCGCTGGGTGCCCAATACGAACCCGGCGATGATCTTGCCATTGTGGATCGTCTTGGCACGGTTGTTGATCACGCCCGATTCAACCAGATCGATCACGCCGTCGCTGAAGAGCTCGGTGTGCACACCGAGGTCTTTTTTGTCACCAAGGTAACGCAGCACCGCATCAGGGATACCACCGATGCCCGTCTGCAGTGTGCTGCCATCCTCGATCAGGTTGGCGATGTGCTGGCCGATCTGGTCCTGAATGGGGCTGGGCTTGCCCATCGGGAAGGAGGGCAGCAGGTAGTCCACCTCAACAAAGTGATCGATATCACTGACGTGGATGAAGCTGTCGCCAAGGGTGCGCGGCATGTTCGGGTTGACCTCAGCGATCACGGTGTGGGCTACTTCGGCAGCGGTCTTGGTCACGCCGACTTCCACACCAAAGGAGCAGAACCCGTGGTTATCCGGTGGGGAAACCTGGATCAGGGCGGCATCCACGGAGAGCGCACCGCGGTAGAGCAGCGGTATCTGCGAGAGGAAGACCGGCGTGAAGTCAGCGCGGCCCTCATTGACTGCATTGCGCACATCGCCCGAGATGAACAGCGAGTTGACCCGCAGGTGGCCTTGCAGGGAGGGGTCAACCAGCGAGGAGGCTTCGACGGTGAGCACCTCAATGATCTCGACATTTTCAAGGTTCTGGGGTGCGTATTCTACCAGTGCGTTCAGGATCTCACGCGGGACCGAGCAGTTGCCGGTCAAAAAGACGCGTTGATGGCTTTGGATCGCCTTCACGGCCTCGCCGGCGGTTGTCAGGCGCTGTTGGTACAGTTCTTTCCAGGGCATAGGTCATCTCCTTAAATTGTCCACAACGATAATGACTCACGACGAGTATGCCCTGTAGTGCACATTTTCACAATGTAATGCGGATCAAGATCACGTTTTCCCTTTCAGATGCCACGGCAGACCGGCCACCATCAGGACAACCTCGTCGGCTGTCTGCGCGATGCGCGGGTTCGCTTTCCCCAGCGCATCGCGGTACAGGCGTCCCAAGCGCGACGGGGGCACGATGCCCATGCCAACCTCATTGCTGATGACAATCCACGTGCCACCCCGCTTTTCAAAGGCATCAAGCAGCTCGTCAGTTTCAGCAAGCACAGCGGCGTTTGCAGCCGGCTGTGTGGCCGACTCCGGCAACGTGAGTACGATATTGCTCGCCAACAGCGTGATGCAGTCCACGAGCACGACGGGGGTCGGTGGATGGTCCAGCACGGCCAGGCCGACAGCGTACGGGGTCTCCAACGTGAACCAGTCGCTGGGGCGGTCGGCGCGATGGCGCGCGATCCGGTCGGCCATCTCATCATCGAGGGCTTCAGCAGTTGCCACGAACAGCACATCGCCGCCGTGCTCTGCCGCGCGCTGTTCGGCATAGCTGCTCTTTCCGCTGCGGGCCCCGCCCAACACGAAGATGAGCCTTGTGTTGCTCATGCCAGAACCACCCCCATCATAAGGCATACCGTCTCCGTTATTTCACATACCGCACCATAGGTGTCGCCGGTTAGGCCCCCGCCAAGCCGGCGCGCGGCCCATCCCCCAAAGAGGAATACAGTCAGGAGAGCAGCAGCGGCTGTCAGCAGGGGCAGCCAGCTGCCCGTGACCGCCGCAAGCCCACCCAGGATCAGCGCTGTGAGGCCGGTGGCACCCAGCACCTGCCCCGGGCCGAACCCCTGCCGGAACAGACCACCGGTCCCCTTCTGACGCGCGTACGGAAAGGCCGCCACCGCGACCCCCATTGCCCAACGGGCCGCAACCGGAGTCACCAGCAGCGTGGCGGGTGCAGCCGGCAAAGCGCGCAGCGCGGACCACTTGCCAAGCAGGAGCACCACCAACCCGATAACGGCCCACGATCCAGCACGCGGGTCCTTCATGATGGCAAGCCTGCGCTCGACGGGTACCGAGGCGAACAGACCATCACACGAGTCAGCGAGGCCGTCGAGGTGCAGGCCGCCGGTCAGCAGGATCCACATGGCAAGCAGGAGAAAGGCATGGACCCCGCCATCCGGAACAGGCAGCAGGCTGACCCCGGCCAACAGCGCGCCGATCACGAGGCCAACCAGCGGAACCCCCCTAACCGCATGCCCTGCCTGCTCAGGGAACACGCCGCCGGTGGGGATGATCGTCAGGAAGCCGAACGCTCCGATCAGCGCGCGCAGGCGGTCAGAGGCCCAAATCGCGCTGGGTGCCCATCTGGGCGAGGGTCCGGGCGGCCGCTTCCACAACCGGGATGGCCAGAGCAGCGCCGGTTCCCTCACCGAGCCGCATGTCCAGGTCCAGCAGGGGCTCCAGAC
>JAADYX010000096.1 GCA_010092885.1 Chloroflexota bacterium | reverse complement strand
GCAGTTCGTCGTCCGGGTAGATCACCGACTGCTCGGTCAGGCCGTTGTGCGCGAACAATTCCTCCAGCGTGATGCCGTAAGCCAGCGCAATGCCCAGCGGAGTCTGCCCGGCCTGCACCGTATGGAACAGCGGTCCGGTGGGCTCTTCTTCCACGGTGACCGGCGCGGGCACGATGATCAGCTCCGTGCCGGGGTAGATGATCGCGTCCTCGGTCAGGCGGTTGAGCGCGAGCACCTCGGAGACGGGCACGTCATACGCCTCAGCGATGGCCCACACCGTCTGCCCCTCACCCACTTCGTGGATCACCGAGCCGTCGGCGTTGGGTTCGGCCAGCGCAATCGGATCGACGGGCAGGGCGGGTTCGGCATCCAGCCCGGCTTCCGGCGCGGCGGTCGGGGGCGGCGGTGCTTCCGCGATGATCACGCCGAACTTGAGTGTGTAATACCCGCTGCCGTCGGCATCCGTGGCGATCCCGGCCCCGATATCGAGGTAGTTGGTGGAGGTCATGCCCTGGTAATGGATCGCGCTGTTGGACCACCATTCAAAGGCGTTGGCCGGGGTCGCGCGCCCGCCCCAGTAGATATTCTCGCTGACGCGCACGGGGGCCCCGCCACCGTAGCCCGCGGCGGTCGCCCGGTCACGCGGGGTGGATCCGCCCGCGCCGGTGTGGCTGTGCGTGCCGATGCTCGCCGCCCACTCGCTGTGGGCCTGCGCGGCGGCCATCAGTTCAGCATTGACGCGGTAAGCGGGCAGCCCGAGCTCAGCGCGCAGACCGTTCACCAGATCGATGACGGCATATGGATCTTGGGCGGCTGCGGGCTGCGGCGCGGTCAGGACCAGGGTGCAGGCAGCAAGCAGCACGGCGGCGATCAGGTTGCGCATAAACGGACCATTTCTACTCATCGTCCGCCGAGTCTACCGCAGCGCGGGGCTGGCTCCCAGCAGGGCCGCGCGGGCCTTCTCAGATAAAGATATAGGGCACGACGAGCGCCACCAGCATCACGATGACCAGCAGCCAGAAGACCCAATCGAGGGCGGCCAGAATGCCAGCCTGCGCGGCCGTTTCGCCCGGCTCAAGCCCGGTGGGTTCAACGGGCGGATCGGAGGGCAGCAGGGCCAGCAGCAGGAGCGCAAACAACAGCCCAAAGAGAATGAACGGCACCCAGTAGACACCGGCCAACACCGGCCCAAAGGGCGCAGCCCAGGCCCCACCGATCCAGGCGGCCAACAGAACTAAGAGAAAAAACAGCAGCAGGGTCTGCGGTGCGCGGTAGCCGCCGAGCAGCCCGGCAACCAGGATGGTTAACAAAATCGCGATGACGCCAGCAAACAGGGCATCGAGCAAGAACATCAGCACATCCCACATATGGAACAGGGTGTTTGTTTGTAGAGTGCCGCCAGTATAAGGTATCTCACCTAAACTACGTGTAAAACCGCCTAAAGAAAGTGTAAATTCCGATCCCCTTGACCCTCACGCCGCGTGATCCCTTATGATAAGGATGAGGAAAGGAGCACCCTATGGCCTACACAGTCAGCGAGATCGGCGCGCTGGCCGGAGTCAGCAAGCGGACCCTGCACTACTACGACGACATCGGCCTGCTGAAGCCCGCTTCCGTCGGGGCGAACGGCTACCGCTACTATGATGAGGAGAACCTGTACACCCTCCAGCAGATCCTGTTCTACCGGGAGTTGGGCATGAAGCTCGACGATATCCGCGCCGTGCTGCACAGCCCAGCCTTTGACCGGCTGGCCGCGCTGCGCGATCACCGGCAGGCCCTGCTGGATCGCCAACGGCGTCTCGACAGCCTGATTGACACCGTGGACAAAACCATCGCGCACCTGACAGAGGAGGTCACCATGCGCAAGGAAGAGCTTTTCGGTGGGTTCACGCCGGAAGAGGAAGCACACTACGCTCAGGAGGCCGAGCGCCTCTACGATCCGGATTTGGTCCGCAGCAGCACCAAACGCTGGAACCGGTACACGGCGGCGGAAAAGGAACGCATCAAGGCGGAGGGGAACGCGATCTATGCCGACCTGGCCGCCCTGATCCGCTGCGACCCGGCCCATCCGGACGTGCAGGCTGTGGTCGCCCGGTGGCACCAGCATATCCGGTATTTCTACGAACCGACCCCGGCCATCCTGCGCGGGCTGGGCGATCTGTACGTGCACAGCCCGGACTTCAGCGAGACGTTCGCCGCCCTGCACCCGGATCTGCCCGCGTTCGCCCGCGACGCCGTCCGGGTTTACTGCGCCGGCTTAGATACCTGATCGGTTGGGAGTTCGCCGGACGAGCGGCTAACTCCCCCGGTTCATGCTAACATGGGGCGTATGTATGAGACTTGCTTGTGACCACAACCCTCCCAGAGATCCATATACGGGCGGTTGAGCTCGGCCTCCAGCCCGCTGATGCCATCCTGCAGCAGGCCGAATCCGATGATCGCACGGCGGCGTTGATGCTGCGGCTGGACCAATCCGAGCGGTGGCGTTCACGGGCGGCGGCGTACATCCGGGGCGAGAGTGACGGGCATCGCCGCGCCCTGACCATGCGCGTCATCCTGCCCAAGCTGAGCGCCGGCCACCTGGCTGCGCTGATCACCGCCTGGCTGGAGGTGCTC
>JAADYX010000095.1 GCA_010092885.1 Chloroflexota bacterium | reverse complement strand
GGAGGGGGTGGCCACCACCGCGGGCAGCGATTTCTTCCGGCATAACACGGCGGCAGCCGATGCCGAGGTGGTCACCAACCTCAAGGCGCAGGGGGCCATCGTGATCGGCAAGACAAACCTCGACGAGTTCGCGATGGGCGTGACCACGCTCAACCCGCACTTCAACGCGGCTTACAACCCGTGGAACCCTGATCACACGCCCGGCGGGTCAAGCGGCGGATCGGGCGCGGCGGTTGCGGCAGGCATGGCGCTGGGCGCACTCGGCACGGATACCGGCGGATCGGTGCGCATCCCCTCGGCGTTCAACAACCTGAGCGGCCTGCGGCCCCCCACCGGCCTGCTCAGCACGCGCGGCGTCGTACCGCTGAGCTGGACCCTCGACACCGTCGGCCCGATGGCGCATACCATCCGCGATGTGGCCATGCTGATGGACGCCCTCGACCCGGAGTCGGATGGGTACACGGTGTATCTGGGGCAGCCGGTGCACGGGATGCGCATCGGGCTGCCGACCAACGATTCCATTTGGCTGGGCACAAGCACGCAGATCATCATGCGCATCCGCGAGGCGGTCGATCTGCTGGCCGACAACGGGCTGGTTCAGCACGAGGTGACGCTGCCGGATGTCGAGCGCGCCACCCGCATGGCCGGTCTGCTGAGCATCGCGGACGGGGCTGCCTATCACTACGAGCGGCTGACCAAGAATCCGGAGCGCTTTGGGGTGCATGCCCGCCGCCGCCTGGATGCCGGTCTAAAGCACACGGCCGTCGAGTACGCGGCGGCGCGCCAACACGGGCGGGAATGGCGCGCTGCGCTGCGGGAGGTCTTCCGGCAGGTGGATGTCATCGCGCTGCCGGTGACCCCGATCCCGCCGCCGCGCAGCGACGATGTCACCCCGGGGCTGACGCGCACCCTGCTCAGCCTGACGTATGGCTTCAGCCACAGTCATCTGCCTGCACTGGCGATTCCCTGCGGCTTTACTGATGACGGCCTGCCGGTCGGCATGCAGCTGGTCGCACCGCAGGTCAGTGTGCTGCTGCGGCTGGGCGACGCTTACCAGCACCTTACGGAGTGGCACCAAGCCTCGCCTGACCTTAAGCTCTAATGATATAACAGAACTGAAACACCCGGAAAGCCCCGCCTGTGTTATCCTGGGTGGTGTAACGCTGATGCCTCACCATGGCCAACACGAAAACACACACCAAGACTCCATAGGATTAACGTATGAATACGGAACTCTGGGATGCTCTACATGATGGCCACATCGACCGTGTTGATATAGAAGCGCCCAACAACCTTCTGCTGACACTGACCGTCGAGGCCCTTCGCAATACGCTGGGCAGGCCGGAGGTGATCATCCGTCTGATCGACTGCACGCACGCTGAGTGGGACTCCTGGGATACGCCCCGTGGGGTGACTTCCGCCGACCTGGAAGAGATCGAGGTCGTATGCCCGCACATTCTGGACGCACAAGCAGTGGATGGGTCCGACACCATCAAGCTGAGCTGCGACGGCGGCGATCTGTACCTACGGTACCTGGACTATGAGATCTGGGCGGGCGATGACAGGGTGACCCTGGAGACCATCAGTGACCTGACCCGCCGCTACTGGGAGAACTTCTAATTCCCACGAAGAACAAAAAAGGACTGCCGTTGGGCAGTCCTCATCATGTAAGGTGGAGACCGCTCAGGCGGCCTGCTCGCGGTTCAGCTGGGCCAACGCGCGTTCTAACGTGGCCGCGCTGAGCACCGTGAACCTGCCGCGTGATGCCAACCGCAGCATGCGGCGGGCCGTGCGGGTGGAGTCGGTGTCACACACCACCGCGATCCGCGTCAGATTCTCTGCGACAGGCAGCAGATCAAGTTCGGGCAGGTGCGCGAAGAAGTGCGCGGGCAGCCCGGCGCTTGTCGAAAAATCATAGATGAGCGCTGCCGGGGCATCTGCGTCGGCAGCCATTTCGGCCACGGCCTGCGCCGCATCGATGTATTCACCCCATGACCACGTGTTCTCGAACCGGGTCACAAGCGTGTTCTCGTCATTCCAATAGATTACTACAGACATAGATTCATACTCCCAAATTCGTCATTCGTGTTTCTACGATAGCAGAGGCGCACAGGCGGAGGCTATCCCCCAATGGTGCTAGTGCCTGCCCGCGAGGGTGCGCTCAAGCCTCAGGCTGGGGAAACAAAAAAGAGACGACCGCTGAGTCGTCCCTTCTGCCATGCGGGCCGTGATTGGTTAGAAGAGGCCCCAATCTCCACCTGCGCCCTCTTCCATCATGCTTGGGTCCCACATCTCCGAGCCGACTTCGACCGTCGCCGGGACATCAAGCGTTTGCTGGGCGGTCATCCGTACCTGCTCGATCAGGGCCGGGCCGTACGGGCAGAACGGTGTGGTGAGGATCATGGTGATGTTGGTCTTCTCTGCTTCGACCTCAACATCACGGATAAGACCAAGTTCCACGACGTTCAATCCGATCTCTGGATCAAGCACCGTGCGCAGCGCTTCATAGATCTGGTTCTCTCTGTCGATCATCGTCTGGTCGGACATGGTTCCATCCTTCTCAACGAATAGGATTGATGGTCTTCTGTTTAATTAAGGGTAGCAGGCCAGCCGGTTTTCTGCCAGCCTGAGACGCCATTCTTACAATTGCTGTATGCGCAGCACGTCGGGGGCCACGCTTCACACAGGGGCTGCTCAGCCGCCCATCATGGCGAGCACGGCGTCCTCCGCCCAGCCCACAGCGATGGCGGGCACAATGCCCAACAGCACGGTGGCCACCCCCGTCAAGGCGATGGCACCGGTCAGCACGGGCTGCGTGACGGCTTCGCCCTCACCGTCGCGGAAGTACATCATAATCACCACGCGGATGTAGTAGTAGGCACTCACCACGCTGGTCAGTGCGCCGGTGATCACCATGGCGAGCAGCAGCCCGGCGTTCACCGGCCCGGCTGCCGCGACCGCCGCAATCGCTGACTGGAACACAAAGAACTTGCCCAGGAAGCCCGCTGTCAGCGGGATGCCCGTCAGGGAGAGCATGAAGATCAGCATCACGATGGCCAGCATGGGATGGCTCTGCCCCAACCCGGCGAAATCCTCGTAGCCGGTGCCGGTACCGTCATCCTTCTCTACGGCCATCACCACACCGAATGCCCCGATATTGGTGAACGTGTACGTGAACAGATAGAATGCCGCTGCCGCCGGCGCTGTCACGGCGAGGGTGCCGCGCGCGCCAACCAGCTCGGCGAACTGTGCGGCGGCCACCGCCATCAGGATGTAGCCCTCGTGCGCAATCGACGAGTAGCCGAGCATGCGCTTGAGGTCATCCTGTGAGATGGCGATCACGTTGCCGACGATCATGGTGGCGATGGCGATGATCGCCACCAGTGCGCCCCACTGCGGGGCCACCCCCGGGAAGCCGACGACAAATACCCGGATCATCGCCGCGAAACCGCCCGCCTTCGCCCCGACGGACATGAACGCCGTCGCCGGGGTGGGCGCGCCCTCGTACACGTCCGGTGTCCACATGTGGAAGGGCACCGCCGCCACCTTAAAACCCAGCCCGACCAACAGCAGCCCCATGCCCACATAGGCCACAATCGGGTTGGGGGCATCACCGGCCAGCGCCGCCGCGATGCCCTCCAGGGCGGTGGTGGCCGTGCCGCCGTAGGTCAGCGCCACACCGAACACAAAAAACGCGCTGGAAAACGCACCCAGCAGGAAGTACTTCAGGGCGGCTTCCTCGCTGCGCGGATTTTCCCGGTCAAAGCCGGAGAGAATGTACAGCGGAATGCTGAGCAGTTCCAACGCGAGGAACACCAGGATCAGGTCGTTGGCCAGCGCCATCAACATCATGCCGACGGTGGTGAACAGCAGCAGCGTGTAATACTCGCCGCGTTCGATGCCCCGGCGCGGCAGATAGTTCATCGCGAGGAGCACGCCCAGCAGCGTGGTCAGCAGGAACGTGCCCTGCATGAACAGCGCATAGCCATCGGCGGTGGCCAACCCGTTGAAGGCGGAGACGCCCTGCGTCGGGATGATGCCCGCCGCCTGCAGGCCCAGCACTACGCCTGTGCTCACCAGCGCGATGACCGCCAGCCACGCTGTGCGGATCTTTTTGTCTTCCGGCACGTACAGATCGAGCACCACCAGCAGCACCGCCCACCCGGTGAGGGTCAGCAGGGGCAGGGTCGCCAGCAGGTTGAGGTCGTCGAGTGTAGGCAGCATCGTCTGTCCTTTGTTACTGCAGGCCTGCGACCCGCGTGACCATATCCAGCATGTCCGTAACGGCCGGTTCCATCACCTCGAAGAACGGGCGCGCGTACACCCCAATCCAGAAGATGAGCACCAACAGCGGCACCGTCGTCGCGATCTCGCGCGCGTTCAAGTCGGTCAGGGATTTGTTCTCCGCTTTGTCCAACGGGCCGAGGAACACGCCTTGGAACATCTTCAGCAGGTAGATCGCCGCGAGGATGACGCCCGCGGTGGCGAAGGCCGTGTAGATCCAGCTGGGCGAGAGCGCCTCGGAGCCGAGCGAGCCCAGCAAGATGTGGAACTCGCCCACGAAGCCGTTCAGGCCGGGCAGGCCCATCGAGCTCAGCGTGACGATCAGCATCATGGCGCTGTAGACGGGCATCGCCTGCCAGATGCCGCCGAACTCGTCCATCTCACGGGTGTGGCGCCGCTCATACAGGAAGCCCACCATCAGGAATAAGGCCCCGGTCGAGATGCCGTGGTTGACCATCTGCAGGATGGCGCCCTGCAACCCGATGCCGTTCAGGGAGAAGATGCCGAGCATTACAAAGCCAAGGTGGGAGACCGACGAGTACGCGACCAGCTTCTTGACATCCGTCTGCGCGAAGCTGACCCACGCCCCGTACAGGATCCCGATAATCGCCAGGATGGCGATCAGCGGCGCGAAGTACGCCGAAGCCTCCGGGAACAGCGGCAGGTTGAAGCGCACAAAGCCGTAAGTGCCCATCTTGAGCAGCACACCCGCCAGAATGATCGACCCGGCGGTGGGTGCCTCAACGTGCGCGTCCGGCAGCCAGCTGTGGAACGGGAACAGCGGCACCTTGATGGCGAACGCAATCGCGAAGCCGAGGAACAGCCAGCGTGCCGTCGCCTGCGCGATCTCCAGCCCGATCAGGTCGCTGAGCAGGAAGCTGCCGCCCGTGATCCCCAGGAAGAGGATCGCCAGCAGCATCAGCAGGGACCCGGCCATCGTGTACAGGAAGAACTTGATGGAGGCATACATGCGGTTCTTGCCGCCCCAAATGCCGATCAGGAAGTACATCGGCACGAGGGTGAACTCCCAGAACACGTAGAACAGGAACAGGTCCAGCGCCATGAAGACGCCCATCATCGCCGTGCCCAACAGCAGCAGGCTGGCGTAATATTCCTTGACCCGATCCTCGATGGCCGTCCAGGAGGAGACAACCGCGATCGGCATGATGAAGGTCGTCAGCAGCACCAACCACACGCTGATGCCATCCACGCCCAGAGCATAGTGAATGTTGGCCGCCGGGATCCAGTCGACCGCGCCATCCCAGAACAGCCCACCGCTGCGCGCATAGGGCGTGGCCAGCAGCACCAGCGAGACAGCAAATGTGAGCAGCGAGACGATAGCCGCGCTCCACCGGATGGCATCCTTCTGCTCGCTGGGGAGGATCATGACGACCAGGAACCCCGTGAAGGGGATCAGCAGCAGGATGGTCAGGAATACGGGAAAACCGGTTGAAATCTCCATGAAGGTCTCCTCTTAGAGCAGGAATTGAGCGGCGATGAAGACCAGCACCAGGAACACCCCAATGCCGATCACCAGCGCGTAATTGCGAACATAGCCCGTCTGAATGCGGCGTGCCCCGCTTGACGACACGCCGATCACGCGGGCGATGCCGTTCACCAGGCCGTCGATCAGGCCGCGGTCCACCGGTTGGGAGAGCAGCTCCGAACCACCGCGGAAGGTCTCCCCGATGATGTTGTCGTGGATGTAGTCATGCAGGAACTGCCAGTCAATGACGTTGGCAAAGAAATCGGCCAGGCGGCGGTACGGCTGTATGAATACCATGTGGTAGATCTCGTCGATATACCACTTGTTGTTCAGGAAGGTGAAGGCCGCGCCCAGCCGGTCGGCCAGCGGATCGGTGCCTTCATCGGTGAGCGGTTTGCGCCCATAGATGGCATACGCCCCCGCGATGGCCGCCACCGCCACCACCGTTGAGATGACCGCCACCACCGGGTTGAACTTCGGGATGTGCGCGTACAGCACGCTTTCCTCCAGCCAGTGGCCCAGCTGGTGGAACCCGGAGAACGGCAGATTGATCAGCCCGCCGAACACCGACAGCGCGCCCAGGATCACCAGCGGCACGGTCATGGTGGCCGGGCTTTCCGTGGCATCGCGTGCGGCATCCGTGCGTGGTTCGCCGAAGAACACCATGAACACCTGCCGCCCCATGTAGAACGCCGTCAGGAAGGCGGCCACGCTCAGCAGGATGTAGGCGAAGAGCATCTCGTTGTTGGCGTCCAGCAGGATCTCATCCTTCGACCAGAACCCGGCCAGCGGGAAGATCCCGGCCAGCGCCAGCGCCCCGATGATGTACGTCCAACCGGTGACCGGCATGCGCCCCAGCAGGCCGCCCATATTGCGCATGTCCTGCGGATCGACGTGATGATCATGGTGGTCGTCGTGATGATCGTCATTATGGTGGGCGTCGTGATGGTGGCCATGGTCGTACATATGCGCCAGCTCATCACCGACCATGCCGCGTTCCATGCCCTGAATGACCGAGCCGCTGCCCTTGAACAGCAGCGCCTTGAAGAACGCATGCGTCACCAGGTGGAAGATCCCGGCGACGTAGCCGCCGAGGCCCACCGCCGCAACCATGAAGCCCAGCTGGGAGATGGTCGAGTAGGCCAGCACCTTCTTAATGTCGAACTGCGCCACGGCAATGGTCGCGGCCAGTAGGGCGGTCACCGCGCCTACAATCGCGACACTCTCCGCGGAAACCGGTGCCAGATGGTACAGCACGTTGCTGCGTGTGATCATGTAGATCCCGGCGGTGACCATCGTTGCCGCGTGGATCAGCGCGCTGACGGGCGTCGGCCCGGCCATCGCGTCCGGCAGCCAGACAAACAGCGGCACCTGTGCGCTCTTGCCCGCTGCCCCGAGCAGCAAAAACAGTGTGATGATCGTCACGGCACCGGTGAGTGTCAGCGACATGCCGAACAGGTCGACCTCCGTGGTGACCGGCCCGACCTCATCGCCTTCAGCGAAGGGCACTCCATTCACCCGGCTGACCAGGGTGACCAGCCCGGCCTCTTCCTCCCCTTCGCCCTCTTCCTGCGGGACGAGGAACTCCTCTTCCAGTTCGGCGGCGCTCAGCGCGAGGCATTCGGCCTGCGTGTTCTCGATCATGCACTCAGCGCGCCCGAACACCTCCGTGAACTGCACGGAGCCGAACGTCCAGAAGATGAAGAAGATCGCCATGAGCATGCCGAAGTCGCCGACGCGGTTGGCGATGAACGCCTTCTGCGCCGCGCCCGCGTTGGCCAGCCCCACGTGCGGATCGTCATACCAGAAGCCGATCAGCAGGAAGCTGCACAGCCCGACCAGCTCCCACCCGACAAACATCATCAGGAAGTTGTTGGCCGTCACGAGGATCAGCATGGAGCCGAGGAACAGGTTCAGGTAGGTGAAGAACCGCGAGAAGCGCCGCTGCTTGAGGTCAATGGAGTCCTCAACGGAAAGGCCCCACTCGTGGGCCTTCACGTCGATATCCAGGTCCATGTAGCCGATGGCGTAAATGTGGATCAGCGTGCCAACGCCCGTGACGACCAGCATCATCACCACGGAGAGGGTATCCACGCGGAAGGTCCACGGGATGACGAGGCTGCGGCCCGCAACCTCAATATCGACCCAGGTCAGCAGCGGGATCTCAGCGCCCTGCGGGCTGCCCAACAGCCCGACAAACAGCAGCACCGCCACCAGAAAACTGAGCCCGGCAATGAACGACGCGATCACGCCCGGTGCCTTGCTCTGTGGGGTCGGCATCAGCTGCCGCCCGAAGAACGCGTTGATCAGCACGCCGATGAACGGGATGAAGACGATCAGGGGTGCGATGGAAAATATACCTGCCATGTGCTCTATCCTCTGGTGTGGTTAGCCCGCCATCTCATGCAGTTCGTCGATATCAATGGTGTTCATCTTGCGGAAGATGGACACGATCAGCGCCAGCCCAATGGCAACTTCCGCGGCGGCGACTGTCATGACGAAGAAGACGAGCACCTGCCCGCCTGCATCCACAAAGGCGCGCGCAAAGGCGACAAAAACGAGGTTCGCGGAGTTAAGCATCAGCTCCACGGACATGAAGATCAAAATAGCATTGCGGCGGATGAGCACGCCCGTCACCCCGATAATGAAGAGTATCGCACTCAACAGCACGTAATAGGAGGTCGGCACGAGGAAGTTCGTCTCTGTCAGCATGGCGCTTTTCCCGACGGTCTATGAGTATCGGGCCAATTCTGTACAGAATCGGTCCGTTTGTCAAATCTGGCACAAATGGCGTGTGGGGCAGCGGCTGTTCACGCGCGCTCAGCGCAGCCACAGCTCAAAGGCAGCCCGCCATGAGCGGTCGTCGGGGAGTGTGGTGCCATCCGGCAGGGTGGCCCCTCGCAGGGTTTTGGCCTGCTTCAGCTGCCAAGGCGTGAGGTGTACCGCCTCGCGAAGATCCGCCTTGTACAGGTCGGTCCCGGCGAGCACAGCCTCTTCAAAGTTGGTCTTCTGCAGGTTGGCCCGGCTGAGCACCGTGGCAGACAGACGGGCTTCGCTCAGGTCGGCGGTGGACAGATTGGCCTCGCCCAGATCCGCCCCGGACAGGTTGGCGGCAAACAGGTTGGCGCCGGTCAGGTCGGGTTCAAACAGACGGGCCATCGTCAGGTCGGCGCCGAACAGGAGTGCTGTTTCCAGGCGTGCCCCGCCGAAGTCCGTGCGGCGCAGGTTGGTTTCGCCCAGGTCGGCCCCGGCCAGGTCGGCCTCAAACAGCTCGGCTTTGCGTAGAGTGGCCCGGCGCAGCAGGGTTTTCTCCAGGTTGGCCCAGCTGAGGTCGGCGCCGGTCAGGTCCGCGCAGATGAGGTCCGCCCCGGAAAGGGTGGCTCCCTTCAGGCGGCTGCCTGCCAGGTCGGCCCGGCTCAGATCAGCTTTTTCCAGCGCGGCCCGGCTCAGATCCAGGCCAACTAGGCTGGCCTCGCGCAGGCCCGCCAGCATGAAGTTGCCGCCGCCGCGCAGCGCGTCCGCGATGAGTGCATCGGTATACCAGCCGTTCTGGCGCAGCAGGCGTACAGCTTCCGCCGCGAACCCGGGTACCGGGCTGTAGAGCTGCTCAATGAGGTGCTGGCGCTCCTGCGCGCGGTCGCGCATGCTGCGTACCATCTGCGCGCCGATCATCGCCCCGAATGCCCCAAAAACCATCCACCATCTGTTTGTGCGCCCCATGGTGACCTCCTTGTCTTTCCATTGAGCAAAGCACACGACGGCAAGCCGGGTCTATGAGGGGTTGATTGGGCCCGGTCGACGGCGTCGGGTCTTGCCTTTATCGCTGCTGGGGCCGAGCGTGTCAAGCAGCTGTTGAACAACCGCTTCGAGAGCGTGCTCTTTGCCCCGGTCACGTGCGGCCTGAAGGTCACCGGTCAGGCGGTCATGGGCACGGTAGACAATGCCCATTCCTCCCGCATAGGGATAGTCTGGAAGCCCCTTTTTGCCGGCACAGGAGTGCGGTTATCCCTTCCGGTTTTGGCGGGTTTAATCTATACTGAGGGAGAAGCAAACTATCAGGAGGCAGCTATGACCGTTGAACAGGCGCGGGGCGCCATCACCCGGGGGGACCGGGCCGCCGCGAAGCGCTACGTGCAGGATGCCCTGCGCGTCAACCCTGACAGCATCGATGCATGGCAGATGGCGGTTGAACTGGCCACTCCGGGCCCGGAACGTGAACGCGCGCAGGCCGGTCTGCAGCGCGCGCTTGACAAGCAGGGCCTCAGTGCGCCGCCGCCCATGACTATGCCCCAACCCGTGGTGGTGCAGCAGACCACCAAAGACTATCTGCTGGAGGCCGTCCTGACCGCCCTGCTGTACTGGGTCGGGGCCGGGATCGTCGGTCTGGTGGCCAACATCCTGTGGCTCAACCAGGCCAACCGCTTCCAACGGGAAGGCGTTCCCGTCCGTAACAAGGGCTGCCTGCAGGCCGTGCTCTATGTGCACCTGGCCTTTATCGCCATCGGGGTGCTCACGCTGTGCGTCCTCGTGCTGATTCCGCTGCTGTTAGGCGTGCTGGGTGCAGCCGCCGGATGATCCGCTACAATCAGGCGGTGAACCATCCCCACACAGGAGCAGGACATGGCTGAGACGGTCATCTGGAAAATCGACACCTATAAGATCTTTCAATACGGGCACACCTTCAGCTACGCGGGCAAAGATGTCCGGGCGATGATCGTCCTCTATGAGGAGGACGGCCCGCGAGAGGTCTACATCTACTTCAGTCTGGAAGGCGATCTGCCCGCCACGCACGCCGCCGGGGACCGGGTCATTACGTGGTTTCCCTATCACCAATTCGCGCCGCTGATGGCGATGCTGCGTGATGAGGAGCCGATCTTCGCGCACCATCTCACGACGAGCAACACCAGCCTGATCGCCGTGGCGACCTCCGAGGAGCCGGTCGGTGAGGGCGAAGTGCACCTCGGATGATGCGCGAGCGCACCGCTGTGCTGCTGCGCACGCTGTGCCTGGGCGCGTATGTGACGCGCGGCCTGTTTGAGCAGGCCCTGGCCACCCGCACCGATAAGCAGGAGACCGGCTGGGCGCGCGTCCGGGTGGTGCTGCTGGAACGCTGGCTGGCTGAACAGGGCCTTGAGGAGTTCCTCAGCGAGGAGGAAGCCGCCGATATGGCCCTGCCCCACTGGGACAGCGCGGTGATCAACCGGGCCAGCTGGCGGGTGGAAGCCCTCGGGCCGCTGGCCTGGGCCATCCACCTGGTGGATGGGATCCCGGCGGCAGACGCGCTTTACGAGAGCGCCAGCCTGGTCGACCGCCTGCCGCTGCAGGCCGCTGATATCGAGGCGTTTCTGCGGGAGGGGCGGCTGCGCTCCGCCGACGATCTGCTGTGGGCGCGCGATATCGCCGAGCTGTGGCACTGGCGTGCCCGCATCGAGGCCGCCCACCGCCGCGATCTGCTCAGCGAGGCGGAGGCCACCCGCCGCGTCCGCAAGATAGCGCGTGGCGCATTCGAGCATGGGGCCATCCCCGAGCCGGTCGCTGACGATTTCCCGGCGTTTGGCGGCCCCTTCCGCGCGCTGACCGATGAGCAGCTTCCGCGCGTGCACAGCGCCGCCTACCAACGCCACTACGCGCTCAACTGGATCTGCGGCTACGGCACCGGCTGGGACTCCACACCCACCGATACCGTCTGAGGATCGCCGCTCGCGTAGACCGCCGCCGCCACGAAGAGCACGAACAGCGTATCAAACGGGTTGAGCGCGCTGCTTTCCGCCAGGTTGTGCACCGCGATCAGCACGAGCAGGGCGGCGGGCAGCAGTCCGGCGGCAAGGGTGAAGTCGCGATCCGGGCGCAGGGCACGCACCAGAGCCCAGGCCAGGGTCACGATGTACAGCCCTGCCCCGATGAAGCCGGTATCCAGCGCGGTCTCGATGTAGCCGTTGTGTGCCTCGCCCGGCGAGCCCTGTCCCGCCCAGTTGACCGGCAGATCCTGCCCCAATGAGGATGGCCAGAAGCTGTCCATGCCGAAGCCGACCACGGGGCTGCGGTCCATCAGGCGGATCGTCACGGCGCGCCACAGCAGGGGCCGCCCCGTCAGGAAGCGGTTCACGGTGAACAGCAGCGGGCGCTCGCGAGGCTGCGAGCCCGATCCCTCAGATCCAGCGGCCGTGCCAGGATCCGGGGTGGCGGGTTGTGGGTCAGCGGGGGCCTCCGCCGCGGGCTGCGCCGGGACCAACACCGGATACAGCTGCCGCTCGATATCCAGCACGGTGGCCGCCCCAAACACCACCACGATCACGGCGATGGCGGCCAGCGGCGCGGGCTGTGCGTTCAGGCCGTGCTGCAGCAGGTAGCTCACCGCGAACACGGCCACCAGCACGATCATCGCGG
>JAADYX010000094.1 GCA_010092885.1 Chloroflexota bacterium | reverse complement strand
GCTTCGCCGCGCTGGCGGGCTAAGGCTATCCACTGTTTGAAAGCCTCCTGGGTGGAGACGGTGTCTTTTGCATCCCGGGCGATTGCTATACGAACACCGCCCGCTTCTTCATAGGCGACATCGAGCATAAGGGCAGCCTCAACGGCAGCCAAGGCGAGCTCGTTCTCGCCCCGGCTCCATGCCAGCCGTGCGCGTGCCAGCTGCCGGAAGGCATCGAAGTTCTCCGTGGTAATGATCCCGGCTACCCGTGCACGCGTTTCGGCAGTGATGGGCGCGCGCATGCGTTCAGCCAGGGCCAACGTGATCCGCTGGAAAAAGGTATGGAAGGTTGAAGGCGGGGCGGCGGCTTCCAGCGGTGTCCGCGGCAGGTCCGGACCGTGGATGCGCAAGGTCAAGCCTAGGGTCTGACCCTCATCCAGCGAGTAGGTCCCGTAGAGCACGGCGTCAGCTTTGAGTGCAGTCCGGATCGTGTTGACCTCATCCGGTTCAAGTGGGAGCGGTGTGCGGCTCCGGATGAGATGCCGGGCAGCCGTGTTCGGGTCGATGATCGTCAGCCCAGCAGCCGTCAGGTAGCGGGCCAGCAGGTGAGCCATGGCGGCACCCAGCCAGCGATCTTCCTCAGTATAGGCATTACCCGTCAGGGGGAGGACAGCCAGCCCGCTCATCACACGATCTCAGCGATGGACCCCGCCGGGGTCTTCGTGATCTCGATGCGTGCTGGGAAGGCATCCTTCAGCTCATCGATGTGGGTAATGACCAGCAGCAGGTCGAACTCATTCTGCACCGTGTTGATCGCCTGGACAAGCCGCTCACGGCCTTGTGCGTCCTGGGTCCCGAAGCCTTCATCGATGATAAGGGTGCGCAGCTGGGCCCCCGCCCGGCGTGCCAGCAGGCGCGACAGGGCCAGCCGGATGGCGAAGTTTACCCGGAAGGCCTCGCCTCCGCTGAAGGTGTTGTAGTCACGGGAGCCAAGCTCGTCGGCGATCTGAATGTCGAGTGTTTCGCGGATGCCCCCAGTGACCTTCTCGCGCTGGGTCTCGAAGCGTACGTTCATGCGGCCATCCGTCATGCGGGCGAGGATCTGGTTGGCTTCGCTCTCGATCTCCGGGATGGCGGTCTCGATAATCATGGCAGGCACCCCGTTGCGCCCAAACGCCTTGCGCAGATCCTCGTAGATGCCCTGCTCCTCTGCGAGTCCTTCACGCCGCTGTACCAGTTCCGCCCGGCGTGAGCGGCTGGCATCCAATGCGTTGACTTTCTGCTCGGCGGCCCCTACGGCGTAGCGCGCGTTGCCCTCTTCATCGCGTAGATCGTTCAACCGCTGTTCAATCGTCTCGAAGTCAACGAGCTGTTCTTCCAACTGTGCCATTTTGTGGATCAGTTCGGCGCGCTCCTGGTTGGCTGCGCGCAGGCGCTGCTGTGCGCTGTGGATCTGCTCATCGAGCCGGGTGACGGCGGCTTGCAGTTCCGGGATGGCTTCTAACGCCCGGTCGAGTTCGTGCTTCTGCCGCTCATATTCGGCGTAGGCTTCTACCTCGCTGCGGATGCTGCGATGCGCCGACTCATCGTAACCGATGGCCTCCAATTGAGCGTAAAGCTCTGAGAGTGCAGCTTGCTGTTCCAATGCATAGTGGTTTTCGGCCAAGGTCTCTTCCAGGTAGGCGAGGTCATGCGCGGTGGCCTCCAGCTGGGCCTGTGCTTCGCGGCAGTTAGCGACCTGCTCGCGCAGCGTGGCGCGCCGTTCACGCAGCGGATTAAGGCGTTTCACCTCCGGTTGTGCCTCGCGGATGGCGGTTTCAAGCTCTTTGCGTTCCTGTTGTATCGCTGCGATGCGCTCCTTGTTGGCCAGGTAAGTGTCACGCTTGGCCTCACCGTGCTGCTGCAGGTCGTCGATCACAGCCTGCCGGTGGTCCGGACTCAGGTCCTGCCCGCACAGCGGACAGTGGGGTTCAGTGGCTGCTTCCAGTGTGGTTTTCTGATCCTTGAGCTCGTTCATCTCAACGAAGAGGGTGTCGTTGGTCTGCTTGAGACCGCTGCCCTCGGCATCCAGACGGGTATTGGCCTCCTGCCATTCACTTAGATCGCTTTCCAGGATCGCGAGATCCTCGATCTCCGCTTCAACCTGGTCCAATTCCTCAGGGGTGGGGGCGTTTTCCACCTGTTCCTGCAGCGTAGTTACGCGGCTGGCCAACACCCGCCGCTCGGACTCAAGCTCGCTGCGGGCTGCATCCACATGCTGCCGGAGCTCAACGATGCGCTCGCGCAGGCTGCCGTATTCCAAAAGGCCCGCGCTAAATGACTGTTCTGCCTGCCGGGCATGAACCAGACGCGAGTACCCGGCTTCAATGGTTTCACGCTGGAGACTCAGCTCTTCGAAGGTTTGCAGGCGGGCGGCCTGTTTGGCGCGGTCGGTTTGCAGCCGTTCCACCTCGCGCTCGTGATCTTCAATGCGCCGGTCAATCGACTCAAGGTGTGCGTTCTGTGTGCTCCACTCACGGCGCAGCGCTTCCAGCTGGTGATAGGCGATCTCAACCGCACGCAGCTCCTGGCTCACGTCGTCGAGGTGGCGGCGCTTTTCATTGAGTTCACGCTGGTACTCTGCTTCGCGCTGAAGCTCGGCGTCAATGGACTCGATCTCAGCGTTGGTGCGCTCAATATCCGTGACGATCTGCTTGGCGGCCTGTTTGGCTCGCTCTTCATAGACTGACCAGGTCCCCAAACTGAGGATCTCTGCCAGGATGTCCTTGCGTTCCGAAGGGCGTTTCTGTGTGAACTCATCCGCGCGGCCCTGTGCCAAAAACGCCGAGTTGATGAACGTGTCGTAATCCAGCCGCAGGATGGTATCGATCTTGCGCTGGGTGCCTCGGATGGTCGGCTCCGTCAGGTTGCGCCAGCGTTCGTCGTCAAGGATCTCCAGATACAGGTCGCTGGAGCCTCGCCCCGCCTTGGATCGAAAGCGCGTGATGCGGTACATGTCATCATTAAAGGAGAACGTCAGGCGGACCTGCATCTCGCTCTCCCCCAAGTGGATCAGTTCATCATCGCGTCGGGTGCGGGCTTTGCCCCAGATGGCCCAGGTTATGGCGTCCAACAGGGAGGACTTGCCCGCCCCATTGGACCCTACCAGACAGGCCACATGCAGCCCGGAAAAGTCTAAGGGTTCCGGGCTGCTGTAGGCGAGGAAGTTTCGTAGTTCGAGTTTAACAGGGATCATAGATGCTCCGTCGATAGGACCGTTCCATTATAGCACCACGGGCCTTTCAGCGGATCAGGATGTCGGCCAGTTCATCATACTGCGGGCTGAGCGGCCGCTGTTTGCCGATCACGTCTTCCAGCTTCTTGGTGATGATGCCGCGCCCCTCCAAGGCGACCATCACCCCCGTTTCCCCCTTTAGCAGATAGTCCACTGCGGCCACGCCCATCCGGGTGGCCAGGAGCCGGTCGAAAGCGCTGGGGCTGCCGCCCCGCTGAATATGCCCCAGGATGGTGATGCGCACTTCAAAGCCGATGTCGTGGCGCAGCAGATACTCGCTGATGTCACTGCATTTGAGATTGGCCCCTTCAGCGATAATGCCCAGCGCGTGGGTCTTGCCCTGATTGTAGGCGCGGACAACCACATCACCCAGCTCGTCGAGGGACATCGCTCGCTCAGGGATGAGCACGATCTCGGCACCCGTGATCAGGCCTGAGACCAGAGCCAGGTAGCCGCAGTTGCGCCCCATCACCTCAACCAGGAACACGCGTTCATGGGAGGAAGCGGTATCACGCAGGCGGTCCACAGCTTCCACGATGGTATTTACAGCCGTATCGACCCCGATGGAGGTCGATGTGCCCGCGATGTCGTTATCAATGCTGGCCGGGATGCCCACAACCCGCACGCCGAGCTTATGCAGCGCCAACGCGCCGGTCAGGCTGCCGTCCCCGCCGATGACAATCAGCGAATCAATGTCGTACTCGTTCAGACGGCGCAGCGCCTTGCGCTGGTAGCCGAGTTCCTTGAACTGGGGCAGGCGAGCCGTTTGCAAAATCGTGCCACCCGATTTGAGAATGCCACTCACGCTGCGCGAGGTCATCCGGCGAATATCGCCCTCGATCAACCCCGCGTAGGCCTGTTGAATACCATAGACTTCCAACCCATGATGCAGCCCGGTGCGTACCGCTGCACGAATAGCCGCGTTCATGCCGGGCGAGTCACCTCCGCTGGTCATGACCGCGATACGCTTGATTTGGTCAGGCATGGGGAAACCTCTTCACTGATAAGGTGCTCTGCCGCGTATTATGCTTCATATGTGTGCGGTTTGCATAACAACGCGGATCACAGCTGCTCGTCAACGCTCACCCCTTCTTCCGCGTGCAAATGCCTGTCCAACCAATCCCGCACTTCCTCGTAGCAGATCGCCTCATCAAATGCGAATTGGACACGGCGTTGGTCGCCGACCAGCTCAATGGAGAAGGTGTCATGGCCGGGGCGCGCGATCAGCTGCCCGTGGATCCGCTGAATGCGCCGCATGTCCTGTGCCTCGCTTGGGCTGCGCATCAGCCGGATCACCACATGAATGCCCTCCTGATCGGCGGGTGCGGTGTCCTCATCATCATGCCCATTTGCATGAGCCACATAAGCATCGTGGGGCTCGATCTCTTCGGCAAGTGGTTCAACCGGTTCATCGTCTGGTACAGGTTCGTCGGGCTCGTGGGGGAGCTCCTCCTCCGGCATGAACTCCTCCGGCGGGAAGAGATCCGCTGGCAGCTCGGGCGGAGGTGGCGGCTCGTAGGGAGGCGGTTCTTCCTCCGGTGCCGGGACCTCATGCATGATCTCCAGGCGCGTGGTGGCCTCGTCACACAGGAGTTTGGGCGCCCGGCCTTCCGCATCGATGCGGCCGCGCAGGAACAGGATGTTGTCCACCTGCCACAGCTCGCGGGTGCGCTCCCAAGTGCCAGGCCATACCAGTACGGAGATGCTGCCGTAGCGATCCTCCACCTCTGCGAAGGCCATCTGCTTGCCACTGCGGGTGATGTGCGTGCGGACTTCGGTCACCACCCCGGCCATGGTGACCTGCCGGTCATGATCGTTTTCAGTGAGGTCGTAGCTGTAGGCGGTTACCGCTGTGTCGATCTGGTCGCCGATCTTGTCGAGTGGGTGCTCGGAGACGTACACGCCGACGAGCTCACGCTCCCACTGCAGCTGTTCACGATGCGGTACTTCAAAGCGTGGGCGGTCAACGAGCACCCCGCCGATCTCTGGGGGTGAGTCCGCGCCCCCGCCGAACAGCGACATCTGCCCGATGTCGGCTGCCTTATGGTGCTGTGAGCTGCGGCCCATCATGCGGTCGAGCGACTCGAGCAGGCGAGGCCGGTCAGCGAACCGGTCAAACATGCCCACCTTGATCATGCATTCGAGGGCCTTCTTGCCTACATCGCGCAGGTCGACGCGCTCGCAGAACTCATCCATAGAGGTGAAGGGCCGGTCAGCACGCGCCTCAAGGACGGACTCAATGGATGCATCCCCCACATTCTTGATGGCTGCCATGCCAAACCGCAGCGCGTCGCGCCCACCTTGCTGTGGTTCAATGGTGAAGTCGTATGCACTAGTGTTGATCTGCGGCTGCAGAACGTCGATTTCCATGCGGCGGCACTCGTTGATGTACCGCGACACCTTGGCGCTGTCCGCATGCTCGGTGGTCAGCAGGGCGGCCATATACTCGTGTGGATAATGTGCCTTCAGATACGCTGTCTGTACAGTGAGCACAGCGTAGTCCGCCGCGTGGGAGTTGTGCACGATGATATCGTTGGCGATGAAGTTGTGCGGCCCGGGCACAGTCAGATCGTAGGTTGGTTTGTGCCCGGCGTATTCGATGGACACAATCTCATCCCAGTAGATATCGCTGCGCGCATAGGCCCTGAGATCATCGGAGTTCAGCGATTCGGCGACCCGCTCGATCACCTGCCGGTTGTAGCCGGACTTGCCCGCGGCTGTTGAGGGGTAGAACTCCCGCGGTGCAACACCGATCTGCTGCCAGGTGAGGCCGGTGCGGGCCTTTTCCTCGCGAACCGTGTTCTTAACTGCCACGGGGATCACATCGCGGGTGCTGGCTGTGGTCCGTTTGAGAACGAGATTGCTGATGGCCTGCTTGCTGCGGCGTGAGACGAAATGGGCGGCAATAGTCTCACTAAAGCGGGCCAAATTTGCGTTGCCGCTGATGAACAGCTGGTAGCCGGATCGTCCTGTGCGGTACTTGTCCGTTTCTACACGAAGACGGCTGATGATACCAAAGCGCAGCAGCAGATGTTGGAGCTGGCGGGCCAGCCGCTCGGAGGCTGTCACATAGACCAGGGTGCGCGAACTGGCATTGATGCGGCCTGTGCCCTCCCACATGCGCCCCAACAGCAGCGCGATACTGGCATTCGTCAGCTCGAAGACCTCATCAGGTATAAACTTGTCGGATGCATCCTCACCCCATGGGCCGAGGCCGCGCACCCACTCAACGAGGTGCTGGGGTTCCTGCGGGTTGATGCGCTTGCTGTACACCGCGATCCGCCGCCTGCGCCTTGAGATAGACGCGCGCACGTTTGGGAACTGCTCCATGTGGGTTACATAGTCACTCAGATGCTCTGGATCATCGGTGAAGTAATACACGCCATGCGTGCGGCATTCGTTGCCTTCCGCCAGCAGATGCCCGAGCACGATCAGCTTGTGGCGTGGCCAGGTGCGCTGTCCCTCAACCGGAATGCGGCGCGGCAGCGCGATCTGGTCGCCAGGCTGTAGATCGCCGAGGAGGGTCCAGCCGTCAAATGTGTAGAGAGGGTGGTTGGTCGTCGCCTCGATCTGGCGGCCCAGGCGGGTGGTCAACCGGTAGACAGGTTTGGTGCCGTTGTAGTGGATCGCGGAGACGGCGGCCTGAGCCAGCTTGAGGTTGTCCGTGTTCAGGGAGAGTGTGTGCCCGATCGCCGCTGCACCGCTGGCCAGATCTCCGATGCGGATCTGGCGTCCGGTTGACGCATCCAGCACGAGGGTATCAGCAGTCACGCACTTGTTGAAACCATAGCGCGCGAAGTACTCGATATCGTCAAAGATCAACTCCGCTGTTTCGGTATTGACCCCGTACTGAGGGCCACTCTCCATAAAGGTCTGTTTGTGTTTGGCAAGTTCTTTGGCTTTTTTCTTCGCCACGGCGCGGCGCATCAGGTCTGCCTCGCCCAGATCGTAGCCGAACAGGCTGCTGGCGATCTGCATGATCTGCTCTTGGTAGACGATGATGCCATACGTCTCGGCCAGGATGTCCTGCAGCTTCTCATGCTTGTAGGTGACCTCCTCCTCACCATGCATACGCCGGATGTACTGCGGAATGTACTCGATGGGCCCCGGGCGGAAGAGCGAGATCGCGGCGATAATATGCTCAAAGCGGCTGGGCTGCATGTCGATCAGGGTGCGGGTCATGCCTTGGCCTTCCACCTGGAACACGCCGCCGGTATTGCCTGCCGACAGCAGCCGGAAGGCGGCATCCAGCTGGGCATTGTGTGCTTCCTCTTCCGAGGTCTGTGGTGGCAGATAGTGCCGGTAGGGGATGTTGTTCAGGTCGAACGAGATGCCGTGCCGTTCCTCGATCAATGCGCAGGCCTTGCGCATGACGGTCAGGGTGCGCAGGCCGAGGAAGTCTACCTTCAGCAGGCCGATTGACTCAACGATTTCCATAGGCCACTGGGAAACGGTGCCCAGCCCTTCGTTCGAAGAGCTGGTGGGCCGGTTGAGCGGTGTGTATTCCACCAACGGCCGGTCCGCGACGAGTACACCCGCAGCATGGGTGCTGGCATGCCGCGCGATGCCTTCCAACTTGACAGCGGTATCCACCACCCGACGCAGGTAGGAGCGGCCTGTTTCAGTGTACAGGCCGTGAAAATCACGGAACTCGGGATTGTCCGGGTCATCAAGCATCTGCTTCAAAGTGACCGGTTTGCCTGGCACAGCCGGGATCGTGCTGGCCAGCTGGTTGACTTCCCCCAGGGGGATATCCAGCGCACGGCCTACATCACGGACGGCGGCACGCGCCCCCAATGTTCCGAAGGTAATGATCTGCGCGACCTTGTCTTCGCCGTAGCGGTCCACGCAGTATTGGATCATCTCAGCACGACGGTCATCCGGGTAGTCGATGTCGATATCGGGCATGGTATTGCGCCCCGGGTTGAGGAAGCGCTCGAAGATGAGGCCGTTCTCCAACGGGTCAATACCGGTGATCCCCAGCGCATAGGCCACAACTGAACCGGCGCCAGACCCACGCACATTCCACCAGATGCCCCTGTCCTGTGCGAACTCGCAAAGGTCCCAGACAATCAGGAAGTAGGTGTCAAACCCCATGTCGTGGATAATGCGCAGCTCGTGGGCCACGCGCTCCTGTACTTCCGCGGAGTCGGCATACTCACCGTACCGCCACTGAACGCCTTGTTGAACCAGGTCATGGAGATAACTCTGCGCATCATACCCATCGGGAACGGGGAACAAGGGGAGCTTGTAGCTCTCGTCGTCCAGGTTGATTTCACATCTCTCGGCGATACGGACGGTGTTTTCCAGCGACTCGGGGATATCACCAAAGATGTCCCACATTTCCGCGGGGGACTTGACGTAATACCCCTGATCACTGAAGCGCATGCGGTTCTCGTCGGAGTGAAGCGCCCCCGTCTGGATGCACAGCAGAAGATCATGCGTTTCCGCATCGGATTCACGCACGTAATGCACGTCATTGGTTGCCAGGAACTGAAGGTCGGCGTAGGGGCCGAGTTCATAAAGCTGTTCGTTGACAGCGTGCAGGTCCGGGATGTCGTGTTCTTGAAGCTCGATGAAGAAGCGGTCACGCCCGAACACATCGGCATACCAGCCGAGTGTGCGCTTGGCTTCATCAATGCGACCTTGCACCAGCATCTGCGGGATCTCAGCAGCCAGGCAGCCAGATGTGCAGATAATGCCCTCGCTGTGCTCAGCTAGGAACGGCTTGTCGATGCGAGGCTTATAGTAATAGCCTTCCAACTGGGCGGCACTCGCGATCTTCAGCAGATTCAGGTAACCGGTCTGATTTTGGGCCAGCAGCAGCAGATGCGTGTAGCGCTTGTCCAACTGCGGATCGCGGTCGGTCATCCCGCGCGGCGCCAGATAGGCTTCCAGCCCGATGATCGGATGGATATCGTTCTTCTTGCAGGCACGATAGAACTGCATGACGCCATACATTGCACCGTGATCGGTGATCGCCAGGTGAGACATGCCCAGCTCTTTGGTGTATGCAACAAGGTCATCAATGCGACTCATGCCGTCAAGCAGAGAGTACTCAGTATGGACGTGAAGATGGGCAAATGGCGGCATGATTTTCTCCGGGAGCAGCAAACGTTGTCTCCATAGTTTAACCCACCCGGTGCACCCCCCGAAAGTGATTCACAGTGACGGTACTTTCTTCTCAAATCGAGTCCGGCTGACTTCCTGTCTTTAGCAATGCGTCTCCGAGTACGGCATACTCTGCCTGAGATGCCACGTGACAAGAAGCCCCGTAAAGAGCGCGAACCATGGACCCCCTGGGGCAAGTGGCTCAAGCGCCGCCGTGAGCGCATCGAACAGCGCCGCCAACAGCGGGAAGAACGGCGCCGCCAGAAACAACTGGCTCGCCAGCGCCGTTGGCAGCATCGCCGGTTGGTGGCGACGCGAATGCTGGTGTTTGTAGGGTTAGGGGTGTTTGCCTGTGGCATCGGTATGGCCGTCATCCTCGTGATTGGCAGGCCCTATCCATGGCAGACCTACCAGGACGTAACGGCTTCCATCCGGGCGGACCGGGCGCTTCCCGAGCATAGGGAGCGCTGGCAGAGTCTGGGTATTGAGCATTACACGATAACGGTCACCTACCGGACACAGGAAGCGGTGTGCGGCCCCGTAACCCTTGAGGTTGATGCGGGCCGGATCGTGGATCCGCCTGCGGCTGACGACCTGACCTGGTTCCCGGAAAGCGTGTGCGATGCGCGTCTTGCCGACCTGACAGTCAATGGAGCGTTCGAGTGGCTCAACGCGGTCATCGGTGACTTCAGGCCTGGCATCGACTCGCTGCGAATCGAGTTCAACGAGGCGTTCGGCCACCCGGTCTACGCGGAGTTTTCTGTATACGATAATGAAGCGCCTGCCGACTGCTGTTGGACCGTCGAGTGGCGCGATTTTCAACCGATTTTGGATTAAGCTGTATGCCGGAACTGCCAGAAGTTGAAACCGTGGTACGTGCCCTGCGGCCTGATGTGGTCGGGCGGCGCGTCATGAGCTTTACCTCCACATGGGAGAACCAGCTGAACATGCCTGCATCCGCCCTCGCGGACCGTATAACGGGCCAGCGCATTGAGACGTTGGGGCGGCGGGGCAAGTACATCCTGTTTGAGCTGCAGCACGACTGGCTCATCGTTCACCTAAAGATGACCGGTCGCCTGTACGTGCTCGCCGAACCGGATGACGCCGACCGATGGGTCCGGGCGACGTTTCCGCTGGACGATGGGCGCACCTTGTTCTTTTCCGACTCACGCAAGTTCGGGCGCATTTACCTCACCTCTGATCAGCAGGAGGTGACCGGTGACCTCGGCCCTGAACCCCTCGGTGACGCCCTTACTGTCGAGAGTTTCCGTGAGCGGATTGCACCGCGCTCCGGTGTGATCAAGGCGCTGCTGCTCAACCAGACTTTCATCGCGGGGGTAGGCAACATCTACGCCGATGAAGCCCTGTGGCGCGCACGCATCGATCCACACCGTACCGCCGATACCCTGACTTCTGACGAGATCGACTGCCTGTATGAATCCATCCGGGCTGTGCTGCATGAGGGAATCGCATGGGAGGGGGCGAGCATTGGCTGGTATCGCAAGCCGGACGGCTCCCGCGGCGAGGCACAAGACCGGTTCAACGCCTACATCTACAAACGCGGTGAAGAGAAAACCTGTGCCCGCTGCGGCAATCCCATTGTTAAGACGCGTATCGGTCAGCGGGGCACCCATTACTGCCCAACCTGCCAGACTTAGGAGGTATCAGCCATGGAAGGTCTCGGAATTCTACTACCTGTTCTTGCGATCCTGGTCGCCGCCATTGGGGTGATCCTGCTGTACCTGTGGTGGACCTCCGGTGATGACACCGCCCTGCAGGGCGACGATCGCTTTGATATGGCCTCAATTGAAGGGCAACGACCCGCTGAGGATTCCGCTGCCTCAGGTGATGACCTGACGGTCGGCCAGGTCGTCGATGATGTGCGCGAGGCCCTGTCCGGGATGTTCAGCAGTCTGCGTGAAAGCCGGGAGGCCCAACGGGCAGCCAAAGAAGAGCGAGCCGCTGCCGACCCCGTATCCGCGGTGCCCACCGGCATCCCATCCCCCGCATCCTCAGGGGCCCTTCCTGCCGTGTCGCCGCCTGCTCCTGCGCAACCCGCACAGGCATACAGCGGTGCCGTCGAAGTAATGCGACTGCTGCGCGATCTCTCCGATGGTTCGCTGGTGGTGGAGATCAACGGGCGGCGTTTCACCGATATCAGCCAGATGACCGATCCACAGGTCCTGCGTCGTTTTGTCGGCAATGCGCGGGCCTTGGCCGATTTTGCCGATTTGGAGGGTATTGAGGTGCCGGAGGTTCCGCCGGAGCCTGCACCGGTGCCGCCGCCGCCGGCACCGTCCGCGCCCGCTGCCCCCGTTGCGGATGACGCCGGTTGGCAGTCAACGGGATCCAGCAGTGCCACATCATCCATCACTGATGGATCGCTGAGCATGGCCCAACAAATCGAAGTGGTGCTGCAGCGGCGTCTGTTCAACACGCCGGAGCTCTCACACCGGTCGATCCATATTCATGAGGGGGGTCCGGGCGGTGTGCGCATTGAGGTGGACGGGCAGTTCTACCAAGGTGTGGGTGATATATTGGACTATGAGGTGCAGGCCTTCATCCGCAGCGTGATCGAAGAGTGGGAAGCCCAGCAGTAATTGGCCATATTACGTGCTCGTTGTGTATACTGTGTTAGAAAATATTAACCCTGCTCCGGGACTTTTGGAGTGCCCTCATGATAAGCCGAATACCTTTTGACCAACTGCGCCGGATTATCCAGATCCGTGATAAAGTCGCCGATGCTCTCTTAGGCCGCAAGAACGTGATCGCCTGTGGAGTCGGCCTGAAGACTCGCTCCGGCGAGGTAACCGACCAGCCCAGCATTATCGTCTCAGTACGCCGCAAAGAACGCCCTGACTCCGTGGGTGACGACGACCTCATCCCGCCCCGGATTGACGATGTGGACACCGATGTTATTGAAGTGGGTGAGATCGAGCCGCTGGGCTTCAACCGGTTGGCTGTGACGCGCCCGGTGCGCCCCGGTTCTTCGATAGGCCATCGCGATGGCACAGCCGGGACGGCAGGCTGCATTGTACGGCGCGGTGGTGAGTGGTTCATCCTGAGCAACAACCATGTGCTGGCCCTGCTGAACGAGGCTTCTCCCGGCGATCCCATTCTGCAGCCGGGCCCCACCGATGGCGGCTCGCTGGAAAACATCATCGGTGAACTGGCGGAGTTTGTGCCGCTGCGCTTTTTGCCCAGTTCGGAAACCACCACCACACCGCTTGACGCACAGTCGGAAGCGCCATCGGGATGTGCCGCCATTCTGGCCCAATTTCGCCCGCGGCGTGAAACACCTCCTGATTCGTTAATACCGATCATCCAGCCGCTCACCAATGAGGTTGATGTGGCGCTGGTACGCCCCCTTTCGAGTGTAGGGCTTGATCCGCGCATCATCGATGTTGGCAATGCACCGGCCGGGGTGGGTGTGCCGGAGCTCGGCTCGCGCGTCATCAAGAGTGGGCGGACCACGGGCCTGACCGCCGGCATGATCACCCAGATCGATGTCACGGTTGACGTCAATTATGAAGGAACGCCCGCACGCTTCACCAACCAGGTCATGCTGAGCCCTATGAGCAGGCGCGGCGACTCAGGATCGCTGGTGATGGACCAGTTCCGCAAAGGGGTAGGCCTGCTGTTTTCCGGTTCGGCGTATGTCTCTGTGATGCATCCTCTTGATACGGTGCTGCGCACGCTGAATGTCGATTTAGTGACTCAGGACGATCTCAGGGGTCGCCAGTTGTAGCCGAGTGGGCGCCGAGTCATAATGTGAAAAATCAGACAAACAGGGAAAAAACAGCGCATGGTTGGTTCTGAAAGTAACCCGGCACGCGTCGCTATTATCGGATCCGGTCCATCCGGTTTTTATGCCGCACAGTACCTGCAAAAGCAGAAAGACATCGCCGTTGAGATCGACATGTTCGAACGCCTGCCCACTCCCTTTGGGTTGGTGCGCGGCGGCGTGGCACCCGACCATCAGAAGATCAAATCCGTGACAAAAGTCTACGACCGCATCGCCAGCCAGGAGAGCTTCCGGTTCTTTGGCAATGTCGAGTTCGGTACAGTGGTGACGCATGCGGATTTGCAGGCGTATTACCACGCGATCATCTTTGCGGTGGGTGCCCAGAGCGACAGGCGGCTGAATATCCCCGGCGAGGACCTCCTGGGCAGCTACCCCGCCACGGAGTTCGTCGGATGGTACAACGCCCACCCGGACTTCCGCGATCTGGAATTCGACCTCGACGTCGAGAATGTGGCAGTGATCGGCGTGGGCAACGTGGCGGTGGACGTGGTGCGGATCCTGACTCGGACCGTCAACGAACTCAAGCAGACGGATATCGCTGACTACGCACTGGATGCATTGGCTGAAAGCGCCGTTAAGAATGTGTATGTGTTCGGGCGGCGCGGACCGGTGCAGGCGAAGTTCACGCCCACCGAGCTCAAAGAGCTCGGCGAGATGGAGGACGTCGATGTCATCCTGACGCCGGACCAGCTCAAGCTGGATGAGTTCAGCCAGACCGAACTGGATGAGGCCGCCGATCGCAACGTGCTGCGCAACTTTGAGCATATGCAGCGCTTTGCCGACCAGGGTAAGCGCGGCCGTGGCCGCCGTATCATCTTCCGCTTTTTGACCTCTCCCGTGGAGATCCTCGGTGAGGATCGGGTTGAAGCGATCAAGGTGGTGCGCAATGAGCTCTACCAGGCGGAAGACGGACGCATTCGCCCGCGCCACACAGAAGAAACCGAGGTCATCCCGGTGGGGTTGGTCTTCCGCTCCGTTGGATATAACGGCCTGCCACTGCCCGATGTGCCCTTCTACGAGCGCTGGGGCATCATACCCAATGACAGGGGCCGCGTGCTGACCGACATGGAAGGCGAGCAGCGCACCGGTGATTATGTGGTCGGGTGGATCAAGCGCGGGCCCTCCGGTGTGATCGGCACCAACAAGCCGGACTCTGAAGAAACCGCCCAACTGCTCGTGGAAGATATTCTGGCGGGCAAGCACCTGCAGCCCTCACATCCGGGCGAGATCGTGTCCATGCTCAAGGAACGGGCCATCCCCTACCTGACCTATGAAGACTGGCTCGTGCTGGACCAGATAGAGCAGGAGCGCGGCGAAGCAGAAGGCCGTCCCCGGGTGAAGTTCAGCCGGGTGCCGGACATGCTGGCCGCTATCGCGGAACGCAAGGGGGCGCCGGTCGGCGATTAGCTCCACACTGCCAGCAGACCGGGGAGATCATTCTTCCCGGTTTTGATCTGGCTTAGTGAAAGCGCTCATCCAGCTGGATGGTGCGTTCGAGCCCCTCGCGCAGGCCGATCTTGGGTGTGAAGTTAAGCAGCTCGTGGGCCCGGTTCAGATCGGCGCACATGCTGCGTACACCCGCCGACTGCTGCATGTTGTGGATCGGTTCGATCTCCCGACCGCTGATCGCCCCGATCGTATCGATCAATTCCAGCAGGCTGGTTGGCTGCCCACTGCCCACATTGATCACCTGCCGGTCGACATCAGGTGCTGTCGAGGCGGAGACCAACGCATCGACGATGTCATCAAGGTAGACAAAATCGCGCGTTTGGTGGCCGTCGCCGTAGATCACGACGGACGCACCGGTCAGCGCGGAGCGCAGAAAACGGGGTATCACCGGCGGGTGAGAGGGTGGCAGCTGCTGGTGGGGTCCATAAGCGTTGAAGATGCGTAGGGCGACGGTTTCAATACCCCATAAGGTGCCAATAGTTCGCACGTAGGTCTCGGCGGCAAGTTTGCTCACCGCATACGGCGAATCGGGGTCGGGTATGAGGTCCTCGTGAAGGGTGCTTTGCGCCTGTTGACCGTACACGGCACCGGACGAGGCCAACACAACACGCCTTACGCCCGCGTCACGCATGGCTTCCATCACGCTGACGGTGCCGCCCACATTGACGTGATTGTAGTCACGCGGATATTTGATCGATTCAGGCACGGAGACCCGTGCGGCGAGATGATAGACGCAGTCGACGTCGAGCAGCAGGCGCCACAGCTTAGGGATATCGGCTACATCACCGCGGGTGAGCTGCACCCGGGGATCGAGCCGGTCTTTCTCGCCGGCACTCAGGTCATCGATCACGCGGACTTCGTGATCCGCCTCAATGAGCTGGTTGCACAAAGCGGAGCCAATGAAGCCAGCTCCGCCGGTAACAAGTATGCGCATGGGGTGCTCAGCCTGTGATGAACTGGAATCCCTGCCGGTATGGCACAACGAGTTTGGTGTAGTTGCGGATGAACCGCTGGAACTCGTCCTCCATCATCTGCCATTTCTCGCTGGCGAGCACCATCTCAATGGTGTCGTAATCCTCAGCAGCGAAGATGATCAGGCGGATGGGGTACTCTCCAAAGGCGGTATGCCAGGCCTCGGTCATGTACAGACCCTCTTCCTGTAGGGCAGGCACAAGCTCACTCATGACATACTGGTAGTAGCGCTCCCGACTGCCGGGCTGGATATCATACGAGAGGATCAGCTTGTATTGGGGTACGATGTACTGCCGGTCTCCGCTAAACATAACAACTCCCGACCTTGTTTTCCCAAGTGTACTCCGGAGCACGAATCGGCTCAAGGTGAGGGCAGGCTTTCAGAGAGAGTTCTTACAAACCCCGAAACCCGCTATAATGAGAGACCAAACCGGTCAATGAGGAGGTACTATGTTGGGGACGAATAAGTCAGGACAGGAGAAGCGCTTCGAACTTCTTATCACGGGCATTTTTCTGATCACCGCGGCGGGGACCTTTGCGGTGGTATGGCGTGGGCCGCTGAGGGGGCTGCTGCTGTTTCTGCCCGGTCTGGTTCTGCTGGGCGGCGCTATCTTTCAGGACCTTCAGCCTGGGTGGCATGCCGGAGCATTCACCTACATTCTGGCCACGCTGCTGGTGGGTACAGGTTTGGCGGCGATCATCAATACGGTGCTTGGCGATGTGATCTTTGTGCCGGGCTGGCTGTGGGTGGTGGTCACCATTGCGGAACTCGGTGCAGTGCTGGTGGCAAAAGCGCTCTATGACCCGTCCTTAGGGCGATCTTGCTCTCAGCGTGTCGCAACGACGATCAGACGGTGGGAGATGGAACTGTCATTCGGCCAACAGGTGATGATGGTCACGCGGTCGTCGGCAGTCTCATTGAGCCAGTGCGCATTGTTCAGCCGTACTTCCAGCGATTGGCCTGTCTCCTCGATGTACTCAATGGTGGACACGGTGTAGTTGAACACGCCCCGCTCGCTCCACACGGCGATTTGTGTGCCATAGGCAATATTCTGCAGGTCTTGGAACACGCCGCCATAGAAGTTGTTGTGCCCCGTCAGCACTGTATTGCCCGCCAGACCGGGTTCGGCTGAGGTGCCGTCCCACCCTACGGAATACGAGTTGGGCACCGGCAGCCGCAGAACGGTGCGTCCGTTGATCTCGCGTTCACGCGGTGTCAGCGTGATGATGGGTGCTTCCAGGCCAATGCTGGTGATCGAGAGCCAGTAGCGGACCTCTACATAGTCGGGCAGCGGCCAGTCGCCGAACTCGTTGTCATCTGGCAGGGGGAAGGTGATCCCGCCGCCTTCCTCTTGAGCAGCAGGCTGCTCGCCTGAGCCGGGGGCCACACCCGTCGTACGGGCGACGTAGGTCGGGTTGAGCGTGCGGTTCGGGATAGGCGAGGGAGTCGGTGCAAACGTCGGTGTGGGGCGGACGCCTCCGGGCGCGGTTGTGGCATCATCTGCGGATGGCGTGCCCGGTGGTACAGAACGCGCCTGTTCCGTAGCAGCGAGAAGGAAGGCTTCCGGTGGGCCCTGTTGGGCGGCGAGGCGGCCTGGCACAATGAGGGCGAGGTAGGTCGTGAGCGCTGTGCCACCGATAATGATAAAAAGCGCACCAGCCGCAGTGAGCGGATCGATCCGGCGGCTGGTGAGTTGTTTGCGCATCAGTTGATCAGGCGCGGCTCCGGCGTTGGCCCACAAAGACCAGCACCCCGCCAAACGCCATCAGGCCGACCAGCCCGGCGATCAGGGTCGTTTCCGGCAGCGGGCCGCCCGATTCCGGGAGGATTTCGCCTCCGCCCTCAACGCCATCACCATCGCCATCGGCGGCGATGACAGGCGTCAGTCCGAACGCGACATCGGTGACGGCGTCACCCGGTGCCTCAAGCAGCACTTCAACACTGGTATCAGTTGTGGCCTGATACTGCTCTTCCGGCACCAACACAGAGACCGTCCACGTGGCCGGGTTGAGGTCGATGGTGAAGGCCCCTGCCCCATCCGTGTTGATGGTGGTGTTCCAGCCGCTGGTGGCGAAGTTCACCTCGATATCGAGCAGGCCTTCTTCCCCCTCATCGCGTGAGCCATTGCCGTTCTCATCCAGATAGACAATGCCCGCAATAGTGCCTTCACTTTGTGCAGCAGCTGGCTGAGCAACCAGCAGAATGGACAGCAGCAGGACACAGACTGCAATAGTTTTCTTCATGGGTCGAACCTCCTAAGCTGGGGCGATTGTACACACCCGGTCAGACGGTCGCAAAGTATCATGCGGAGCGCCCCACCGCAGCTGCGATGGCACGGGTCTCCTCGATCAGCTGGGCGAACTGCTCCGGCGTCAGCGACTGTCTGCCATCAGAAACGGCTTCTTCCGGGCAGGGGTGTACCTCAACCAGCAGGCCATCTGCCCCGGCAGCGATGCCCGCACGGGCTACCGCTGCGACGTATTCGCGTTTGCCAACAGCATGGCTTGGATCGGCGATCACCGGCAGGTGGGTCAGGTGTTTGAGCACGGGTACCGCATTGATATCAAATGTGTTGCGCGTAAACGTCTCAAACGTGCGGATGCCGCGCTCACACAGCATGATGCGTGTGTTGCCGTGGGAAAGCACGTATTCAGCGGCCATGAGCAGTTCTTTGATGGTGCTGCTCATGCCGCGCTTCAGCAGGATCGGGTGTTGGCTTTCACCCACGGCGTGCAGCAGTGTGAAGTTCTGCATGTTGCGCGCCCCGATCTGGAACACATCGGCGTACTGGGCCACCAGCGGGACTAACCCCGGATCCATGATCTCTGTAACCACCGGCAGGCCGGTCTGCTCGCGGGCCTCCGCCAGCCATTGAAGTGCCTGTTCACCGAACCCCTGGAAGCTGTAAGGCGACGTGCGCGGCTTGAACGCCCCACCCCGCAGGGCGATGGCTCCGGCCTCCTTCACGGCGTGGGCCGTCTCGATGATCTGGTCGCGGCTTTCCACCGAGCACGGTCCGGCAATCACAGCGATGCGCCCGCTCCCCACCAGCTGCCCGCCCAGCGGCACGACAGTATCGGTGGGGTGGAATTCTCGTGAGGCACGTTTGTACGGTACGGAGACATCCATTACCTGATCCACCCCGGCCAGCATAGCGTAGTTCTCACGAGTTGGCTCGGGCATGTCGTGGCCGACTACCCCGATCAGGGTGCGACCATCATGTTCGGAAAGCTGGGTTTCGTAGCCGTCGCCGGTCAGCCGGGCAATGACCTGTGAGATCTCTTTGGTGGTGGCGGCTGGCTTCATGATGACGAGCATGGTCTACCTCCTGCCCTATACGGCGGCACGCAGCGAGCGAGCCAAGTGACGGATTTGGTCAACGGTGCGGGCGCGCACCAACGCACTGCCGACGATGTAGCCATCCACCAGCGGCGCGATCTGCCGTACATGGTCCGGCTGGCTGATGCCAAACCCTAGCACCAGGGGCTGCTCTGCGATCTGCCGCACCCGCCCGATGAATTCGGTCAGGTCGGTGGGCAGTTGGCTGCGCGCGCCTGTAACCCCCGTCAGTGAGACAACGTAGATAAAGCCTGTAGCCCGGTCCGCCACAAGCCGGATACGCTCCGGGCTGCTGGTCGGCGCGAGGAAGAAGATAAGGTCCAGGCCTGCGTGCTGGCAGGCTTCAGCAAACAGGCCGGCCTCTTCCGGCGGCAGGTCGGGGACAATCAGGCCGTTGGCTCCGGCGGCGCTGGCATCGACAGCGAACCGGTCCGCCCCGTAGGCCAGCAGCGGGTTGATGTAGCTCATCATCATCATAGGCTGCGTGACGCCCCGCTCACGCAGGTCACGGACGGCTTGCAGGCAGGCACGCACGGTGGTGCCATTTTCCAAGGACTGCTGTGTGGCGGCCTGAATGGTTGGCCCATCGGCCAGCGGATCGCTGAACGGGATCCCTATCTCGAAGCCGTCGACTCCGGCTTGCGCCATGGCGTGGATGGCATCGAGCGACTCATCATAGGTAGGATAGCCGATGGGGAAATACGGCAAAAACGCGGGCCGCCCCTCGGCACGCGCGTTGTCGAACATCGCTTGCAGGCTGCTCACCGGTTCAGCTCCTTCATTGCTGTGTCGAGGTCTTTGTCCCCCCGGCCCGACATATTGATCAGGATGATCGAGTCGGCGGGCATGGTCGGCGCGCGCTTGATGGCTTCCGCGACCGCGTGGGCACTTTCCAGCGCAGGGATGATGCCCTCCAGTTCGCTCAACAGTTGGAAGGCATGCAGCGCTTCCTCGTCGGTGGCGTAAGTGTAAAAGGCGCGTTCGAGGTCGCGCAGATACGCGTGCTCCGGCCCAACCGAGGCGTAATCCAACCCGGCGGATACACTGTGCGTGTTGAGGATCTGCCCGTCCTCGTTTTGCATCACAAAAGAGCGGGTGCCCTGCAGCACGCCCGGGCGGCTCACATCCGGGTCGGAGAAGCGCGCGGCGTGTTCCCCGCTGGCAATGCCGCGCCCGCCCGCTTCCACACCGATCAGGTCGACGGTTTCGTCATCACGGAAGGCATGGAACAGCCCAATGGCATTGCTGCCCCCGCCCACACATGCCAGGCAGAGATCCGGCAGGCGGCCAACCTGATCGAGCATTTGCTGGCGGGCTTCTACACCGATCACACTCTGGAAATCGCGGACCATCATCGGATAGGGGTGCGGTCCAAGCGCGGACCCGAGCAGATAGAAGGTCGTGCGCACGTTGGTCACCCAGTCACGGATGGCCTCATTGATGGCATCCTTCAAGGTTTTGGTCCCGGATTCGACCGGGATCACGTTCGCCCCGAGAAGCTGCATGCGGAATACATTGGGCTTCTGCCGTTCGATATCCACGCTGCCCATGTAGACGTGGCATTCCAACCCGAGCAGGGCAGCAGCTGTCGCGCTGGCCACCCCATGCTGACCGGCTCCCGTCTCAGCGATGACGCGCTTTTTGCCCATGCGCTGGGCAAGCAGAGCCTGCCCCAATGCGTTATTGATCTTGTGAGCGCCGGTGTGAGCCAGGTCCTCCCGCTTGAGGTAGATCTGCGCCCCGCCGAGATGTTCGGTCAGGCGGGTGGCATAGCTGACCGGCGTTGGGCGCCCGGTGTACGTCGTCTGTAGGTGGGCCAGCCGCTTGTGGAATTCCTCATCAGCCATGGCCTCTCGGTAGGCAGTGGTTAGGTCCTCAAGGGCGGGCATCAGGGTTTCCGGCACGAAGCGCCCCCCATAGGCACCGAAGTAGCCGCGTTCATCGGGCACGTTGGAGGTGTTGGTCTGTATATACATGAGAAGTCCTATCGACTATGTCAGCTTTCGTGTGGGCAAGCAGCCGCTGCACGCATGCATGCAGCGGCTGTCACTCAAGCGATGTCAACATGGTTGACGTTCTGGATGAAGTATGGGCTGCGCGCGCGCAGCGTAACGTGGAATGCTTTGCCCTCAGAGGGGCAGCGCAGCGTGACATCCCGATCGTGAACGCCGTGAGCAACAGGCTCCCACTGCGCGTCACTGAGATCGATGATAGACACATCGAACATCACGTCATGCATCTGACGGCACACCGGGCAGATGATATGCTTCCGCAGGTTTGGACTGCCAACACACTCGATCACAGGTTTATGGATGAACATTCTCTTCAACATACCAACCTCCTTTTCTATATTGTAAAAGAAAAGTGCGCGCGTTTTGTACATGGTAAAGGGTGAAAAAAGTCCTGATTCATCGCGCGGCCCTGATAAAGGCTGCCATCCGGTCCGGATCTTTGCGGGTTTTGTCATCAGGGTACTCCACGCCGCTGGCCACATCCACACCCCACGGCCTGACTGCTTCCACCCGCTGGCGTACGTTGTCGGGCGTCAGGCCACCCGCGAGCATCAACCGCGCGGTGAGGTCGCGCAGCGCGTTGGCCACCGTCGTGCTGGCCATCTCGCCGGTGCCACCGTACAGCGCGGGGTGATAGGCATCCACCAGCAGCGCTGGGAACCGACCATCGCTGGGGGCATGGGGCAGAAATGCTTCCGCCAGGGCAGTGGCTTCCGCGAGTGACCGGGGCCGGATGGCCTTCACCGCGCGGCCAGCCACAGCGGCAGTCTGCGAGGGTGGCTCATCGCCGCTGAGCTGCGCCAAATCCAAGCCCGCTTCATCCATAATGCGATCAATGGTGCGCCGATCCGTATTGACAAACACACCAACGAGGATCGTCGGGTACTCAGCGCGGACAGCCTGTGCGATCTCGCGGGCGCGCGCTGTATCAACATACCGCGGGCTCGGCGGGTAAAAGTTCAGGCCGAGCATATCCGCGCCCAGTTGGGCGGCTGCCAGCGCATCCTCAGGTGTAGTGACACCGCAGATCTTGACGACAGTCATGGACGCCCCTGCTGGGCAAACGCGCGAACATCACCACCGCGAACCAGTGCTTCCCCAACGAGCACGGCATGCGCGCCGAGTTCGCCCATGCGCCGCACATCCCCCGCTGATTTGATGCCCGACTCCGCAACAAACGTCACATCACCGGGCACCTGTGCGATCAGGCGGGCGGTGGTCTGCAGATCGACAGTGAAGGTCTTCAGATCGCGGTTGTTGACGCCCAGCAGGGTGGGTTCCAGGCGGAGGACACGATCCAATTCTGCCTGGTTGTGCACCTCGATCAGTGCCGTCATGCCCAACGCCTCGATCTGAGCCTTGAGGTCTGCCAGCAGATCGTCTTCCAGAGCGGCAGCGATCAACAGCACGATATCGGCCCCGGCGGCGCGTGCTTCAACGACCTGGTACGGATCGATGATGAAGTCCTTGCGCAGGACCGGCACCTCAACCGTGCCACGCACCGCGCGCAGGTGATCAAGGTGGCCCTGAAAGAACGCCTCATCGGTGAGCACGCTGATCGCGGCGGCACCGTTGGCCACGTAGTGGGCGGCCAACCGGGCTGGCTCGTAGTCCGCGATGAGCACGCCCGCGCTGGGAGAGGCATGTTTGCACTCGGCAATGAGCGCCACATGCGCCGGTTGGCGCAGCGGGGCGATGGCATCCCGGGGGGCGGGTAACGGGCCCACCTCGCGCCGGAGATCCGCCAGTGGCCTGGCCTTCCTGCGTCGGGCGACCTCTGCAGCGGTGTTGGCCACAATCTTGTCGAGGATAGTGCCAGTAGTCAGGGTCATGAGGTGACAAGCTCGCGGCTGTAAGCGATCAGGGCGTCCAACTTGTCAAGGGCAGCGCCACTGTCAATCGTGTCGCGGGCGCGCTCAATGCCCTCCACCATGTTCTCCACAGCACCCGCGGCCAGCAGCGCCGCCCCGGTGTTGAGCAGCACCACATCGCGCTTGGCATCGGTGATGGACCCATCCAGCACACCGCGCAGAATGGCGGCGTTGGTCGGGCGGTCACCACCTATCAGTTCCTTGATCGATGCCCCGGTGAATCCGTAGTCCGTCGGATCGAGCTCGTAGGTATCCACCCGGCCATCCGAAAAATGGCTGACTTGATTCGGTCCCGTGGTCGTCAGCTCATCAACGCCGCCGTAGCCGTTGACCACAATGGCCGACTCAGTGCCGAGGTCACCGAGTACGTTAGCAATGAAGGGCACTAGATCGCTGGCGAAGACGCCCATCAGCTGGCGTTTGGCCCCGGCTGGATTGGTCAGAGGCCCCAGGATGTTGAACATCGTACGGATGCCCATGGCCTTACGGGCATTGGCCACGTAGCGCATGGCGGGATGCAGGCTGCGCGCGTACAAAAACCCAATGCCGAGTTCATCGATGCAGTGGCCGACCTGCTCCGGTGAGAGATCCAGGTTCACGCCCAGTTCTTCAAGCACGTCGGCGCTGCCGCATCGGCTGGTTGAAGCGCGGTTGCCATGTTTGGCAACAGGCACGCCCGCCCCCGCCGCGACAAATGCCACCGTCGTGCTGATGTTGAACGTTCCGGAGCGGTCACCGCCGGTGCCGCAGGTATCCAACAGATTGGCGACTGGCGTCTGTGTGGGGATGCGGGTCGCGTTGCTGCGCATGGCGCGGGCGGAGCCAGTGATCTCAGCGCGGGTTTCGCCCTTCATGCGCAAGGCCATCAGATAAGCACCGATCTGTGCATCTGTGGTGTCGCCTGCCATGATCTGGTTCATGACGACTTCCGCCTCATGGGATTGAAGATGCCCGAAGCGGCTGGTGATATCGATGGCGCGTTTGATGTCGATGGTCATATGGTTCTCCTCTCGCTTAAAAACGGTTCTCAAGGAAGTTCTTCAGGATGCGTGGGCCGAAGGTCGTCAGGATGCTTTCCGGATGGAACTGCACACCCAGCACGGGGTGTTCACTGTGGCGCAGCGCCATGACCTCACCTTCCTGCGTGAAGCCGGTCACGCGCAGGGATTTGGGCAGCGGTTCTTCTACGATCAGGCTGTGGTAGCGGGTTGCCTGGAAAGGGCTGGGGATGCCGGTGAAAAGGGTATCGCCCTTGTGGTAGACCATGCTGGTCTTGCCGTGCATCAGGCGTGGGGCGCGGATGACCGCCCCGCCGTACACCTGACCAATCGCCTGGTGACCGAGACACACACCCAGCACAGGGATCGACGGGCCGAGGTGTTCGATCACCGCCAGCGAGATGCCGCTGTCATCTGGAGTGCCCGGTCCGGGGGAGATCACGATATGCGTGGGGGCCAGTGCCTTGATCTCTTCCAGTGACGTGGCGTCATTGCGCAGCACGCACAGGTCCGCGCCGAGTTCCCCCATCTGCTGGACGAGGTTATAAGTAAAGCTGTCGTAGTTGTCGATGACGAGGATCATGGCATATCTCCTACAGGCCCTGCTCTGCGCGGCGTACGGCCACATCGAGAGCGCGGGCTTTGTTCACCGTTTCCTGAAATTCACGTGTGGGGTCACTGTCCGCGACAATGCCCGCGCCGGATTGGATATAGAGCCGATCCCCTTGCTGCAGCACAGCCCGGATCGTGATGCAGGTATCCATGGAGCCATCGTAACTGAAGTACCCGACCGCGCCGCCGTACGGCCCACGCCGTGTGGGTTCCAGCTCTTCGATGATCTGCATGGCGCGGATCTTGGGTGCACCGGAAAGCGTGCCCGCCGGAAAGGTTGCGCGGAAGAGATCAAACGCATCCAGATCCGGGCGGATCGTGCCGGTCACCTCGCTGACGATATGCATCACGTGCGAGTAGCGTTCGATGACCATCATCTGGTCGACCTTCACACTGCCGTATTCGCAGACCCGCCCCAGATCATTGCGGCCGAGATCAACGAGCATGACGTGCTCGGCGCGCTCTTTCGGATCAGCGAGCAGTTCCTCAGCGAGTGCCTGGTCCTGCGCCTCAGTTGTGCCGCGCGGACGAGTCCCCGCAATGGGCCGCACCATGGCGACACCATCCTCCAGGCGGACCATTGTCTCTGGCGAGGCCCCGATCAGGCTGAGATCGTCAGTGAAGCGCAGCAGGAACATATAAGGTGAGGGGTTCAGTGCGCGCAGCGAGCGGTATAGAGTCAGCGGATCCGTACTGGTGCGCCGTGTAAAGCGCTGTGAAAGCACAATCTGAAAGGCATCACCCGCGGCGATGTACTCACGCGCTTGCCCAACGATGGCTTCGAAGCGCTCCTGCGTGATGTTCGACTCAACCGGCTCGTCCAGCGGAGCAGTGGCCTGCGGCGGCTGAGGCATCGGTTTGGCCAGCACCGCAGCAATGCTGTCGATCCGGTGTACCGCATCGGCGTAAGCAGCTTGCGGGTCCCCGGTGTTGTGTGCGTTGGCCAGGATGATGAGGCGATGTTGGGCATGGTCAAAGATGACCAGCGTATCCGGAAACATCATGACAGCATCCGGCACATCGAGGTCGCCTGGCGCGGATTCGGGCAGCTGTTCGAAGAAGCGCACCACATCATACCCGATGAAGCCGACCGCCCCGCCGACGAAACGCGGCAGTCCCTCGACCTTAACGGCGCTGAACCGTGCGAGTTCATCTCGGATGACGTGCAGCGGGTCACGCCCCGCCGGCAGGGGTGTGGTCGTTTCGCCATCACTCACATCCCCGCCCTGAAAGGTCAACACCTTGCGTGGGTTGACGCCCAAAAACGAGTAGCGGCCTACCTGTTCGCCCCCTTCAACGCTTTCCAGAAGAAAGGCCGTCACGCCGAGCTGCGTGAGCTTGAGGTACACGGAGACAGGCGTTTCGAGGTCAGCGAGCATGGTTTTGTATACGGGCACCAGATCGCCCTGCTCGAAAAGCGTGTGTATCTGCTGCGGTCCAGGTTGAATATCCTCACGGTGCTGGGTCTGCTGCATTGTTCCCCCTTGTGGAATCAAAAAGCGCCTCTTGTCTCAAGGACGAGAGGCGCTCCCGTGGTGCCACCTTGGTTAGAGATCGGCTGATCTCTCACTCAAACAGGTACAGTGTTCTATACCCTGCGCTCTGATAACGGTGCGCTTTCCGGCACGGGCTACTGTGTTCGCCCGGGCAACTCCCCGGCCCATTCTCCCCTTGCGCTGCTGCCGCTTTCCCAGCTAACGGCGGCTCTCTGAAGCCCGCTTCAGGGCGTACTCTTCCGGTTCTGAGTTGTTTATGTATTGATGCCCTGCATGGTACAGGGATCCGAGTTTTTTGTCAACCCCTTTGTCAGTCGCCGCTGGCCGGTGCCACCGTACGCAGGGTCTGCTTGCCGGTTTCATCCATCTCAGCGAACATCTCACGGTAGGAAGCGAGCATACCCAGTTCATGATAGGGAATGCCGCGGTCTTCACAGAACGCTTTGATGATCCGGCGCGAGTCGCCCAGTCTGTTGCGCGGTGTCCCCGGAAACAGATGGTGTTCAATCTGGTAATTCAGGCCGCCGAACAGGTAGTCCACCAGCGGATGAGGAGCCACGTTGCGGGTGGTGATCGTCTGCTGGAGCATGAAGTCGACCTTCTTGCCGTCTTCAATGGTTGGCATGCCTTTGTGGTTCGGCGCAAAGACCATGCCGGTATACACCCCGGTGAACGCATGGTGGATCGCGATGAAGGCCACCGCAGCCAGGGGCGGCAGTGCGATGAAGATGAGGCCGAGGTACAGCGCGAGATGCACCACAACCAGAACCAGTTCAACGCCCCGGTTTTTGACCTTGCCCGGGCCCAACAGCCGCTGGAAGGTGAAAATCCGCAGAAAGGCCGCTTGGAACATCATCAGCGGTACGTACAGATAGGCCTGCCACCGAACCATGAACCGCCAAAAACCGGAGGCTTCCAGCGCGGTTTGGTCGTCGAACGCCCAGAACGGGTGATCAATAGCAGGGTCCACATGGACTTCGTTGGTAAAAGCGTGGTGCTCGTTGTGATACTCGATCCACCATCCGCTTGAAGCACCCATAAACAGGTTGCCAAAGATCAGGCCGATCAGATTGTCGGCCTTGGTGCTGTTGGTAATCTGACGGTGCCCGGCGTCATGCAGGATGAAGCCCGCCTGGGTTGAGGCAAAACCCAGCAGGATCGCGTTAAGCATCTGAACCCAGATGTTGTCTACCAGGAAAAGGATCGCAATCGAGGCGGCGTACAACAGAATGACTTCTGTGAACTTGACCGCGTAATAGACCGGCTGCCGGTCCATGATGCCAGCCGCCTGGATCTTCTTTTTGAGTTCAACATAGTCTTTCTTGAGGGAGCGGTAGGGCATGCCCCCGATCATAATGGTGTCTTGCGTAGCCATAGCATCTCCAAGAGTTTACATTGGCGCTGGTGTGGATTTTAAGCCTCTCGTCGTGTTTTCTCAAACAACTACCCGGCAGGCCAGAGATCCCACGTGGAATCGGGCAGCAGCCGGATGATCTGCGACTTCGGTCCACGGGTGAAGCAGGTCAACGCACCCTGCTCGGCGTAACATTGGTAGGCGGCATCGAGTGCTGTCTCCGGTTCCGTTGGGTTTCCGATCCGGGCACGCACATCTGCGCTGCCGGGTGCCTCACCCCGCCACAGGATGCCAAAAGCGCCGACCGGCGGTGCTACGCCTGCCGGTGGCGGCGCAGGCGTCGCCACCTGGGTCAGATCCGTGTAGATGCGATAGGTGCCATCATCGAACAGGACGACCACACGCGCACTGCCTTCGATCCACAGCATGCTGCCGCGTTCAAATTGCTGAGACGCCCCATCCGACTGGATCGGGCGGGTGACAGGGCAGGCCTCCGGCAGGTTGGTGGCAAACGGATCCGAACTGTAGAACCACCACTCATATTCGCCCTGGCACAGGACGCTGATCGGCGTGAACTCTGTGATCTGCTCGCCATCCGCACTGACATGCAGCGTAAAGCCTCGGTAGTCCCATGCGCGCTCATCGGCGTTGATGGTGACGTACTGCTCACCGCTCAATGGCACATCGAAGCACAGATAGTCGATCAGGCCGAGGTAAGTATTCGGGCAGATGAAGGCGCTGTCGCCGAGGGCATCCCAAGCGAGCAGGACCTGCCCACCGGCCTCGATCTCCGTAGGACGGGTGGCAAACGCGAAAATTGCAGGGCGCGAGGGGGTTTGCGTGGGCGTAGGTGTTGGGGTTGCAGCATCGGGTGTCGTATCGGGAGGGAGCAAAGTCGCGGTTGGACCGCCCTGCCCGCCGCCAACAACGGCCTGATCGGCGATGGGCGTTGGCCCGGACGGTGTGCCGACCCCAGGTGTGGCCTCGCCTGGCTGCACAGCGGCTGTTGAATCCTCGGGCAGCGGGGTAAAGGTCGCCAGTGTGCCGGAAGGGCGCACGGCCCCGGTGGTGTTGTTTGATGGCGGTGCCGTTCCGACCTGCGGCGTACCGCAGCCAACCAACAGAAGAAGTGCTGCCAGCGCGATGAGATGTTTACTCATACTTGAGGGCCCTCACAGGGTCGAGCTGAACGGCTCGCAGCGCCGGGAAGATGCCAGCGATGAGGCCGATCAGAAAGGCGAAACCGATGGCGAAGAACACCAGCCAGAGCGGTGTATAAGCAATGCGATCAATACCCGGATCGGCACCGCCCTGCGCTGCGGTCTGTGCGCTGATATAGGCCAGTGCCACCACATTGATGATCAGCGAGAGCAGCCAGCCGGCAATCACACCGACAATGCCGCCCAACACACCGATGATTCCGGCCTCCACGACAAAGACCGTCAGTACATCGCGGTTGTGGGCACCGACAGCCTTCATCAGGCCGATCTCGCGGGTGCGCTCCATGACGGACATCACCATCGTGTTGCCGATACCAATGGCTGCAACCAGCAGGGCGATCGCGCCAATACCGCCGAGAGCAGCCTGTACGATCAGGAAGAAGGTGTTCAGCCCTTGCAGGCTGGAGCCAATCGAGAACGCGAAGTAGCCCTGGTCGGCGATCTGCCCTTCCACGGATTGGACAATGGCCGGATCGAGCTGGGTGATCACGATGAGCGTTGGATAGCCTTCCTGCTCCCAACGTGGGGAAACGCCATTTTGCTGCCAGGCCGTCAGTTCTTCGACGTCGTCTAAGGCCATGTACACGTTGAAATCCGTTTCACCGCCGGTCTCCTCCAGCACGCCGCCCACGCGCAGCCTGACGGTGCGATCCTCCTGTGCACCTGTCTCCGGATCGAAGCGGCTCAGCTGGAGCAGCAGGGTCTGGCCGAACAGGTCGGGCGGTTCGATCTCAGTTTGCGGACGGCGTGGGTCGAAGAACTGTTCGGCTACCTTCGGCCCCACAACGATTGTCCCGCGGGAAAGCCGGTTGGTGCCGCGCTCAACGGCCAGGCCGAGATCATCGGCAGCCAGTGGAGCGATACCGTAGGTTGTGGCTCCGCCCTGCAGGCGGTTTAGCTGATAGGTACCACCGATCGAGACGCGGGGTGTTACGGCCTCCACCCCTGGAATGCTCTGGAACTCGCGGATGGCACGGGCATCGAGGGCCTGGTCACTGCCGCCCTGCGGGCCGCCACCGCCCGAGAACACCGTGATCTGGTTGATCGCACCGAAGCTTTCCAGGCTGGAGGTCAGGCTCGATTGCAGCCCGGCGCCCAGCGAGATCAGGATAACGATGGCACCGGTACCAATCACAACACCCAGGGCGGTGAAGACCACACGGCCCACCATGCGGCGCAGATTGGAGATCACCAGCTGCATCAGATCCGTAAAGCGCATGGGCGGTTACTCCTGGGGAACCGGAATGGTGGCGACAGGTTCACGGGTGCCCAACCCGAAGAAGCCCAACACGGCGCGTACAATACGCTGCCCGGGTGTCAGCTCGGTTTGTTCACCGGAGCTCGTGCTCGGCTGCCCGGGTGTAACACCTTCGTCTTCGGGCGGGGCGGGTTCCCCGGTCACATCCAACGTCAACCGCTGTGTGATCTGCTGCTGTTGGGCGAAACTATCCAGGTAGTTGACGGTGATGATGATCGTTGCAGTACCGGACTGGACAGCCTCCGCTGTGGCGATGAGTGTCTGCGCGGTACCTCCCTCCAGCGGACCGATGTATTGACTGCCTCCCTCTGTGATCAGTAGGATATCGCTCTCAACGGTCACCGTGCTCACGTTCAGAGAGCTGGTGCCCTGGTTGATGATCTCCAGCGGCAGGTCGATCACCTGGCCGGTAACCACCGAGTCAGGCAGCGGTTCAAACAGATTGACCGCAAGGCTGGGCACCGCATCCAACCGGAGGCTGATGGTAAAGGTCTCCTCACGTTCCACGCTGAATGCATCCTCGTACGTGACGACCACATCCAACGGAATCAGGCCCGACTCAGCGCTGGCGTCCGCCGCCAGATCATAGCCCACCGTCACCCGGGAGGAGGCGGGCACCTCTTCCACAAACAGCACATTGCTGCTGCCAACCGGGGCCAAGGGGCCAAGTGAGCTGGCATCCTGCCCTAGTCGTATGAAGATCTGCTCAGCATTGCCATTGCCCACATTGGCCAACGTGAGGGTGAGGCGGACCGGTTCCCCGGCATTGATCGGGTCCGGATCGGTCATGTAGCCTTCCAGCAGCAGGCGGGGGACATCTGCCGTGATATCGCTCAGCAGGATGGGCACGCTCTGCTCATCGGCATAGGATCCGCCGCTGTAACTGGCGTATTCAAGGCGGAAGAGCTGGTTGATGCGCCCGTCCGGGCTGGCTACCAGCGTCAGCGGCACTGTGATCTGGGCGCGCTCCTCCGGGTTGATATCTGTGCCGAGTGCGAAAGCGGTGCTGGTTCCTTCCGCCGGTACGAATACCTCGGTGTCGGCCAGATTGACAACGATATTGGTCGCGGTGCGGTTGCCCGTGTTGATCAGGGAGAGGGTGACCATCAGGATATCGTCGGTTGAGCCGCCGAGCGCCGAGTCCTCGATCACGAGTTTGGGCGCGCCGGTGTCTGCCTCGTTGCGGAAGGGAGACAGACCGGTCACATTCACGCCGATAGTGCGGATATCCTCCAAGCGGGACCCGCCAAGCGCGGAGTGATGGTAGCTGAACTTGATCGGCACGCCGTAGAAGCCGGTCTCAATCGTGTTGGAAATGCCGATTTCCAACGTTGTGACGGCCTGCGCGCCGATGCCCATATGCCCGAAGCGCGGGCTTGTGCCCAACCCGACAAAGTTGCCATCATCCTGGATTTCAACCAGCACCTCGTCAGCGCCAAATGTGCCGACGTTGGAAAAGGTCATGGTTAGGGTGAAGGTATCGCCGCGGCTTAGCGATTCACGGTCAATGGTCCAACTGTCAATGTTGAAGGCCGGGTAGCCCAGGCCATCCTGTGCGCGAGCGGCAGGGGGCATCAGGGCAGCGGCAGCCACCACAACGGCCAGGATCAATAGTCTGCGCATCGTTTATTCCTCCCCTACAATGTGCCCGTCCAGCATGTGGACGGTGCGTGAAGCGTGTTTGGTCACACGCGGATCGTGCGTGACCAGGATAATGGTTTGTCCACCCTGATTCAGGCTGGTGAGCATGGTGAGGATCTCCTCGCCGGTTTTGGTGTCCAGGTTGCCAGTGGGTTCGTCGCCCAAAAGGATATCCGGCTGGTTGACCAGCGAGCGGGCCACAGCCACGCGCTGCTGCTGGCCACCGGACAGCTCAGTCGGTTTGTGGTCCAGGCGGTCACCCAGGCCAACCGCTGTGAGAAGCTGTGCGGCGCGCTGCTGCCTTTCGGCGGGCGGCAGCCCCGCAAAGATCATCGGGTATTCGACATTCTGCAGGGCGGTCATGGTGGGCAGCAGATTGAAGGATTGGAAGATGAACCCCACCCGCTTGCGCCGATAGTCGGCCAGACCGTTCTCGTCCAGCTCGGCGATGTTGTCGCCACCCACGCGGATCAGACCACTGGTCGGTGTATCCAGGCCGCCGAGAAGATTCAGCAGGGTGGACTTGCCCGATCCACTGGGACCCATCAGGCAGAGAAACTCACCGCGCTCCACCTGAAGGTCGACCCCATCGAGGGCCTTAACGACTGTATCCCCCATCACAAAGCGACGGGAGATGTCCGTCACCTCAATGAACGCCATCAGGCAAAGCCGTTCACAAACAGACTGCCAACCAGTGCGGCCAGGATGGGAACAAGCATGGCCAACACATAGAACGCCGCTGCAATGATCAGGCCTTTGATGTTGTTCACACGAGCGGTCACCGCTGCGCCGATAGCGAGCAGGACAAATCCCCAGATCAGGAAGATATCAACCTGGGAGAGCACCGCGTTGACAATTGGCATCTCAAGGGCTTCCTGCGCGCTGAGTGCGGCACTGAGGCCCTGGGCGGGCGATCTGCCGGTGAGCAGCGATGCGATGCCAATGAGCAGGCCCCCGATCGCTTCCGGCAGGGCGGTCCAGACGGCCATGCGGAAAGCCTGCTTGAAGTTTGTTTTCCCGCCCAATGCCAGGCTGAGACCAAAGGTCAGGCCGCCGCGGATCAAGTAGCCGATCGCCAGGCCGATGAGGCCGATCACAATACTGACGACAAGGCCAAAGACCAACAGTGCCGTTCCGCCCCCCCCCGCTGTGACGCCACCGGCTTCAAGCGTTGCATTGATGACGTTGCGCTGGGCGAGAGTGTCACCAACCCTGCTCAAAACGAGACCGAGAACTGCGACGACAGCCACTACCCACCAATGGGCGGTGGGCACGTCGCGCATGGTCTCGAAGGTGGCCTTCGGGCGCAGGAGCACGCCCAGAAAGGCCTGCGGGGGGGATAGCCTTTCGACCGGCTGGGCTTCAACGAGTGCTTCCGCTTCGGTTTCGCTCTGGGGCTGGCTTAAGGCTTTCAGCGTGTCGTCCATAGATCCTCCGTAACAGGGTGCACGGACCCATTATAACCTAGTGATCGGTCTATGGGTCCGTTACAAGGGAGAAATTAACAGGTTTTACAGCCTTTTTACATACTACGAGAAAACCAGCCAATCGTTTCACCCCAACAATTGGAGGGTATCAGACTGAACCGGCACTCAGCCCGGCGAGATCCTCAAGAACGTCCTCACTCAACCGGAAGCGTAGGATGCGGCGGCCTTCCCCGCGCAGGGCCTGCGCATCGCCGAGGGCCTGTGCATCGCGCAGCACGCCAAAGGTCATCGCGGACTCACTGCTGCCCGCCTCGTCCGGAATGTCGACATCGTCTTCAACATCACTGGTGAATTGCACAAAGAGGCCGCTGCCCCCGTCGCCCTTATGCAGCTGCCCGGTTGAATGCAGATAGCGCGGCCCGTAGCCCATGGTGGTTGCCAGCTTGCGATTGTCGCGGATGGCCATCCGCAGCGCATGCAGTGCGGTGGTTGCTGCTTCATTGGGCGTGATGAACGCCTGCAGCGTGACGTAGTCACCGGGGGAAGCGCTGTCGAGGAAGCGCGTCAGGGCGCCCGGATCGGGGTCAATGATCTCACCAGCAGGCAGCTCGCCCTTCTCCGTGTATTCGTTGATCATGGCGCGTGCCTGAACTTTCGCCGATTCGACGTTCGGCTGGTTGAACGGGTGGATACCAAGCCGCCATCCGGCCACTGCTGTTGCCATCGCCCACAGGAAGAACATGGCCCCGAGATCATAGGTGTCGTCAAGCGTCAGTGTGATGACGGGATGCCCGGCACTCTCCAGACCGTTGAGGAGGATGGCGTAGTCCGACGTTTTGCCTATCTGCATCAGAACGAAAACGCGGTCGTCACCGTAGACCTCCGGCTCACCGAGATCCTCGCCAACCACCGGCAGGATGCCCTTGCCGGCCTTGCCTGTGCTTTCCGCGATGAGCTGCTCGACCCAATCCCCGAAGCTTTCAATCTGCGGGTCAGTGATGAGCGTGAGCTTATCCCGGCCCTGATTGGCCAGTTCCCCGATGGTCACGCCGAGTTTGGCCGCATCACTGCTGGCGGCTTTGGCGGCTTCGGCTGCGGCGTTGGCGCGCTCAAGCAGCTTGGGCACATTGATGCCTAACAGGGCCGCCGGGACCAGCCCGAAGAAGGACAGCGCGGAGTATCGTCCCCCGATGTTCGGATCGTTAAGGAACACATGGCGGAATTCCAGCTCCTTGCCGAGCTTTTCGAGCTTGCTGCCCGGATCTGTGATGGCGATGAAGTGCTCACCAGCTTCCGCCTCGCCAAGTTCGTCAACGCACCGGTTGTAGAAATACTTGAAGAACGACAGGGTTTCCGCGGTGCCGCCCGATTTGCTCGCCACAATGAACAATGTGTTTGCCAGGTCAAGCGTTTCATCGTAGGCGCGTACGGCTCCGGGATCGGTGCTGTCGAGCACGTGGAGGTCCGGATGGCCTTCTGCGGAGCCAAATGTGCGGCTGAATACCTCCGGCGCCAGGCTTGACCCACCCATGCCAAGCAGCAGAATGTCCGTGTAGCCGGCTGAATGCACAGCCTCCACCAGATCGTTGATCGTGTCGAGATCCATGCGGTCAGCGATGGTCAGCCAGCCGAGGCGGTTGCTGATCTCATCAGGCTCGGACTGCCAGACGGTATGGTCTCCATCCCAGATGCGGGCCGTAATATTGTCTTTCTTATAGGTCTCGAGGGCTTCTTCAACAGCTTCAGCGTGGTTTCCAAGGGAGGCAGCGTATGTCATGAGGGAAGGTCTCCTTTGCGTGGTGGATGAATCTTGCCCTTTGATTGTAGCAAAAAGGAGCACCCCTTTCGGATGCTCCTCGTATCTGCTGTGTCGCGGCGATTATACCACATACCGCTCAGCGGTTGATGTGCATCGGCATGATGACATGGGAGTAGGTCTCGTCGCCCACCGGGCTGATCAGGCCTGGCTTATCCTGCTGGGAGGTGCCCAGCTGAATGTTGTCATGGCGGATGACCTTCAGCACATCCATCAGGTAGCGGGCGTTGAAGGCAACCTCCATGCCGTCACCCTCAATGGAGGCATCCACGATGCCCTCGTTCTCGCCGATCTCCTGGTCACTGGCCGTCACGCGGATTACACCCGCCATGCCGTCCTGCGGTTCTACACTGAGCCTGACCATGTTGTTGGCCTCGCGGGCGAAGATATCCGCGCGGGTCACGGCCCGCAGGAAGTCAGCGGTATCCAACACGGTGCGTGTGGGCGTCTCACGCGGGATGATGGCGTGGAAGTCGGGGAATTCGCCGTCAATGGTACGTGAGTCGATGTCCACACTGGTCAGGCTGAAGATGACCTGCTGGCGGTCGGCAGGAATGGACAGGTAGGCGAACTCATCCTGCTCGGGATCGATGACGCGTTCGACTTCCTGCAGGGCGCGGGCGGGCACCACAAGCGAGAAGGACTTCCCATACTCGGTCTCGATCGGTATCTCACGCACGGAGAGGCGGAAGCCGTCGGCGGCGGCTAACGTGAGGATGTCATCTTCGTAGGCGAGCAGCACGCCGGTCAGGATGGGGCGTGTATCGTCGCGGGCCGCAGCAAAGGCCACCATCTTGATGGACTCTTTGAGGATGCTGGCCGGGATAGCGATGGTGTCGTCCTCTTCAGCAGGTTCCGGCATGAGCGGAAACTCCGCCGCATCGATGCCCTTGATCTGTGCTTTGCTGGCCCCGCTGGAGAGGTGCAGGGATTGGGTTCGCACGGAGACTTCCATATCCACGCGGCCTACGGAAAGGGTGTTTACCAGGTCACGCAGGGTGCGGGCACTGACGGTTATGGCACCGTCTTCCTCGACGGAAGCCCCGATCCAAGCCCGGATGCCCATGCTGGTATCCGTCGCGGCAAGCTGAAGCCTGCCATTGTCTGTGGTCAAAAGGATGTTTTCTAGAACGGGCAGGGATGTTCGCTTGCCCACGGCGGCGCTGACAATGTTCAGGCCCCGTGCGAGATTATCCTGCAGGCAGGATACGCGCATACCCATAGGTCAACTCTTTCTAGGTAGATAGGTCAAATTTGATGCGAGTATACAACAGTTGTTGTATTGACTCAACCCATGGGCAATCTGTGACAGAACGTGCCACAAGACTATGATATACTATGTGTGAGGTGATGGTATGATAATAGACAGACTCTTAACGGAAGCTGACATTGCAGCGTTAGTTTACATCGCGGACCGGCATGGTCTGAAGCGCGTGCCAGGGCTCAGCCGAAAACAGCTGGTCGGGCGCTTGAAGCGGCATGTCCCCGCACGTGCCCTGTTTGATGGCCTGGTTGCCGCCAAGTATGGCAGCTACACAACCGCCGATCTGCTTGAGCTGCTGCTGCACGATCCGGCCTATGACCGCCTTTCGGCAGGCAAACCCCGGCTGGATCATATCGACCGGCAGCGGGCGGTTCTGCTGGAAGGCACACCCCGGCGCTGGGCCTACACGATGCGCGGCCATGATGTGATCATCGATTTGGGCCGGCAGGCTCTGGCCTGTGACTGCCGATACTACACGTTCGCCGCGCGCCACCGGCTGATCTGCAAGCACATTGCCACAGCCCTGGATCTCATCCCGGAAGTATACAGCCGGTCAGCGCTGATCGATCTGCTGCTCAACCGGGATGTGTGGACCTTTAAGGCCGTATCCGCGCGGCCCGTGCTTTGACCGTGGTCCGGGCGCGCGCTATAATCTCTCAACGCAAGTTGTACACTCCTTACCGCCCCGCACTTACGGGGCGGCATCACTTGTGTTAGCGAGGTGAAACCAAAATGCCCAAGCGTACGTATCAACCTAAGAAGCGTCGTCGTGCACGCGTGCATGGCTTCCGCAAGCGCATGAAGTCAAAAGGGGGCCGAAAGGTTCTCAAGCGCCGCCGTGCCAAGGGTCGTCACAACCTGACGCCCAAGCGCAACCACGTGAAGAAGACGAACTGGAATTCGTGAGAATCTGATGCTGCCCCGCGAGAATAGACTGCGCAGCCGAGAGGCATTCGACCGGCTGCGTCGGGAAGGGAAACGCTGGCGGGGCAGACTGCTCACCCTTTCAATCGCCCCAACGCAGTTGGGCCGTGTTCGTTTTGGTTTCATCGTAACGCGCAAAGTCGGCAATGCCGTCACACGCAACCGGATGCGACGGCGCATGCGCGCGATCATCCGTCTGCGTCTACCATTGATGCAGGCTGCAAGCGCAGACGCCGTGCTGATCGGCTATCAGGGTGCGGTAGGTGCCGCACACCGGGAACTGGAAAAAGAGATCGATCACCTGTTAGCTCAAGCAGGATTGTTATGAAGGTTGTTATCCTTGGTATTATTCGCTTCTATCAGAAATTCATATCGCCCGCCCTGCCGCCCTCCTGCCGGTTCTACCCGACCTGTTCGCGCTACGGCTATGAGGCGATTGAGCGTTTTGGCGTTCTTCGCGGCGGATGGCTGGCGGTCAAGCGCATCTCGCGCTGCCATCCTCTCCACCCGGGCGGTCACGACCCTGTCCCTGAGGAGTTTCATTTCTAATGCGACTGTATAAAGGCGCGCTGCTGGTACTCGCCCTGACCCTGTTGACGGGCTGCCTGGGCGGCGGCGGTGATCGCCAGACTCTGCTTTCGGGTGGAAGTTGGCCCGGCATGACGGTTCACAACGAGATTCTGTATGTCGCCAACCGCGGCCAGGTGCATGCGGTTGATGATCAGGGCCGCCAGCTGTGGTCCTTCCCAGAGTCCCCCAGTAACAACCAGAACTTTTTCGCGGCCCCCGCAGTTGAAGAGGGGCTGCTTGTCATCACAGACTACAGCAATGCCATTTTTGCGCTTGATCCGGAGCGCGGTACTGAACTGTGGAGCTTCATGACGAACAACGCACGCTTCATTGGTGGCGCGACCATCGGTGAGGACTATGTATTCGCTGCGGCTGTAAACGGTGTGCTCTATGCCATCGACAAGGCAAGCGGCGAGGAAGTCTGGCGCTTTTCGGCTGACCGCAGCATCTGGTCCACTCCTGTTCTGGATAACGGCACACTCTACATCACGTCACTGGACCGGCATGTGTATGCGGTTGATGCCGAGGATGGCTCCGAACTGTGGCGCTTCCCGGATGTAGATGTACCTTCCGCCGACCGCATCGCAGCAATTGTCAACACGCCCACGCTGCATAACGGTGTGCTGTACTTCGGCAGCCTTAACACTTTGATGTATGCTCTGGATGTTGAGACGCAGGAGGTCCTGTGGGAATATCCAACAGACAACTGGATCTTCAGCAGCCCGATCATCGCTGAAGAGGCCAACTTGGTGATCGGCGCGGATCTGGATGGCACTGTGTTCGCGCTGAACCTGACAACCGGGGAGGAGGTCTGGACCTTCCCGACCGACGGGCCGGTTGTGGGGCAGCCGCTTTTGGTTGATGCGCTAGCTTCCGAAGAGGAGAATGGTGACACAGTGGAGGGGAGTGTGATCTACATCGCCTCAGAGGATACCCGGCTGTACCAGCTGGAGGTATCATCCGGCGATCTGGTTACCCAACCGACCACCATCGAGAATGTGTATGAGCTGCGTTTCCTGTTCTTCCAAACTGGTGAAGAGGTGCGGCCTATGCCTGTGTATACATCGCCTGTGTTGTTTGCTGGCAACATCGTTGTTGGGTCTCATCAGCAGCAGGGCAGCAATTTACTAGTCGCCTACGACCGCGAGTCCATGCTCGAAGACTGGGCATTTGAGCCGCGTTAAAGCACCTATGGAGAGAAACAGGTAGATCTCATGTGGAACCTGCTCATCCTTGACCCTCTGGTCAACCTTCTGATATGGCTGTACGGTATCTTTGGCAACAACTACCTGATCGCTCTCGTCATCTTGACGGTGCTCATTCGTATGGCGCTGTTCCCGCTGACCGCACGGCAGGTGAAGTCCACCACGGGCATGCAGGAAATCCAGCCGAAGATGCAGAAAATCCGGGAGAAGTACAAAGACGACCCGGAAACAATGCAGGCGCAAGTCATGGAACTGTACCGCGAGCACGGCATCAACCCGTTGGGAGGCTGCCTGCCGACCCTGGTACAGCTGCCCATCCTGATCGGGTTGTACCAGGCGATCACGCGGTCGTTGGCAGCCACACCGCTGCAGATCATCGATCTGTCGCAGCATATTTATTATAATGTACCGGCCTTCCTGCCGGATCCGATTTCGCTGCTGCCGCTTGAAAGCCGCGTGTTGGGGTTGGATCTCTCTGCCCCGAACCGGCTGATCCTGCCCATCCTGGTTGTGGCGACCACATTCCTCTCACAGCGGCTGCTGACGCCGCCCTCCACGGATCCTCAGCAGGCAGCGATGACGCGCTCGCTCCAGCTGATGATGCCCCTGCTGATTGGCTTCTATTCAACGGTGTTCCCAGCGGGTCTGTCGATCTACTGGGTCACATCCAACGTGATCGGTATCGCACAATATGCGGTATTGGGGCGAGCCAGTTTGCAGAACCTCTTTGGTACGGAGGATGGCAGTTTCAGTTTGGCGGGCTTTTTAGGCCTACCACAACAGGAAGAAGAACAGCCACAGCGTGGGCGGGGCAGCAGCCGATCGAGGAGCCGGAGTAAGAGCAAAAGCAAGAGTAAGAGCCGGTCGCGGAGCAAGTAACTGAAGGACACCCCCAATGGATATGACACCCATTGATGCGAGTGGCCCAAGTGTGGAAGAGGCCATCCAGACGGGCCTGAATCAACTAGGGCTCTCCCGAACCGACGTGATCGTTGAAATCGTCGATGAGGGAAGCCCTGGCATTCTTGGTATGGGGAGCCGCCGGGCAGAAGTCCGGCTGACGCCGCTCAGGCCACCACGGCGACAGCCCACACCTCCCCCTGAGCCAGAACCCCCTGCCGCGCAGCCCGAACAGGTCGACATGCCGGAGCCCGGCGAACCGGCTGAGGCTTATCAGGAAGTGATCGAGGAAGAAGACCTCGATGAGCTTCCCGAACCCGAGGAAGAACCAGTCGAGGAGGGCGTCCCTATGCCATCGCCCGCCCCGGCAACGTTCGCCTCCGAGCCAACCGGTGTGATCGATGAGGAAGCCATGATCGCGCGGGAGGTGATCGGCGGCATCGTGGATCGCATGGGCTACCGGGCAAACGTGCATATCGATGCTGAGAACATCGACGACCCGGAGAGCCCGTGGGTGCTGGATGTACGCGGGGCGGATCTGGGCTCGTTGATCGGAAAAAAGGGTGAGACGCTGGAGGCGCTTCAATACTTGGCCCGGCTGATTGTCAGCCGCCAGCTGCAGCGGCGCGTTGATATCATCATTGATGTAGAGGGCTACAAGGCGCGTCGTGAGGCCAGCCTGCGCAAACTCGCCGAGCGGATGGCACGGCAGGCAACCCGCATGGGCCGGACCGTCACGCTGGAGCCGATGCCGCCCAACGAACGGCGCATTATCCACATGGCGCTGCGCAACCACAACGAGGTTTCCACGGAGAGCGTGGGCTCGGGCAACAAGCGGCGCGTGACCATCATCCCCAACGTGTGAGGTACCCGGATGCCCAGCATCATACAGGAAAAGCTTGACCAGGCGGCGGCCATCCTCGACGAGCATAACGTCGATGTGTGGCTCACATTTGTGCGTGAAACCGTGCTGACCCCGGACCCTGCCCTCGACCTTATTGCGGGCATGGAAATGGTCTGGCAGTCAGCGTTCATCGTGACGAGAGAAGGCAGCCATTACGCGATAGTCGGCAAGCACGACCGGGAGAATATTGAACGGCTCGGCGCTTATAGGGAAGTGACCGGCTATGTGGAGGGCATCCGCAATGAGTTGGTGCGTGTGCTGATGGCGCTCAACCCGCAGACTATTGCCCTCAACTACTCAGAAAACGATGTGGCCGCTGACGGTCTGAGCCACGGTCTGATGAAGCTGCTGAGCCGCTACCTACAGGATACCGGACTGGATGAACGTTTTGTCTCGGCTGAGGCGATCATTTCGGCGCTTCGTGGTCGCAAGTCCCCGCAGGAGCTGGAACGCATCAGACAGGCGGTGAAGACCACCGAGGGCATCTTTGAACAGGTCGGCGCGCAGATCAAGCCTGGCCAGACGGAAGCGGCGATCGGTGCCTTTGTGCACGACCTGATCAATGAGAAGCGGTTGGGCACCGCGTGGGACTATGACTACTGTCCGACCGTTTCCTGTGGGCCGGACTCACCGGTAGGGCATGCGGGCCCTTCACCCGACTACGCTGTCACTCCTGGCACACTGGTCCACATGGATTTTGGCGTGAAAGAGAACGGCTTCTGCGCGGACTTGCAGCGCGTATGGTACATCCGGCGTGAAGGCGAGGATGACGCGCCTGAAGAAGTGCGCGCGGCGTTCAACGCGGCCCGACTGGCGCTGACGACTGGCTTTGATGCGCTTAAGCCGGGTGTGCACGGCTGGCAGATTGATGAAGCAGCCCGGCAGACTCTGATCGATACGGGCTATCCGGCTTACGAGTTTGCCTTTGGTCACCATGTGGGGCGCATGGCTCACGATGGAGCCACCGTACTCGGCCCGCGCTGGGAGCGCTACGGCCAAACCCCCTACGGCGTAATCGAAGCCGGAAATGTCTTTGCCATTGAGCTGGGTGTCTTTGTTGAGAACTACGGCTACATCGGCCTGGAAGAGAACGTACTTGTCACGGAAAAAGGCGCGGAGTGGCTTTCCACTCCACAAGAATCACTCTGGTTGGTGTAAAGGGCCTTGGGCTCAGTCGATCAGGTCACGGATGTGACGGGTATCGTTCCAGAGATTTAGCAGCGCGCCGTGCTCAAAGAGGGTGATCTCTGAGACGGATGCGTTGTTGAGCTGGAACTGCCACCGGTACTGTGTATTCACGCCTAAAGCGATACAGGCCATCATCCCCAATGAGCCGCCGTGGGCCACACACAGCACAGTTTGCTCCGGGCGTTCGGAGCGCACTTCGTTCATGAAGTTCTCGACCCGCGCCGCAAAGTCATCCCGGCGTTCGGCCCCGTGCGGCGCGTTGTTGCGGTCGCGCATCCACAGCTCGATCTCCTCCGGGTAGCGCTGCTGGATCTCCTCCCAGGAAAGGCCCTCAAAGATGCCGAAGTGGGCCTCGCGCAGGCGCGTTTCCAGATGCAGATCAAGCCCATTCATCTCAGCGACGGCGGCGGTGGCGGTATCTGCCGCGCGCATCAGATCACTTGTGAAAGCAACGTCGATATCGTATTCGGCCAGCCGTTCGGGCAGGCGCAAGACCTGCTGCTTTCCGCGTTGGTTGAGCGGAATATCGGTCTGCCCCTGGAACAACCTGTTGACATTCCAATCCGTTTCCCCATGGCGGACGAGGACCAGTACGGTCATCCTTGCTCCTTATGCTGAAACATGCTGATAAAGGTCTCTATGAACACATCCTGGACGGCCTCCCACGGTGGGCAGTCGGCCCCCAACAGGCGCCCCATAGATGTTACAGGACGATCGGTGATGCCGCACGGGATAATCCCGGCAAAGTAGCTCAGATCCGGATCGATATTCAGGGCGATGCCGTGCGTACTGATGCCTTTCGCATTGACGCGCACCCCAATGGCCGCGATCTTGGCCGGTGGGCTGCCCGTCCACACACCAGTGTAACCTTCCTCGCGGAAGCCATGCAGCCCAAACGCGGCAATAGTGGCGATCAGTACGTCTTCCAAACGGCGCAGATAGCCCACATAGTCGGCTTTGAGCAGACGCCCATCCGCCTGTGGCTGGCCCAAATCGAGAATAGGATAGGCCACCAGCTGGCCCGGGCCATGGTAGGTGATATCGCCGCCTCGGTCGACGTCCAGCACAGTGATGCCGCGTTCACGGCAGACCGCTTTATCGAGAAGCAGGTTATCGCGTGAGCCTGAGCGCCCAATGGTATAGGTGTGTGGATGCGCCAACACAAGCAGCGTATCCTGAATCGTGTTGGCGGCGCGCTGCGCGGCGAGGTCCTTTTGCCAGGCCCACGCCTGCTGATAGTCCACCTGGCCCGCGGTGATGATCCTCATTGGGCCCCCAAGGGGCGAACACCCGTCAACAGCCATGGCCCGCCGGAACGCCGCGGCGTGATGAATGTTGCCACGAATGCGCCGCGTGTGTCCCGGAATTCAATGCGCGTTTCGGTAGCAGCCGTCACAATGAACTGTCTTTCCGGCAGCGCGAGCCCGAAGTCCAAAGCATCCTCCAGTACACTCGGGTCGGCTGTGAACCCGGCGGCCTCTTCCACCTCGCTGAGACGCAGCCGTTCGATAAATTCAACCAGTGTGGTATAGGCCGAAGGTTCGGCGACCCGCCACAGCCATTCCTGGCGGCTGGCAAAGGCACTGGCAGTGAGCGCAGGCTGGTAGCGGCTGTCCTCGTCACGCTCCCACAGTAGGGTGAAATCCCGCGTCACATCGCTAAACGACTCGGCAAAGGTGTTGGTGGTGTTGGTGGCCTGCCCTGTGACGATCAGCCGGGAAAGATCAGGGGCAACAGCGATACGTGCATCCCGGGCATTAAACCACCAGTCCGGGTTGTCATCACTGTGCCAGCGGACCTCCCACCCAGATCCGGACCGGGCCGCGAGGATGTAGTGGATGGTTGTGCCCCCATCGGCGCGCAGGGTGACATAGCTGATCCCTGCCTCATCAGGCAGCCAGACAGCCTGTACGGCGATCACATCCAATGCCCAGCGTGTAAGCTGCACGGGCGGTGCCCCGTCGTCAAAGAGAACCAGCCCCCTGCCATTTGGGTAGGCGACCACCGCGCGCTCATCGGCGCGAGTCAGCAGCAGGCCGCCTTCCAGTGGGGTACGGTCAGGGTCGTCGAAGGCAGCTGCATTGGCGGCTCGGATCAGGTCGGCATCGTCCAGCGTGGGATCGGCTGCCTGCAGAAAACGTAGGGTCGCGTCAAATTCGTTCCGGCCCTGCGCGAATGCTTCAGCCAGGGAGAGCGGATCGGCAGGGGGTGGGGTTGGTTGCGGGACTGCTGCCGGGGCTGCGGTTGGCGGTGCGGCAGGCTGGCAGCCTACCAACCCAACCGCGAACACACATACCACACCGATCGCAAAGCGCATTCTAATGGCGGTTGAGGAACTTGTTTAACACCTGTGTGAGTTTGGCAAAGTCGATAGGCTTGCTGAGGTAATCATCGCAGCCCGCCTCAAGTGCGCGCTCCCGGTCACCGACCATCGCGTGTGCGGTCAGAGCCACAATGGGGATGTCGGCGGTATCTGGGTTGGCCTTGATCTCCTGTGTGGCCGTCCATCCATCCTTCTGCGGCAGGGAGAGGTCCATCAGAATGAGGTCAGGCTTGGAACTGAATGCCTTTTCTACGCCCTCCACGCCGTTCACGGCTTCCAGGATGGCATAGTCCATGGCACCGAGCACATCTGTGATCAGGGTGCGGTTGTCGGGGTTGTCCTCCACCACCAGAATAACGAGGCGGTCCTCACTCATAAGACTCTCCTTTCAGGGTTGGGATGAGTAGATAAAAGCTGCTGCCCTCACCCAATGCGCTTTCCACCCAAATGCGTCCGCCCATCATCTCAATGAGCTTGCGGGAGATCGCCAGACCAAGGCCGGTGCCCTCATACTGCCGCGTCGAGGAGCCATCCACCTGACGGAATTCGTCGAAGATGATCGCCTTGTCTTCCGGTGAGATGCCAATGCCGGTATCGATTACGTTCACCTGAAGGACATCTTCACCGGCAGGCTGCACCCTGACCGTAATGGATCCCTCTTCAGTGAATTTGATGGCATTGGACAGCAAGTTAATCAGGATCTGCTTGAAACGCTGTTCGTCGAGGGAAGCTGCTGGTACATCAGGGGCGTAGTCGCGGATGAGATCAAGCCCTTTAGCCGCGATCTGAGGTTCGATGGTGGCGCATATCATATCGATCACAGAAGGGACGTCTACGGATTCGAATTCGAGACTGAGCCGTCCGGCCTCAATACGCGACAGATCGAGCAGATCGTTGATCAAAGTCAGCAGGTGGCCGGCATTCTTGCGGACCTTTACGATGCGATCCTGCTGTTTGTCATTCAGTTCGCCGTAGGTGCCGGCAACAAGTGCATCAGTGAAGCCAATGATGCTGTTCATCGGGGTGCGCAGTTCGTGGCTGATGTTCGCCAGGAACTCCGTTTTGAGCTGGTTGGCCACAGCCAATTCGTCGGCACGTTCTTCTAATTCGGCAAAGAGGTTGGCATTGTCCAGCGCGATGGAAACCTGTGTGGCCAGCGCTTCCATCAGGTCAGCATCCGCGGCACTGAACCAGCGTGAAGCGCGATCATCAAGGACGCGCATGGCGCCCAGCAACCGGCTGCGGCTGACTAACGGCGCGACCATCACGTTAGTGAACCCCTCTTCCTTCAGGTGTTCGAAGCCGGTGATATCCTCCCCCGGCGTGGTAAAGGACACACGCAGCACCTTGCCACGGTCCAGAGAAACAGCCAATGCCGGATAGTCCTCCAGCTTAAGGCTGCCAGCGGGCGCTGGCAGCGCCCCCGGCGCGCTGTATTGTGCCCGGACCGTCAGATGGTCCTCTTCAAAGGCGTAAAGTGTGCAGGCGGTGGCTTGCAGCGCGGTACACACCTCACGGCTGAAGCGGTCGAGCATCTCGTCCAGCTCAACCCAGTTGTTGGCCGTTTCGGCCAAACGGCGGAGCAGGCTCTCGCGTTTGAGCTGGCGCTGCGTGGCTTCATGTAGGCGGGCACGCTCCAGTGAAACAGAGGCATGATTGGCCAGTGTCTGCGCCAGCCGGACCTCTCCGCTGTCGAAGTGGCGTGGGTAGCGATCGTCGGCCCACATGATCAGCCCCAGCGGACGGCTGCCCGCGACCATCGGCATCAGCAGGAGGCCCTGCTGTTCGTAGGCCTGCATAAAGGCGAGATCGTCACCCTCGGCGGCATCCAGGTTCACAAGGAGCGGACTGCCCATCAAGAGCATGGTCCGGAACGATGCCGGAAGTTCGCTGAGGGCCTGACGCCATGGCAGTTCATTGAGCGCTTCCTGCCGGGTTGCGGTCGGTGATACATACATCGAGCGGACGGTGATCACGTCTTTCTCAGCATCGTACAGGGCGAACAGACAACCCGTAGTATCCAACGCATGCGCCATCTGGTAAACGGTCGCATCTGCCAGGCGGGGGATATCCAGGATGGCATTAAGGTCCCCGCTGATCTGGTGCACGATCTGCTGTTCTTTAAGCCGCCGCTGTGTTTCGATGTGCAGGGCGGTGTTTTCCAACGCGATGGCGATCTGTGTGGCTAAGGCCTCGAGGGCTTCACGGTCGCTTTCGTCGAAAGCGCCGCGCTCACTGCTGTAGACATCCAGAACCCCGATGATCGACTCGCCCGAGCGGATAGGCACGATCAGCTCCGAGCGGGCGGTGAAGGGCAGGTCGGCAGGCGGTTCGGCATCCGGATCAAGGTCGATATCCCGGATGAGGAATGAGCGCAGCGTGCGGGCAGCACGCCCCGGGCTGCTGCCCTTTAGTGGCAGAGTGGGCGGCTCGCTGAGCAGTTCGGCCATGTCGTCGCCGATGGCCTGCGCGACGATCTCCAGGTGAGAATCCGCGGCCTCCAGCAGATAGACGGCTTCGTAGCCGAGCAGCCGTTGGATGGAAAAGACCACGCGCTTGTAAAGCTCTTCACGCTCCAGAATGCCGGAGAGCGCCGCCCCGATGCGGTTAATGTGCTGCATCAGGCTGGCGCGTTTGTGTTCGCTGGCGTTCAGGCTTGCGTTGGCGAACGCAACCCCGAGCTGGCTGCCGATGGTGACCAACATGGTCTGGTGGCTTTCATCCAGCGCAGGGCCCACCCGATTGGCGGCCAGCAGCACACCCTGCGCGCGCCGCCGCGCATAGATTGGCACGGCGATCATATCCGTGATGCCCAGCTCATCCAGCATGAACTCATGCCAGACAAGCCGCTCCTCCTCCGCCAATGAGGTAGTAAGGAAAGATGTGTTCACCCGGCAGACACCGGGCAGAATGCCCTCGTCGTCGATGTTCCACACCGGGATATCAAGCCCGGCAGGCAGCCCGACCGCCGATTGCTCATGGAGCACCAGATCGTCACTGAGCGGATCGATCTGCCAGACGAGAACCAGCTCAGTGTGCAGGTAGCTGCTGATCAACTGGGTAACGTTCGTCAGCAGGCCATCGATATCGAGTGCTGCGCTGATCCGTAGGGAGATTGTCTGCAGGAGGCCGGTTTCAGTGAGTCTGGTCTGTATGTCGCTGAGCAGGAGGCTGTTGTCCAGCGCGAGTGCCAGGTGGTTGGCCGTGGCCTGCAGGCGGTCCAGATCCCTGGGAGTAAACGGGTCGCCATCGCGCATCAGAAAGATCACACCAAGCGGCCGGCCGCGTGCTGTCAACGGTAGAGCACAGCCCGTTTGTGCGCCGTCTGTGACCAGGTCCAGCCCGGAAAGGTCAGTAACCGCACGCGGCTCACCGGCTGAGACCAGTTCCGCTACAAGCATGTTGTCGGGTTCGGGGCTGTCGATACGGGTGGTGGCCGCCGGATCAACAATGGTGATGTGTGTGATCTGGGTGCTCTGTGGATCCAGCTGCACCAGAATGCTGCGCTCCGCGCTGACCAACTGAAGCAGGCTGCGCATGATGGTCGGTACGGATTTGTCGAGTTCGAGGGTGTCGGCGGTCAACTGGCCGATGCTGCTGCGCAGTGACAGCTCGGCGTTTGAATGGCTGAGCGCATCAAAGCCCGCCAACAGTTCCGTGTGGAGGCGAGCCAGCCGGATGGTCAACGCCGCCTGCCCGGCAAGCGCAGCGAGCATGCTGGCATGGTGTTCATCATAGGCGTTGGCCTGGTCACTTTCCACGTTGAACACGCCGATCAGGTCACCGTGCACGTACATCGGTGCGGCCAACTCTGACCTGACGGCCTCATCGAAGCTGTAATAACGGTCGTCAAGCCGCACATCTGGGACGATGACCAGATCCCCCGTACGGGCCACCCAGCCGATAATCCCTTCATCGATGCTGATCATCGGGGTGCCTTGCGGCAGGCCACCACCAATCGAACGGTAAGCATAAAGGCCGGTGCCCTCCTCATTGAGCAGGGCAATCGTTGCGTGGTGGCAGGGCAGCGATTGGTACACATGGTTGAGAATATCTGCCAGCACCTGATCGAGGTCAAACTGCCCACTCATCTTTGCCCCCCTCGTGGTTGGCCCACCCGAAAACTGACGAACGCTAGTCGCTGAAGGTGTGATGTGGAGCAGTCCCCCACATATCGACTGGCCAGTACGACAACCAGGCTTTGCCTATGATGTAGGACTCTTCAAGAGCTCCCCAACTGCGTGAGTCGCTTGAACTGCCGCGGTTATCCCCCATCACGAAGTAGCTGCCCGGGGGCACAGTCCAACTGCCCGCCCGCCCGGCGCGCCCGCCGTTGATGTATTCTTCATTTAATGGGGCCTCGTCAATGAACACCTGCCCGTTGACATCAATACGGACTGTCTCACCCGGTAGACCGATGATGCGCTTGACATAATCGTCGTCCGGGTTGTTGGGGTAATCAAAAACAATCACATCGCCGCGCTGCGGGTCATTAAACCAGTAAGCCACCCGGCTGACGATAAAGTATTGTCCGGTTTGCAGGTTGGGCTGCATGCTGACGCCCTCAACGACGTAACGGGCTGTAGCTGTATTCAACACCAGCCAGATAAGAACCGCAAGTGCCGCGGTCTCAAGCACTTCCAGCGCAATCGATTTGAACTGCCTGAGCGCCTGTTTCTGTTCAGGTTCTACCGGATCCGCGGCTTCAGTAAGCGGCTGTTCGGTGAGCTCTTCCATAGAATCCAATCCACCTCGTCTTCGTCTAAGCGATTATAGTCGAGGGGATATCTCAAGCCAACTGCCCCCCTCGTCAGGTTGGAGGGGGGCAGTACAGCAGTCCTTACGTTTTGAGGGTTTCCAACCGCTGTTGGAGTGCATCGCGGCGGGCTTGCAGTTCGGCCAGGGAGTCGCGGATACCCTGAACCACATCCTCCGGTGCATTGTTGATGAACCCTTCGTTGGCGAGGCGGCCCTCCCGGTTGGCGATGAGATCGCGGGTCTCGGCGAGTTCATCTTCCAAGCGGGCGATCTCAGCCTCAATATCGATCAGATCGGCCAGCGGCAGGTAGGCGGTCACCTCAGCGGCAGCGACCGTAGCGGCCATCTCCGGAGCATCCGTGATGTGCTCATGCAGGTCAAGATCCGTGTTGCACAGGCGGACGAACAACTCCCGCTGTGCATCGAGCAGATCCCGGTGTGCGCCGGCACTCACCTGCGTGGTGATGCGTTCCGACGGCGGCACATTGTACTCCGAGCGCACATTGCGCAGCCCACGGATGAGCTCGATGAGGAGGCGCATCTGGTCTTCCGCCTCATGATCGATATAGCTGTTGTCAGCTTCAGGCCACCCTGCGATGATCAAAGCCTCGCCCTCATGCGGAATGTGCTGCCAGATCTCTTCCGTAACGAAGGGCATATAAGGGTGCAGCAGCCGCAGGCACTGGTCAAGCACATAGACGAGCACCTGCCGGGTGCGTGCTTTAGCCGCTTCATCCTCACCATAAAGCGCAACTTTGCTGGCCTCGATATACCAGTCAGCGAACTCGCTCCAGAAGAAGTCGTAGATCTGCTGGCCCGCTTCGCTGTACAGGTGAGTGCCGAACAGCCGGTTCACATCCGCGATCAGGGTGTGCAGGCGGCTGAGGATCCAGCGGTCGGGCAGCGTCTGGGCGGGTGGTGCCCCCGTCGGAACTTCACCCTGCAGGTTGCTGACGATGAACCGGGCTGCATTCCAAATTTTGTTGGCGAAGTTGCGGTTTGCCTCAATGCGGGAGACAGCCAAGTTCATGTCGTTGCCTGGTGTGGACCCCGTTAACAGGGTGAAGCGCAGCGCATCTGTGCCGTACTGCTCCATGACCTCAATCGGATCGATCACGTTGCCGGTTGTCTTGGACATCTTTTTGCCGCTCTCGTCACGGACAAGACCGTGCAGGTAGATCGTTGCAAATGGACGCTCATCGGTGAAGGCCAGGCCCATCATCACCATGCGTGCCACCCAGAAGAACAGGATGTCGTAGCCGGTTTCCATCATTGTGGTCGGGTAGAAGCGCGCCATATCGGCGGTTGGTTCCGGCCAGCCGAGCGTGCTGAACGGCCACAGCCCGGAGCTGAACCATGTATCGAGCACGTCCGGATCCTGTGTGATGTTCTCCGAGCCGCAGGAGGTGCAGGCATTCGGTTCTTCGCGCGCTACCGTAACCTCGCCGCAGTCGTGACAGTGCCACGCCGGGATGCGATGCCCCCACCACAGCTGGCGGCTGATGCACCAGTCGCGGATGTTGGTCAGCCAGTGCTCCCAGATCTTGGTAAAGCGCTCCGGCACGATCTCGATATAGCCCGTGCGGACAGCTTCCAGCGCGCGTTTGGCCGGGCCGGTCGGCTCGCCGGTTTCCGGATCGCTGAGGCGCACGAACCACTGGGTGCTGACCATCGGCTCGATCACCTCGCCGCCGCGCTGCGCGATGGGCACGGTGTGAAGGTAGTCTTCCACTCTGAGTGTGAGATCCGCTTCTTCCATGTCGGACCACAGCTGCTTGCGCGCCGCGAAGCGCTCCATACCGGCATACGGACCGGCGTTCGTGTTGAGCGTGGCGTCCTTGTTCATGATGTTGATCAGGGGCAGAGCATGGCGTTTGCCGATCACGTAGTCGTTCGGGTCGTGGGCAGGCGTGATCTTCAGCGCCCCTGTGCCGAACTCCATCTTGACGTACTCGTCGGCGATCACCGGGATCTCGCGGTCGAGTATGGGCACGAGCACTGTCTTACCGATGTAATCGGTGAAGCGCTCGTCCTCCGGATGAACAGCCACGGCTGTGTCACCCAGGATGGTTTCCGGGCGGGTGGTCGCCACCGGGATATACCCGCTGCCATCGGCCAGCTGGTACTTAAAGAAGTACAGCTTGCCCTGCCGTTCAACGTTTTCCACCTCGAGATCGCTGACGGCGGTTTGCAGGTTCGGTGACCAGTTGATCATGTAGTCGCCGCGGTAGATCAGGCCTTCTTCCCACCAGCGCACGAAGGCCTCCACCACAGCGCGGTTCAGCCCCTCATCTAGCGTAAAGCGCTCGCGGTCCCAGTCACAGCTCGCTCCCAGGCGGCGCAGCTGCTCGGTGATGCGCCCGCCGTAGGTCTCCTTCCACTCCCAGGTGCGACGCAGGAACTCCTCACGACCGATCTCTTCGCGGCTGGTGCCTTCGGCGAGCAGCATCTTTTCCACCTGAAGCTGGGTTGCAATCCCGGCATGGTCCGTGCCGGGGACCCACAGGGCCGCTTTGCCCTGCATGCGGGCATGGCGGATCATCAGATCTTCCAGCGCCACAAACAGCGCATGGCCCTGATGCAGCGCACCGGTCACGTTGGGCGGCGGCATGCTAATCACATAAGTATCGACCCCTTCTGGTGCATTCTCAGGTTTGAACCAGCCGTTGTTTTCCCACCAGGCATAAAGCCGGGCCTCTGTCCCGATAAAGTCGAAGGTCTTGTCCATCTCACGTGGTTTATCCATTGTCCCCCTCCACTGCTGATACAAAACAAAAACGCCCCTCCTTGGCTAAGGACGGGGCGACATGCCACGCGGTACCACCTTAGTTCAGCGAACCATGGGGTTCACTGCACTCAGCCTGCGCTGTAACGGGCGCTCCCGAACATCCCTACTTGCGGTTCAGGATGCCAGCTTTCCGGGCGACCTTCAGCGGGTGGCTGCCGTTGGCAGGCTTTCAACCGGTGGCCTGCGCTCTCTGAAGTGGCGAACCGGGGACCGCTTACTCCTCCCGGTCACAGCTTTGTTCGCTATGCGATTGAAGTGTAGCACAGTCCGGAGGCACGAGTCAATGGTGACTGTCGATGTCACCGCGGTGTGGTACGATCATTGCGGGTCGATCAGCCCGGTGCTAGACTCGACAGGCACAGAAAAACAGGAGCACCCCGAATGGCGTCACAGGCCCTATATCTGCGGTGGCGCCCCATGAACTTCGATGAAGTAGTGGGGCAGGAACACGTTGTACACACACTGAGGAACGCGCTGGCCAGCGGGCGTATCGCGCATGCGTATCTGTTCGCCGGGCTGCGTGGAACGGGCAAAACCTCGATGGCACGGCTGCTGGCCAAGGCTGTCAACTGCCCGGAGGTAGGGGAAGGCGACGTCTGCCCGGGCAGCGGCTGCCATGTCTGCCAGGCCGTGCGGGAAGGACGCTACCTCGACCTTATCGAGATCGACGCCGCCTCACACACCAGCGTGGATGATGTGCGTGAACTGCGTGAGCGGGTCGCCTTTGCCCCCAACGAGGGAAAGTACAAAGTCTATATCATCGATGAAGTGCACCGGTTTTCCGGCGCGGCATTTGATGCGCTGTTGAAGACCATCGAGGAGCCACCGGATCACGCCATATTTATCCTGGCGACCACGGAGATCCACAAGGTGCCGCGCACGATTCTATCGCGCTGCCAGCGCTTTGATTTCAAGCGGATTCCGCTGCATCAGATCGTGGAGCGGCTGCGACTGATCGTCGATCATGAGGGGATCGAAGCCGAGGAAGACGCACTCGAGCTGGTGGCCCGGCAGGCGACTGGCTCCATGCGTGATTCGATCAGCCTGCTGGATCAGCTGTTGGCTGAACCCGACAAGGTCGTGAGCCTGGAACTGGCCCGGGCGATCCTGGGCACGGTGGCTGTCGATGACGTCTACGCGCTGACAGAGGCGGTCATCACGGGGGATACCGGGCACGGCATCACGTTGATCAACAGGGTGCTTGACGAAGGTGCGGACGCACAGCAGTTCGCCCGGGATATGATCGAGTATCTACGGATGGTCATGTTGATCCAAACGGGCGGCGCGGACATTGTCGAGATGATGGCCATGCCTGCTGCTGTCGAGGCGGCGGCCCAACAGGCGCAGGATTTGCCACGCCGGGCTCTGCTGGCTGCGCTGCGTGCGTTCAGTGAGGCTGCTGATCAGGCGGCCGGCGGATGGCAGCCCCAACTCCCCTTGGAGATGGCGTTTATCGAGAGTGTGGAAGCGTTGCACGAGGCCCAGGTCGAAGCGGCTGCCCCGGCCCAACGGCCAGCAGCGCAGGCCGCGCCGCAGCCCGCCCAAGCGGAGGCGCCGCGGTCACCTGAACCGCCCCCTCCCGCCGTGGCAGAACCGGAGCCACAGCCTGCGGGCGCACCCGCCCTCAGTGATGTGGTGAAAAAATGGGACGTCATCCGTGAAGCGATCAAACGGGCGGATTTACGTGCATCAGCCCTGCTGACCGATGCCGCCCCGCTGCGCATTGAAGGCCGGCGTCTGATACTCAGTGTGCCCAGCGACTTCCACCGGGGTAAGATCGAAACAGAAGAGACCCGGCAGATAATTCGGGATGTGATCGTCCGCATAACAGGGTTCGAATTCGCTATCAGCTGCCAGGTGAGTGCACAGGGCGGTGGCAGCAACCCCGCTGCCGATGATAGTCTGGTCAATTACGTGGTTAATGAACTGGGTGGCAAAGTCATCCGCATAGAAGATACAGAGGAGTGAGGTATATGTCGAAGAGCAGCAGGCGTTTACGCAACAGGGGCCGCAGCGGCGGCGTGGGCGGTGGTGCCAGCGGTGGCGCTGGCGGTATGATGTCCCGCCTGCAGAAGATGCAGGAGGAGATCAAAAAGGCCCAGGAAGAACTTGAAACCGAAACCATCGATGTGACAGCTGGCGGCGGTGCGATCACCATCACGATCACCGGTCACCAGCGGGTGCAGTCGGTCAAGCTGGACCCGGACGTGGTCGACCCGGATGATGTGGACATGCTCGAAGATCTGCTGGTGGCCGCAGTTAACCAGGCCATCGAAGAGTCCCAGAAGATGGCCGCTGACCGCCTTGAGCCGATCACCGGTGGGATGGACATCCCAGGTCTGTAGGGGTGAGCAGCGCAGTCCCACAGTCGGTAACCCGGCTGGTTGATGAGTTCTCACGTCTGCCGGGCATTGGTCCCAAGACCGCCGCCCGGCTGACGTACTATTTGCTGCGAACCAGCAGCGAGCAGTCGCTGGCGCTGGCGGCTGCTCTGACGGAGCTGGTGGAAAACACGCGCACCTGTTCGGTGTGCTGCAACATCACGGAAAGCGATCCCTGTTCGGTGTGTACCGATGACCGGCGCAACCGCCGGGTGATCTGCGTGGTGGAAGAGCCGCTGGATGTGATCGCCATCGAGCGCACAGCGACCTATCAGGGCCTGTACCATGTGCTGCACGGCGCGATCAATCCGATGGAGGGCATTGGGCCGACAGAATTAAAGATCGAGGAGCTGGCACAGCGTGTCGGGGCGGGGCACCCAACCGAAGAGATCATCGTGGCGACCAACGTAAGCCTGGAAGGCGATGCGACAGCCAGCTACATCCGCCAGCGGATCAAGACGGTGAGCGATAAGGTTCGCGTTACGCGGCTGGCGCGCGGCCTGCCGGTTGGTGGGGATTTGGAATACGCGGACACGATCACGCTGTTGGGTGCGCTTGAAGGTCGCCGTGAGATGCTTGATTGAGCGATCACTACACGCAAAAAGCAAGGGCCATGGTACAGACCATGGCCCTTTTGCGATCAGGGTGTGAACTGGCCGATAGTGACGCTGTCGATGCCGAGCAGGCCGCTGTTAAAACCGGCCCATCCGATGCTGAGCGTGATCTGGTCGTAGGTGGTTTCTGCCATGAGTGTGCAGCTGAGCGGCTGCCATGTAAACGTGCCACGGTCTGACAGGACACACTCCGCCCTCTGAACTTCCAGCCCGGCCGCATACAACCCAACCCTTATGCCGACCGCACCGCCAGCGGGCAGTGCTTGCCCCGCGACGGTGGCCGTTGCGCTGATCTCCTCGCCGCTGGTTCCGGTCGTGTTGACGGTCTGCGTAATGTATTCAACGTTGTTGTCAGGACGGAAGAGCATCAGGCGGCTGCCGTTATGGGCTTCCGGATGGCTGATGGCACCGTCCCTCTCACCGGTGAGCGTCCATATACCGTCAAGCGGATCTTCAAAGCTGCCGTTTTCCACCAGGTTGGTGAGGACAACGCCGTTCAGCGGCACCTCAACGCTCGGCTGGTTGGGGTCGCTGCTTGTGATGGTCAGGGTGCCCGGGACAGTTGTGGTGAGTGTCTCGGGCGGAGCGGTGAATATGACCGGCAGACCTGCCGCTTCCTGTGGTTCGATCACCAGGGGCAGACCACTGTCATCCACCATGAACGGCCCGCTGTTGACCACAGCGGCTGTGATGGTCAGCGGCTGCGTGCCGACATTGCGCACAATGAGCTGGCCGCTGCCCGTTTGCCCTTCGACTGCGCCCAACGTGAAGTCGGTGGGGGTGCCGATCTCAGGGGTGCCCGGATCGTTGGCGGTCACCAACCGGATCACGGTCGCGTACTCCAGCACATAGAGATTGCCTGTGCGCAGATCCTCGGCGATATCCAGTGGGTTGCCGAAGAAAGTGAGGCCCGGCACATTCTCGTCAGCGGCAACGATGTCGTTGTCCGGACCGCCGGGATACAGCACAATGATGTCATCCGGAATGCTGAAGCGCGTCACCAACAGCGCACCGCGCAGGGCACTATCAAAGTTGTTGCTGCGGTATTCAATGCTGCCATTGGGCGAGGCGCTGATTCCGAAGTTGTACGCATAGCCGCGGAAGTTTGGATCGACCTCGACGCCCACCGGATAGTCACCGACCTCAATATCATCCTTGGCGCGTGAGGGGTTGCCGCCGTTGAGGACCCACTCGCAGCGGGTCGGATTGGGATGGCCGTAGTAACCGTTGGGCTCGATCCGGTAGAGGAAGTCCGCCTGCCGCTCACTGACTGATATAAGACCGGGGACCGGCCCACCTGTGTAGACGCCATCAAGGCGGTTGTCGCATTGAATGGGCAGTTCGCCCGGTGTGCCCGGCGTGTTGCCCCCGGGCGCCGATCCGTTGGTGGGCACGTAGAGCTCGCCATTGGTGTGCCACACCAGATCGTAGGCGTTGCGGATCCCGCTGGCATGTACGGTCAGCAAGGCATCCGGGGCTTGTGGATCGTAGAGATCAGCCAACTCCGGTGCGCCAAACCCGAAGTTGTCCTCAGGAGCCAGGTTGTTGCCGGGCCCCGGATAGCCCGTGGCCACATCCAGGGGCAGGTCGTCTGAAGCCAACAGGCTCTCAACATCCACGCGGAGGATGGCCGCGCTGAGCAGGGTTTCTGGCTCAAACCCCCAAAAGCCGTCAGGGGCCCCCATGGCGTTGATGCTGCCCTGAGACACATACAGCGCGCCATCCGGCCCGAAGCGCACGCTGTTGGTCAGATGGTTGTCCACAGAGCGAGGCAAGCCGACCACAACAGGCTCGATCTGCCAGGCTTCATCAGGCTGGCCGGGGTTGGTGCCGGTCAGGCGGGCGATCTCCCCGGTGAAGTGCAGGCCGTCGTTTGGCGGCAGGTTATGCGAGATCCACATGATGGGCTCCTCAGCCGTTGAAGCCGGATCGAACGCAATGCCGATGATGGCTCTGCCAGCCAGGGCAGGTAGCGCGATGGTGGTTTTGTTGACCAGCGCGCCGGAGGGGCTGACCTCCCATGTGTTGATAAGTCCACCCAGCGTGACAGCATACAGCCGGCCGTCAGGGCCGAATTCAATAGACGCAAAAGGCCCACCAGAAACGATGATGCCTGTTCTGGTGAACACGACAGATGGGGAGGCGGAAGCGGAGGGTACAGCGTTCAGAGCGATACCGGCCAGCACAACCCATACAATCCAGCGTCGGACCATGTGTGACTCCTATTTTTGTGGGTTACCAGACCTATCATACGCAAAAAGGTACAGACAGGTTATGAAAAACTTACGAATTCTTCGCGCGATCAAGCAGTGCCGCAAGGATGCCGGGGAGTCTGTCGGGGTCATCAACGATGTGGTCTTCGGGCAGCAGGCCCGCGCTGCGGATGCGATCACGGGTGAAGGGCGTCGTCACCGCGAAAACGTGCGCGATTTCTGCTGCAAGAGCCGCCTGCACACCGGAAGGGGAGTCCTCCAGCACAAAGGCGTCCTGAGGATCAACCGCCAGTTCGGAGAGGACAAGAAGGTAGATCTCAGGATCGGGCTTGCTGTGGGTAACGTCGTCGCGGGTCGCAATGAAGTTGAAACGATCCGCCCAACCGAGGATATCGAGCACCCGCGTGGCCTGTTCGCAGCGCGACATGGTGGCGAGAGCGGTCTGGCAGCCATCAGCGCGGGCAGCCTCCAACACGGCGACGTTATGCGGCCATTGGTTGCTGCGCAGCACATCCGGATCAGCGATAAGCGCATGGTAGTGCCTGAGCCGCACCTGAACATAGGCCTGCCACGGGGTGGAAACCCCAAACTGGTCCATCAAGGCGGCGGCCTTTTCCTGCAGATCAAAGCGCTCAACGAGATGCGTGGCCACCTCACGCCGTGACAGGCCGACCACATCCTTAAAAGCATCGATGACGGTTGCTTCCGCCAGCGTGTACGGGCACAGGTCAACAGCGGCACGTGCATAACTGAGTGCTTTCAACCGTTCCGTTTGCACCAGGGTACCATCTAGATCGAATATCGCGGCACGGATCATCAACCCGCTCCTTTGCACGGCAAAGGCCGGTCCCGACAACCGGCCTCGCCTGTAAACCTGTAAAGGACAACGGGCGATCGCTCACCCGCTGTCTTGATGCTATAACGGAAAACAAGCCTACGTCAATTGCAAAGCCTAACAATTGTGTCTCAGTGCGGATCGCTCATGAGCACGTCGCGGATGATCGGCAGGGCGAAGTCGAGCTCGTCCTTGGTGATCACCAGCGGCGGGGCCAGCCGGAGCACATCGCGATGTGTATCCTTGCACAGGACGCCGCGTTTTGCCATCTGCTTGGCGAACCACCGTGCACCGCCTGCCTCCGGCTTGAGCACGATGCCGATCATCAGGCCCTTGCCACGGATGTGATCGATGTGGGGGCTGTTGATTTCCGCGAGATGATCGCGCAGATACTGGCCCATCTCATGGGCGTTCTCAACGAGATTTTCCTCGACCAGTACATCAAGGGAGGCTGCAGCAACCGCAGCCCCCAACGGATTGCCGCCGAACGTTGAGCCGTGGTCACCGGGGTTCAGCACACCCAGAATCTCCCCGGATGCGGCAACGGCAGACACCGGGTATACGCCGCCGCCCAGTGCCTTGCCGAGCACGTACATATCCGGCTGCACGTCCTCATGCTCGCAGGCAAACATGCGCCCGGTGCGGCCCAACCCCGTCTGGATCTCGTCAGCGATGAACAGCACATTGTGCTCGTCGCACAGCTCACGGATGCGCCGCAGGTAACCCTCCGGGGGCACAACTACGCCCGCCTCGCCCTGAATGGGCTCCACAGAGATCGCGGCGGTGTTTGGGGTGATGGCGGCTTCAACGGCATCGGCATCACCATAGGGCAGCACCTTGAAGCCGGGCGTAAACGGCCCGAAGCCATCGCGGTACTGTGGTTCATCGGAAAACGAGATGATGCTGATGGTCCGCCCGTGGAAGTTGCCAGATACGGTCAGGATCTCGGCCTGGTTGTCGGGTATGCCTTTGACTTTGTAGCCCCACTTGCGGGCCACTTTAAGCGAAGTCTCCACGGCTTCCGCACCGGTGTTCATCGGTAGGACCATCTCCATACCGGTGAGCTCAGCGACCTTCTTGTAGAACAGGGGCAGTTGGTCATTGCGGAAGGCGCGCGAGGTCAGCGTGAGACGGCCTGCCTGCTCCACCAGCGCTTCGATGATGCGCGGGTGGCGGTGTCCCTGGTTCACGGCCGAGTAGGCGCTCAAACAGTCGAGATAGCGGTTGCCTTCCACATCGTAGAGCCAGACGCCCTCGCCACGGGTGCAGACCACATCAAGCGGTGCGTAGTTATGTGCGCCGTACGTTTCTTCCAGTTCGATCAGTTCATCTGCTGTGTACGTCTTTTGTGCATCCATAGTCATCCTCAATCGAGTTTGTCGAGCAAATAGAGCATCAGAGCTTTTTGAGCGTGCAGGCGGTTTTCCGCCTGGTCGAATACCACTGAATTCGGATGGTAGAGTACGGTGTCATTGACCTCATATCCCTTGTGGGCAGGCAAGCAATGCATCACCAGAGTGGTGTCTTTGCCGGAACGCGCCAGCAGGTCTTCATTGACCTGGTAGGGCATAAAGGTCGCGATGCGGCGTTCCTTCTCTTCGGCGAAATCCGGGTCCGAGAAGTATTCCAGGTTGACCCAGGTATCGGTATACACCACATCGGCCCCGTTCATTGCCTCGTCGATATCGGCGGTTTCGGCGTAGGTGTCGTGGTCGCGCAGAAAGGCTGCGTGCTCGTCGTCCCGCGCTTCCGGATCGTGTTCCGGCACACACAGCACGAACCGCCCACCGAGCATGATCGTCGCCATAGCCAGCGAGTTGCTGACATTATTGGCGATGCCGACATACACGACCTTCTGGCCCTCTACGCTGCCCAGCTTCTCGTGGATAGTCATCACATCGGTGAGGGCCTGTGCCGGATGGTATTTCTCGTCCAGCCCGTTGATGACGGGCACCTCGGAGCCTTCGGCCAGCAGCATCAGGTCCGTGTTGCGCCGCATGCGGGCCATGATCAGGTCGACGTAGCGGGAGATAACCTTGCCCTCATCCCGGACATCCGCGATGCCGAGATTGGTCAGACGGGTCTCCGCGAAGATCGCATGACCGCCCAACTGGGTCATGCCGACCTCAAACGAAAAACGGGTGCGGGTCGATGTCTTCTGGAAGAGCATGGCCAGCGTGCGACCCGCGAGTGCGTCGCTGACGGTTTCAGGGTGCTGTTTGATCGCGATCCCCCGTTCGATGATATGGTGGAGATCACCGGCGGGAATATCGCGGACTTTCAGGAAATGCATACGGTTGAGCGTCCTTGTTGCAGTGGATTACCCTATTGTGCCCGGTCCCCAGCTCACCTGCCACCTGTCGGCGGGCTGAGCCGGTAGATGGTTCCCAGACTCAGGCTGGCCGCGTAAAGCTCACCGTTCTCATCCTCACCAAACGTGCTCACTGTATCGATCCGCGTGAGCTCGCGGGTATTCCAACGGCCTTCGGCGTTCCAGGCGATCCATACAGTGCCAGAACAGAAGTCGCCATAGACATAAAGCCCATCCAGGCCGGGTACCGTCTGCCCACGGTAGACATAGCCGCCCGTCACAGAGCAGCCTTCCGAGTGCGAGTAGGCGACGATCGGCAGCTGGTAGTTGGCCGGATCGCACTCACCCAGGTAGCACTCGACGCCTTCCATGATCGGCCAGCCGTAGTTGGTCCCGCCCTCGCTGGCGGCTGGCTGCCGGTTGACTTCCTCGTAGCGATTCTGGCCCACATCGGCGATGTACAGCTCATCGGTAGCGCGGTCAAAGCTGAAGCGCCACGGGTTGCGCAGGCCAAATGCCCAGACTTCCGGGCGTGCATCGGGATCGTCCACAAAGGGATTGTCAGGTGGAATGCCGTAGGGTTCGCCGCTGTCGACATCAATGCGCAGCACGGTGCCAAGCAGCGTATTCGGATTCTGCCCGTTGTCGAACTGGTCATCCTGAGCGCCGCCATCGCCAAGGCCGATATAGAGGTAGCCCTCCGGCCCGAAGGCCAACTGGCCGCCATTGTGGTTGCTCGCGGGCTGTGCCACAGAGAGGAGCACGGTTTCGCTGGCGGGATCAGCAGTGGTGCCATCCGATGTGTAGCGGGCGATCACTGTATCACCGCTGGTATCCGTGTAGTTAATATAGAACCGTCCGTTGGCAGCAAAGTCCGGGTGGAAAGCCAGACCTAACAATCCCTGCTCATTGCCTGAGTCACCGACGCGCTCACGGATATCGAGAAAACCTGCGATAGATCCATCCGGTTGGATGACGCGGATCAGCCCGGCCTGCTCAGTAACGAAGAGCCTGCCACTGCCATCCCCCGCGTGGGTGATGGAGGTCGGGCGTGTGAATCCTTCGGCGTAGACAGCCGGTACCACAGCCACGGCCTCAGGACCGACCGGTGCCGGTGGTGCGGTGGGTTCATCCGTTGCGGCTGGCTGCGCGGTAGGCTCGGGCGCGTCCGTTGGCATGGCTGTCGCTGTGGGGGGCGCGGTCTGTGTGGCTGGCTCAGTGACAGGCGCTGCGGTTTCCCCGGCAGCAGGAGTCGGGTCCTCCTCAATGGTTGCGGTGCTGCATGCACCAAGGATCAGCCCGGCGATCAGGGCGAAAACAATGGGGCGCATGGGGTTGTCATCCTGTGCTAGCTATACGTGAGTACTATCTGTACGGTCTGGTCGGGGTGTTCGTCGAGCAGCCTATATGCATCGGCGGCCTGCACGAACGGAAACCTATGCGTGATCAGACGCTCCGGCCCGACCGCTCTGATCATAGCCCATGCGGTCTCGAATCGCCGGGATTTTGTCCAGCGTCCGGCCTGGGTGGGGTCAATGCTGCTCACCTGTGAGCTGAGCAGGCGAATACGGCTGCGATGAAAGTGGCCACCCAGATCCAAGGAGACGGTCTTGCGTCCATACCACGAGCCGATCACGATGCGCCCGGCAAAGCCTGTGGCGGCGATAGCAGCGTCCAGGGCGGCAGGCGCGCCCGACACTTCGTAGGTGAGGTCCATATCAGCAGGCAGGTCGTCTCCAGGCGAGAAGCTCTGCCCGGCACCCAACGCACGGGAGAGATCGCGCCGCAGGGGGTGCCGGTCGACAGTGGCCAGCACTTCAAGCGGCATGTGAGCCAACAAGGCCGCAGTCAGCAGGCCAACTACCCCCTGCCCGAAAACGAGCACTCTTTCGCCAAGGCGCGGTGCGCCATCGTGCAGCAGGTTGACGGCTGTTTCCATGTTGGGGAGGAAGAGTGCCTGTTCCAGGCTCACGCCATCCGGGATGGGGAGCAGATCAGAGGGGCGTGCTGCGAAAAGCGTCTCATGGGGGGTGAAGGCAAAGACCTGTCTGCCAAGCCACTCCGGGGCGATGCCCTCACCACAGGCGATCACTTCACCCACACAGGCATACCCGTACTTCAATGGGAAGGCAAGTGACCCGCCCAAGGCTTCGATGCTTGAGTCGGCAGCCATATCGGCAGGGGCGTCCCCCCGGTAGATGAGCATCTCTGTGCCGGGGCTGATCGCGCTGGCAAGGGTTCGTACCAGCACCTGCTCCGGATCGGGTTGGGGGGTCTCTGCCTCACGGATCGTCACCTGCTGTGGGCCGGTGAACCATACTGCTTTCATACCAGCCACCCCCAGATGATGGTGTCTTCCCCAAGCTGGAGGCTGTGCGCGCTGCGCAGGGATACAGATACGTGCAGCTGGCCCGCCGCGGCCAATCCCTCCGAGCCAAGCCACACCGGTGCCACCGTGATCACGGCGAAGTGAGCCAGTCTGCCAGCGAGTATGCTGGTAATGATGCCCGCCCCTCCCTCAACCATCACACTGCGGATGCCGCGCCGTCCCAGTTCGGTGAATAGGGCGACAAGGTCAACGTGCCCGGACGTGGTCTGCGGCACCAACAGGAGCTCGGCTCTGTTCGCTGTCATTGTGTGCCGTTTTTCTGCCGGGGCCTGGTGCGTGGTGGCAACCCACAGTGCGTGGGTGGGATGGTCAAGCAGGCGGGCATCGGGTGGCATGCGTAACGTGCTGTCAACAACAACAGGCTGCGGATTGGGGCCTTCCACATGGCGGACAGTCAGCTGTGGATCGTCGGCCAGCACGGTGCCGATGCCCACCAGGATGGCATCGTGCGTGGCACGCAGCCGGTGAGTCAGGTGCATGGATGCCGCGCCACTGAGCACAGTCTGCTCGCCAGGGCGCGCCGCAATGCGGCCATCCAGACTTTGGGCAAAACTCAGAGTGACAAATGGCTCAATCGCCATTGGCACCGTTCAAGGAGATAGTATGCCCCATGCGCAGCATCTTGGTGCGCAGATAGTCCAGATTGTCGGCGTTGGGCTCCGCCTGCAGCGCGATGTGCTCAGTGACCTCAATGCCGAGGGCTTCCAGCGCCTCGATTTTGGCCGGGTTGTTGGTCATCAGCCGGACGGAGGTCACGCCCAGATCGTGGAAGATCGCCGCAGCGATAGAATAGTCGCGTTCATCGGCACCGTGCCCCAGAGCGATGTTAGCTTCAACGGTATCGTAGCCTTCGTCCTGAAGGTCATAGGCTTTGAGTTTGCTCAGCAGTCCGATGCCGCGCCCCTCCTGCCGCAAATAGAGGATGATGCCCTCCCCGGCCATCGCTACGCGCTGCATGGCCATGGCGAGTTGCTCGCCGCAGTCGCAGCGCCGTGAACCGAGCACATCACCCGTAAAGCACTCCGAATGGACACGGGCAAGGACGTCAGTCTTCTCTTCAAGGTCGCCCATCAAAAGGGCCATGTGTTCTTCCCCATCACCGCTGTCATACAAACACAGATAGAATTCACCAGAGGCAGTCGGGATGCGTGTTTTGGTCAAACGTTTGATCGACATAGGTTACTCTTCTTCAACAAAATAACGGTCGGTAGGTCGGAGCAGATGCTGTGCTCCCATGGCCCAGCCGAGTGCCAATCCGGCCAGGCCAAATAACAGATCGCGCACACGGATGAGCAGACTCAGGCTCAACCCGATGGCCGGATCATAGCCGAGGGCCTGCATGACAAACACCTGACTGGCTTCCACAGCGCCCAGGCCACCGGGTGCCGGGACCAAAAAAGCGAGGCGGGCGGCAACGACCAGTGCCACGACCTGCCCCAGTGGCAGGCGCAGCCCGAAAAGGGAGAGGGCGAAACCATACTCCACGACGAACAGCACCCAACTCGCAATGGTGACAAGGCTGGCAAGGATCAAGGCCCCGCGCCGCTGCTGGCAAAACGCGATGATCTCATCCTCTGCATTGAGAACAGCAGCGGCTGCCTGCTCGAAAACGGCTGCCTGCCGGATGCTCTCGGGCAGTAATCCGATGAGCGGTGTAAAGGGCCGGTAGCCGCTCCAAAACAAGACAAGCAGCCCTAACGGCAGCACCATTAGCAGCAGGGTGAGCACCACGCCCGTCTGGCCTAGCTCCGGCAGGAGTTCGCTGCGTACGACGAGGATTGCGCCGGCGGCCATCATCAGACCGTTGATCGTCAGTTCAATAGTCTTCTCAAGAGCAACGGAGGCCAAGGCAGGGCCCGTTGGCACATCATGTGAACGGTTGAGGAAATAGACCTGCAGCGGTTCGCCGCCGAACTGAGGCCCGGGTGTGAAGAAACTGACCGCAAAGGAGACCAGCCGGTAGGCTGACACCTCCACGAAAGAGACCCGCGCTGTTCCCTGAGCAAGCAGGACGATCCACCAGCGGGCACTGAAGGTCGCCAGTACCAACACATTCACGCCTACCAGCGCTGCAACCTGTAAGGCATTCAGGGAGGTAAAGAGATCGGCGAGCCGTCCGAAGGATATATTGCAAAAGGCAAGCCACAAGAGGGGCAGTGGCAGCAGCCACAAAAGCCAGCTCAACGGGGCCCGCTTTTTCACAGTCGGCTGTGTTTCCAGAGCCCGGTTTCCGTTTCCTCGATTTCCGTATTATGGGGATTATAGCTTAGAATAGGGGCATGACCATCGATTTTATACGTTATTTAGATGCTAAGCGTTTCATTGATGACCGGTCACTCAACCGGCATGTGTGGCAGACACTGGTCTCACTGCTTGATGAGCGGCACACTGGCCCCCTGCGTATTCTTGAATTGGGTGCTGGTATCGGCACGATGTTGGACCGGTTCAAAGAGTGGCGTCTCTATGACGGGCAGATCCTCTACCATGGCGTGGACCAACAAAACACCGAGGTGGCCCGCCAACGCTTCAGCGACGGGACACGCACTGGCGATCGGGTGACAGCACGCTTCACAGAAGCGGATGTCTTCGCCTTTGCAGCCGAAACCCAAGACCAGTGGGATCTACTCGTGGCCCATGCCTTTCTGGATCTGGTGCATATCCCGGAAGTGCTGCCCGACCTTTTCAACCTGCTGCGCCCGGGTGGGCTGTTCTACTTCACGCTGACCTTTGACGGCGTCACGGCACTGGAACCACCCGTTGATCCCGAATTGGACAAGCGGATCGTCGACCTGTACCATCGCTCGATGGACACGCGCATCATCAATGGGAAGCCATCCGGAGACAGCCGCGCGGGGCGGCATTTGCTGCACCATCTGCGCGAGGCTGATGCTGTCATCGAGGCGGCGGGCGGCTCCGATTGGGTCGTGATGGCCGGGCCGAACGGTGTCTATCAAGGCGACGAAGCCTATTTTCTACAGCATATACTTCACTTTTTCGATGAGGCGCTGCGCGGACAGATCGACGCGGGCACTTTAGACGGTTGGCTGACCGCCCGCCAACGCCAGATCAACGAAGGCACACTGATCTACATCGCTCACCAGATCGATGTGGTGGGCACGCGAGGCTAAATGCTATACTACTGCCGAAACATTCCGCAACCCCTTTCTAACAATGGTTGAATGGATCGCATTTTCTGAGCCTGCTATCGACCTGACGCTTCCGGTGTTGGGCTATTTCTATGTCGCGGCCCTGTTGATTGGGGTGGTTGTGGTGCTGGTCGTCACCCTGTCTGACTTCCAGCAAATGGCATCCGGAGGCGGCGCTGCCTTTGTGTTGAGTCTGCTGGCGGCCCCTCTGCTGGCCGAGGTCATCGTGCTGAAGATCGGTGCTGGCGCGGCCGCCTTGGGCCTACTGCCCGTGCTGGTCGCGGCGATCTGGTCCGGACGCAGCCCGGCAGCGGTGGTGGGGTTGGTTACAGGCGCCGCGTGGATGCTCTTCGATACCGGACGGCTCAGCCAACCCTTTGAAACAGCCCTGGTGGCGACCCTTATCGCGGTGCTGGTGCGCCAACCTTATCAGGGCGTGGTGGGGCGGCTCCTGCGTGCCCCCCTGGTGACGGCATTGATCGTTGGGTTGTTTGTGTGGTGGCCGCTGACCGTGCTTGGCATCCTGATGACAGGACCCTCCGAGCCGCTCATGGCATTGATACAGGCGACATCGCTGTCCGGTGGTGTGCTCACTGCGACTCTGACCATGGCCTTGATCGCGGGGGGCCTCACCCAAATTGTGGTACTTGTGACCCAACGCCCGGAACCTGAACAGCTGATCATCCCCCCCTGGGAACGACACCTCGACCAGCGCACCCTGTGGACCCTTATCCCTCTGTTGGTGATCGCTGTGTTTGCGCTTGTCGGCTGGGTGGGCATTACCTCCTACACAGTGGCGACCCGCGTAGTCGTCGAGCAGATCGCCCGTGACGCGGAGAATGCGGGCAGCAGTGTGCCCTTCTTCATGCAGGTGGGCCGCGGCCTGATCCGCAGCCTGGCCGTGGAAGAACCGCTTCCCCTTGAAGAGAATCTGCGAACAGTACCCTTCTTCCAGCAGTTGATCTATGTCACGCCTGATGGCAGCATCGCCGCGATCTATCCGACCGGCACGGCGGTTTTCCCCGATGGCCTGGCACCAACGGAAGACGCGCGGGTCGCTGGTGCATTGAGCAGCGGTGCCCCGGCAGAGGTGCTCATTGAGGGAACCAGTTCGGCAGTGCTCAGTTTTGTGGTGCCGGTTGAAAGCGGCGGCGTGCTGGTCGGGCGCACCACGTTGGATGGCAACCTCTTCCTGGAACCGACTGCTGACCTGCTGCGCGAGGGCATTGTTGGCGAAGGTGAAGGCTTCATCATCAGCGAGCAGAACACGGTTCTGCTGTATCCCGCGCAGCCGGATGCCCATCTGACGGAGTTCGTGCCGGGCAATGTGACTGAACTGACGCGGCCTGGCGATCCGGGGCAGGTGTTCCGGCAGACGGCAGCCGATGGCAGCACGGCGCTGCTTTATGTGCTGCCAGTGGAAGGGCAGGCGTGGTCCGTTGTGATCCGTGTGCCCAACGAAGTGGCCGCAGCCCTGGCCGTACAGATCGCCGTGCCCACGTTGGGCATCCTGCTGATATTGAGCACAGCCGCGGTCGGCTTGGTGCTTGCCATTGCCCGGCGGGTGACCGATCCGCTGGAGCGCCTGCTTGAGTCGGTCGAGCAGATCGAGCGGGGGGATCTCGACGAACCGGTTGAGATCAGCGGCGAAGATGAGATCGGGCGGTTAGGGCTGGGCTTCGAGCAGATGCGCCGCAGCCTGCGCAGCCGTCTGAACGAGCAGGAACGGCTGCTCAACGTGACGCTGGGTGTATCCTCCAGCCTGGAACTATTCCGCGCGATGCCAAGCATTCTCAGCAGCGCCCTTGAGCTGACGGACGCCCTTGGGGCACGCATTGTGCTGCGCGATCCGGCGGAGGTGTATGCCACGGGCCTGGGTGCCTCCTCTATGGCCGTGTTGGATGAGCCCCTGTTCAGGCTGGTTGAGAAACAGGGCATTATGGTGATCAGCCAGATCTGGCGGGCGGAAGGGGTCTTCGATGGCATTGCTCCGCCGGAGGGAGTGGGGGCATTGGTCGCCTTTCCGCTGCGTGGTGAGAACACGCTGCACGGCATGCTGTGGCTGGCCTATCCCGATGAGCACGTCTTTGAAGAATACGAGATGACCTACCTGACGACGCTAGCCGGGCAGGCGGCGGTGGCGGTTTCCAACGCGCGGCTCTTCGCCGCCGCAGAAGAACGCCGCCGGGAGTTGGAAGCCGTGCTGATCAGCACATCGGATGGCATCATTGTGACCGACACGGACGGCCGGATCGCGCTGATGAACCCGGCAGCGGCGGACCTGTTTGACGTACCGCATGAGGCCGTGCGCGGCTATCACGTTGATGAGGTCATCGAGCCGGCACTGCTCGCCGACCATCTGTCCGACCTGAAGCGCCCCGCTGCTGAACTGGAGATCCCCGGCCCGGAAGGGCGCACGCTGCTCATCAACATTTCGACCATCGTCAGCGATGGCAGCCTGGCTGGTCGGGTGGCCGTGCTGCGTGACATCACTGAGCTGAAAGAACTCGATAACATCAAGACGGTCTTCCTGCGGATGGTGTCGCACGATCTGCGTTCTCCGCTGACCTACATGCGCGGCTACATCACCATGATGCCGCTGGTCGGCGATCTCAACGAACGGCAGATCGAGTCTTTGGACAAAATCGAGACGGGCATAGCCCGCATCGCGCAGATGACTGAACGGCTGACGCAGCTCAGCAAACTGCGCTTCGGTGACAACTTCGACCTCGACCGGGCATTGATCGACCCGGCAGAGCTGATCTCCGATGTGGTCTCTGAGCAAAGCGCACTGGCCCAACAGGGCAAAGTGGAGCTTGTGACGGATGTTGAAAACGGCATGCCGATGCTTTATGTGGATCCGATGTTGATGCGGCAGGCGGTGGCCAACCTGGTGGGCAACGCGGTCAAGTACACGCCGGAAGGCGGTCGGGTGCGCATTGATGCCCATCTGACAGCGGATGACAGCCAGCGTGCTGTTCACATCGCTATTACGGATACGGGCATCGGCATCCGCACTGAGGACCAACCCAGTCTGTTCAATCCGTTCTACCGTGTGCCCCATCGTGAAGGGGATCCGCCCCGTCCGCATGGCTCCGGCCTGGGGTTGGCCCTGGTGAAGTCCATCGCTGATGCGCACGGCGGGCGGGTCGGGGTTCGCAGCACGTTTGGTGAGGGCAGCACCTTCTCGATTACGGTGCCCGTTGTCCGGCCCCGCCCGGGCGAACTGGATGATGAGGACACCATGGTCGAAAGTATGGAATGAGCTATACTCCAACCCATTGACTGACGCGGCTGGCCCTCCCTGTGAGGGCCGTAGTTTTCGGAGAGCCTCATGCCGATACGCATCTTACCCCCGGACGTTGCCAGCCAGATCGCGGCGGGCGAGGTTGTAGAACGACCTGCCTCCGTGGTCAAGGAGCTGGTTGAGAATGCGCTGGATGCGGGCGCGGATACTATCATTGTGGAGGCGGAGGCGGGCGGCAAACGATTGATCCGCGTTTCCGACAATGGATGGGGCATCCCGGCCGACGAGGTGGAAATGGCCTTCGAACGCCATGCAACCAGCAAAATCACCAACATCCTCGATCTGGATACGATCAGTACGCTGGGTTTCCGCGGCGAAGCACTGGCCTCCATCGCCTCAGTGAGCCGGTTGAGCGTCGACACGCGCGCACAGGGCGAACACCATGGGACACGCCTCGTCATCGAGGGCGGGCGGGTGCGCAGCCGTGAGATGGTGGGAGCACCGCAGGGCACCGTGATCACCGTGGAGAACCTGTTTTTTAATGTCCCGGCCCGCCTGAAGTTCCTCAAACGCGATACCACCGAGCGCGGCCATATGGGTGCGATGCTGATCCGCTATGCGATGGCCTATCCTCATGTGCGGTTCCGGTTTATCCACAACCGGCAGGAACAGTTCAACACGACCGGCAGCGGCGATCTGCTGGATGTGATCAACGATGCCTATGGTGGTGATGTGGCCGAGCAAATGCTGCGAGTCGAGCCTGTGGAGAGGTCGCTGCGTGACGATCTGCCGTCCGTGCGTGTGTGGGGTTATGCCGGCGATCCGGCGCTCAGCCGCTCCAATCGCAGCCAGATCACACTGTTTGTCAACGGGCGCTGGATACAGGACTCCAGCCTGGGATACGCGGTCGTGCAGGCGTACCATACCATGATGATGGTCGGGCGGTATCCGGTGGTTGTTCTGCTGATCGACGTGCCACCGGATGAGGTGGATGTCAACGTGCACCCAACGAAAGCGCAGGTGCGCTTCCGCCGCCCGGATGTGGTCTTCAGCGCGGTGCAGCGGGCTGTGCGCGGCACGCTGGTGGAACAGGCTTCCACACCGCGTATACGTGGTCAGGGCGAGATCCGGTGGGGATCGCCGCAGTGGGCGGCGCGCCGTGACCGTCTGACGCAGGTCACCGGCCAGCGGCTTAACCAGCTGGGTATGGATATGGATATGACCGATCCCGGCCAGCATCCGCAGCATCGCCAGCCGGAAGAAACGGCAGAGGGTACACCCCGCCGCAAGCGCGATCTGCCCATGCTGCGTGTTGTCGGCCAGATCGGGGGCACCTATATCGTTGCTGAAGGGCCGGATGGCATGTACCTCGTGGACCAACACGCCGCACACGAACGGGTGCTTTACGAGCAGTTTATGGCGGAGCAGGCCGACGATGTGGCTGTTTCGCAGGATCTGCTGGAACCGGTCGTGGTCCAACTGCGGCCCGATCAGATGGCGCTGGGTGAGGAGAATCTCGATAAACTGGATCGGGTGGGGTTACAGGTTTGTTTGTTTGGGCGCAGTGCGGTGCAGGTCCGAGCGGTGCCTGCTCTGGTGGCCAGCAGTGACCCGGTGGAAGCGCTGCTCGCGGCGATTGGCGAGATCGAGGTGGGCGATATGCCTACCGGTGCAACTGCCGAGCAGCAGCTTGTTGCGCGCGTGTGCAAGCAGGCAGCAATTAAGGCCGGGCAGGTGCTGACGTTCGCGGAGATGCAGGCGCTCATCCGGCAGCTGGAATCGTGTGCGGCACCCAAGACCTGCCCGCATGGCCGCCCTACTATCCTGCACCTTTCCGCGCAGCAGCTGGCCAAGGAATTCGGGCGGTTGGGCGCCTCATAACCGGCCTAACCGGGCAAAACCCCGCAATCCGTACAATGCGATTGCGACAAACATGCTATCATCTGGACGGATTACCCAAACCCACAAGGAGACTGTCTCAGATGCCTTTGCCACTGTTGGAAGATTGGGAGAGCACCCGTACAGCGCTGCACCAGAGCACCCAGATTGTCGGTGCGGTGCGGCGGCTGCTGCTCCCTGAGCGTGAGAATCATCTGCACCTAGCTGCCATACCGCTGCCCTACGGGCTTTCCAGCGGGGTTTTGCCCGACGGCAGCCAGGTTGACCTGGACTACAAAGACCTGACCCTCTCCTACACCTCGGTGGATGCGACTGTTGATGCCAGTATTCCGCTGGTTGGCCAGACCAAGCACTCGCTGGCGGAGGAACTGTTCGAGGTGATGGCGAAGAGCACACTCAAGGATATGTTGGGCGATGCTGAGGAAGGCACACTCACCGCGACCGTAAACGCCGCGCTTGAGGAAAAGGGCAGCGGTTTGGGTGAGGATGGTGACACCTTTGAGCCCGATGTTGAGACAGCCGGCAGCTTTGCCGATATCGCGTGGATCATCTTCCAGGGGATTGCGCGCTTCCGGGCGCGGCTGGAAGGCTTCCAGACGCCGCTGGTGGTTTGGCCGCATGGCTTTGATCTGTCCACGCTTTGGTTCGCCACAGAAAAGCACAACGAGACTGAGGATCCGCATATCAACGTAGGCTTTGCCCCGTATACCGAAGGGATCGCGGGCCCCTATCTGTATGCTTATGCGTACCCCTATCCGGAGACCTACGATGAGCCGCGCCTGCCTGAGGGTGCCACCTGGGAAACCGACGCCTTTACCGGGATCCTGCTGTCCTACTCGACCATTGCCCGGCAGCTTGACCCGGAGACTTACGTGCAGGAAGCCTGTCAGGCCATGTACGCCGGGCTGCGCCCGCTTCTGCCTTAGTAAACGACAAGAAAACACCCCCGGCGGTCTGACCGCCGGGGGTGCTGTGTGCCTGTGTGTAGCAGCTAGTCGATGTCGAGCTCTACGGCATCTATACCGAAGAACCCACTCGCGACGCCCTGCCAGCCGATAGTAACGTGGATTGTATCATATGCAGCGGGAGCAGTTATCTGACAGGTGAAGACCTGCCAGTTGAACGTGCCACGCTGCCCGGTGACACACTGATTGAGATCAACGGTGGACACACCGTCAAGTAGTTCGACCTGCGCGCCGATGTTGCCACCGCTGGCCACGTTCTGGCCGCCGATGCGCAGCCGCAGGATGACTACATCGTCCGTGGCGCCGGACACGGTTACGGACTGGCTCACGAACTCAACCGCGCTGTTGCCGCTGAACAGGAACACACTGTCCCCTTCAAAGGCCTGGCCAGTGCCGAAGATGTTGCCATTGCCGTTGATCGTCCAGTTGCTCGGATCGATGATCTCTTCGAAACCTGCGTTGTCAAGGGGTGAGGCAACACCGCCCAGAGTGACCTCGTCCACACGGAACTTCTTCAGGCCGTCGGCGGGCAGATCCTTTGCCTCATCGCCAGTGCCGTAGAAGTCAGTGTCGCCGTTGTCGCTTACCAGCTGGAAGGCTTCACCGATCGCGAAGGCAGGCACTTCAACCAGCGCTTCCGGATTGAGGTTGGTCAGATCCACATCGCGAGGCAGCGGGGCATCAGCTGCGTTCCCACTCCAGCTGTAGATCTGGAACGCACCCGCATCATCGGCTGACCCGGCCACGATCAGGCAGCCGCTGTTGTCGCATGCCAGGCTGCGGATAGCCAAGCCATCTAGGTCAAGCAGGATGGGCGCGCCAAATGTCGCAGGGCCGGTGCCGCCCGCGGCGATGACATCGAAGTTGGTGACCGGCACGATCAGGGCGGTGTCGCGATCGGTGGTATCAAGCAGCGGAGCACGAAAGCCGATGTAGGCCGTCGACGTACTGCCTGGCGCAAAGGCCAGCCCCTCCATATTGAAGCCATCAGGGGCTGCGGGGGGTACACCGGGTGCAGCGCTTGCTGCAAAGCCAAGGAAGCCAGCGCCCAATCCGTGGCCGTTGCTGTCATCCCAGGCGATGAGGTCCGTTTCCAGATCGGCGTAGTAGCCAACAAAAGACAGCGTGGCAGCAGCACCACTGCCGGACAAATCCGTGGCGAAGATGCGCTCGCGATTCGGGCGATCATCCCCATCAGAAGCGTTGCCATGTGACCCCATCCAGTAGATGCGGTTCCCGACACGGGCCGCACCTTCGATGTCCACCTCACGCGGTGTGCCACCGCTGAAGTCGGTCAGGTCCAAGTCGTCGGTGAAGTCAAAGGCTGCCACCGGTGCGCCGGAGCTGTCGCGGTCATAGAGGCGCAGCGTCTGGTCCTCGTCGTCCGCGACGAACATATAGCCGGCGTCTACCGGTGCTGCTGCTGAGGCGTCCGCTGCGCCGGTCGGGTAGATGGCTCCCGGTGCGCCCTGCGAGACGCCGACATAGAAGATGGTATCGAAGAAGGCCCCCTCATCGTCGGTGGCCCGCAGCGTGATCTCCGTCAGGCCAACGTTGCCCACAGGGGTTCCCAGGTCGAGGCGGTACTCACCGTTCGGCTGGTCAACAGTCACCAGCGTGATCTCCGAGTTGTCGATCACGGACGGGTCGCTGTTGTTCTCAACGGTCACCGTGATATCGTTGGCAGCAGTCGCATCATCGGTGACGGTGAATGAGAAGCCATTCCCCGGACCGGTAAAGCTGGGCTGGGTGGGATCACCCAGGACATAAGATGCGCCCCCTGCCAGGTCGGTGAACTGCGGCGCCGCATTGATCGGGGCGATGCCGGGTGAGGCGATATTGGTTTCGCTGTTGTCACCGGCAGGGTTGCTGGTGTACGCACCGGCGACGCCATCCTGGCTGAGCGCCCAGTTGGTACCGTCGTCGTTGCTCAGGTCCAGATCGGTCAGGTAGATGGAGGCCACACCGTCATCGCTTGGCCAGTCGCCGCTGTCATCATAGTCAACGTCGTCAAGCACACCTGCGAAATCCTGTGCGTTGTAGTCTGAGAAGCTGCCCCAAACGCCAACGCGGTCGCCGCCGTTGGAAAGGGCTGACCAATCAGAGACGGGAACAAAGCGCGGTGTACTGCTCCAGGCGGCTTCCATATCACCCAGGCTTGTGTTCGAGTTGAACAGGACTACCGTTCCACCCGGAGGCAGTGTGCCACCCGGAATGTTGGCTGCTGCCAGAGGGGGATCGTCATCGTCATCGATCACCCAGTTCGTGATGTCGAACGCTGTGCCGGTCGTGTTGTACAGTTCCACGAATTCCCAGTCGTTGTCTTCCGTGCTGGCCGGGTTGTAGAGGATCTCGCTGATGAGCACATCATCGGCATCCGGCTTGATGTTCAGGGCCGGGATCGTGCCGGGGGAACCGACATCGGCACCCTGGTTGTTTTCGTCGCCATCCCCGGTGTCGCTGCTCTGCCATGCCTGGTCCTGCCCGGCGACGCTCAGTACCCAGCTTGCACCGTTGTCGTTGTTCGGTGCGGCCAGCTGAATCGAGGCTTTGCCATCCGGGACGGGCCACGGGGCGGTATCGTCATAGTCTACGGTGTCAATTGTGTTGTTGAAGTTCTGAGTGTCATACGCGGTGAAGCTGTCCCAAAGGCCAACGGTATCGCCACCGCCGCTCATCCCGGACCAATCCGTAACCGGGATCAGGTTCAGGCCGGTGCCCCAGGCTGCTTCAAATGTGGCCTGGTTGGTTTCTGCAATGTAGAGCACGGCGGTTGAGCGCCCGGGCACAGTACCCCCAGCGATGTTGGCCCCCGTCAGAGGATCGCCGTCGCCATCGTCCAGCACCCAGCCGGTGAGGTCAATAGCCGATGTTGTGGTGTTGTAGATCTCAACGTATTCCCAAAAGTCGCCGTCGCTGTCCGGATCGTACATCAATTCGGTGATCAAAATATCGCCCGTGCTGGCTGCACGCGCGAATGACGGGGCAAGCAGCAGTGCCGCCAGCACGCCCATCAGTGGAATGAGAAATCGGCGCATCGGAAAGAATACTCCTTAGTGTTGTGGACTCCATCACCAAGCATACATCGATGAGGTTAAGGTAGGTTTAAATCTGGTTAAAGTACTCGGGAACAATGTAACCCTCCCGGTACCATGCGTCCACAGCGCCCGGTTCCGCGACACCAACCGTAAATCCGCCCGGATGCTCCGTAACCAGGCGGACTAGATCCGGCATGAGGGTATGCTCCGCTTTGTAGTCGTGGAAGACGTTCCCATTCCAAGTGTAGCACCACGGCGCGAGCACATAACGTGTATCAGCGGTCTGGGGTGTGAACCTGTAGGCCAGCGGCCCACGCTTCTGCGTATTGAGAATAATATCAGCATAGGCGGCCAGCTGTGCTGCAATGCCGTAATGCTCATGCAGATAGGCCATTGTCTCTGGGGAGGTGCGTCGCCCTGTTTTGATGATGTCAGCAGCGATGGCGGCCATCGTCTCATCGTCACCGTAGTGGACCTTGTCGATTAGGGCGTCGGGCAGCAGCGAACGGTGGGTCGAGACACGGGCCACAATCGCCGGTGTACCGCAGCCGAGACTCTCATAGGGTACATTGCCGAATGCCTCGGCGAAGTGCCCTGGCGCGAGCAGCACATCGCCCAGATTGTAGTACTCGTGCATCAGGCTCTGTGGGATCCACCCGTGGAAAACGAAGTGCTCCTCAATGCCTCTCTCCTTGATCATACGCCGCAGTTTGTCCAGGTAGGCCGTCACCTCTGACGACGTCGCTGAATCCACCCAGCGCGGTGTCAGCACCCGCAGATTATCAATGCCGTGGGTCTTGATGAGCCGGTCGGCGACAGCTATCGTGCGTTCCAATCCCTTGGAGGGTTCCGGGCGATGGGGGTGCAGTAGGATCGCGTGCTGCGCCGGATCCACGCTGACGTACTCGAAGATGCGTTCGGGCTGCATGGGGCGAAAGCGTTCCCAGTCCAGCCCGTTGTTGACCACATGCAGGCGTTCACCCCAATCCGGATAGAAGCGCCCGGCTGTCGCGCTGTACGTTGCCGCCGAATACTGTGAGATCGCGATCAGGGCGTCCCCGGTGAAGTTAAACGCGCCGACCATGGTCTCCGGGTAGACGTTGTCACGCAGGCTGACTACAGATGGCGCATGGCTTGTAATCGGGGCGAAGAGCAGTTCGCCGTCGTGCATGTAGAAGCGCTCCGCATCCCGTAGGTCGCCGGCGATATCCGCTATGGCATTGGCAAAGTGGTAGGCTGGTATATCATACGGCAGCGGAAAGGGCAGACTGAAACGCAGCTGAGGCAGCACCGTCACATTGGCATGCCAGTTGAAGGGTATGGGTGACTCATCCTGTGTGCAGTAAACCCGCACCTGATGCCCGAGTTCACCGAGATGGACCGCGACATTGTGCAGATGTTTGGGTGCTCCGCCCAACACCTGATCCGGATAGAGGGGGTTGATGGCGAACATTACGATTTTCATTGGGCTTCTCCCACTGTACACTCTATCGTACGATAACACGCAACCACGAGGACAATGCCATGCAGATTGCCCCTTTTGTGACTGATGCCCATGAGGGCTGGATACGCGCCATTATCCCCTTAGAGGAGGGTGCGGTGTTTACCACCTCTGATGACACACTGGTCAAGCTTTGGTCGCCGGATGGCGACCTGCTGCAGCGGTACGAAGGCCATACCGATGTCGTCCGGTCAGCGACGGTGCTGGCCAACCGGAGCCTGCTGGCTACCGCGTCGTTTGATCATACCGTTAAACTGTGGGATGTGGAATCCGGCCGGGTGGATCGGACTATCGAAGCCCATACCGATGCCGCGCGGGTGGTGCTGTATCTTGGCGAGACGCTGTTTCTTTCCGGCTCAGCCGATGCGACCATCAAGCGGTGGGATCTGGAAGCAGAAACGCCTTTGCAGACCCTGACGGGACACAGTGAGTGGATCAACGACCTGATCCTGCTGCCCGACAGCTGGCTGCTTTCTGCTTCAGGCGACTACACGATCAAGCTGTGGGATTTGGATTCAGAGCAGGTGCTGCGTACCTTTGCGGGCCACGAGCATTGGGTGGCCGATATCGCGCTGATCGACGAGAGGCACTTCCTTTCATCAGGGTCTGACAGCCGCATCAATCTGTGGCATGTCGAACAAGAGGAGCCGGTGCGCAGCTTCAACGGTCACACGGATGCTGTCCGTTATGTGGTGCCAGTTGACCAGGACCGGTTTATATCCCTGTCGTTTGATAAAACGATCCGGCTGTGGGCGCTGGATGGTGAGGAGCTGGCACGGATTGATGTTGAGCACGCACCCCTGTGCGGACTGCATATAGGCGACAACATCCTGTTGGTCGGCGATGAAGAAGGCAATCTACTCCGGCTTGAAATCTAATTGCACAAAGTTATCCGTGGGCAGGCTCGCGGCAATGGCACGCAGGGTGCGGCCATCAGTCGGGTGCACATAGTCCGGGGCGAGTTCGGCCAATGGCACAGCGGTATGCGCGAATGCCAATATGTCGGGATGCGGCACACGGCGTGGGCGATCCGTGTAGGTAAAGGCGCGGCTGCCCCACAGGGCAATATCGAGGTCAATAGTGCGTGGCGCAGCCTTATTGCCCTTGACCCGCACACGACCCAGCGCATGCTCGATCTGGTCGAGCAGCGCACGCAGGCCCTCCGGGTCACGGTCGGTTTGCACGGCGAGAGCCAGATTGTAGAAATCGTCCTGATCGAGGTAGCCGGTAGGCGGTGTCCGGTAAACTGAGGAGATCGCCGTGACGGTGACGTGTTCGCGCAGCAGTGCAATCGCCGCCGGGATGTTCTCCCGGGGGGCAATGTTCGAACCGACAGCAAGGTAGACTGTATCCATGAGTAGAGGCTAGCGAGGCAGCCATGCAAGTGCCAGAAACGGTAATGGTCCCCGCCGGGGCGTTTCTCTTTGGGGTGCCACCCGAGCAGCGGATCTATGCGGAGGAAGCTGACCGGCAGCGGATCGACCTGCCCGCCTTCCGGGTCGGTCGTACGCCGGTCACAGTGGAGCAGTATCGTGCGTTTGTGCTGGCGGGTGGCTATACAGAACCGGCGTACTGGTCAGCGGCGGGGTGGCGGTGGCGCATTGCGAAAGGTGTCACACAGCCAGCTGAGTGGGAGAATCCCGTTTGGGCTGGACAGCACGATCTGCCGGTGGTGGGGGTGAGTTGGTATGAGGCGTATGCCTACACGCAGTGGCTCAGCGCAAGGATTGGTGAGGCGTACCGGCTGCCGTATGAAGCCGAATGGGAGAAGGCAGCACGTGGCACCGATGGGCGGCTTTTTCCGTGGGGAGATACTTACCAACCGGGCTATGCCAACGTCAATGAGGTGCATGATGGCCTTGGGCAACGCGATATGCAGCGCACGTCGCCGGTGGGACAGTTTCCGCAAGGGGTCAGTCCGTATGGCACCTTGGATATGGTCGGCAATGTGCAGGAGTGGTGTGGCTCTGCATGGCGTGATCCGTATGTGTATCCGGAAGCGGTTGAGGATGTGGATTATCCGGCCTATGCTCTGCGCGGTGGGGCCTGGTACCTGCGCCCGAAGAGCTCGCGAATCCCGAACCGGGTCGCCTTCGGGCCGCGCTTTCGCAATACTGGGATCGGCTTCCGGGTGATTTACACATCGTTTACAGGCTGACAATGATCTGTGAATATCGTCTGTCTATCCTGTAGATGGTTTTAAGAAATGTAACCTGAAAAGGATAGAAATGATGTTGAATACACTGGTAGCAAAGCTTGTCGCAGGGGTAGTCGCCGTGAGCATGCTCGGCGGTGCGGGTACAATGGCTGTCACTCAGGAAGCCACAGTGATGGATACCATCGCAGGCCCGATCTTCGAGCGCGTGCGAGATGGTCGTGCCGGTGCCTTCGGGCGTGCACTGGAAAGCGAAATTGTGGAGGCAACAGGACTGACGCGCTGCGAGGTCCTGGAGGCACGGGCCGGTGGTCAGAGCTTTGCCAGCATGCTTGAGGGTGCCGGGATCGAGCCGCAGACCGTTGTGGATACAGCCATCGAGCGTCTTGATGAGCGGCTGACGGCGGCTGTGGCCGACGGCCGCATTGGGCAGGCACGCGCTGACGAAATCCTCGCCAATGCCCCGGATCGTTTCACACAGTTCCTGGAAAATGAGGAAACCGACCGTGCTGAGCAGATCTATGCCCGTGTCTGTCTCGGCGAGGGCAGTGGTCTCAGCCTAGGGCCGCGGGCACGTGCCGGACTCGCACTGACTGGCGATGTCGTCGAGCAGACGGGCCTGACGCGCTGTGAGATTGCTGAGCAGCGGGCAGCAGGCGAGAGCTTCACCGTCATTTTGGGCGATGCGGGTGTCGATGTCGACGCCTTCAGCGCTGATGTGCTGGCTCAACTTGACGACCGCCTGGATGAGGCTGTGGCTGACGGCTTGATCGATGCTGGCCGCGCGGAACAGATCCGCACGAATGCACCCGGATGGGTTGAGACCTTCCTCACGAACACGGACACGCAGCGCGCCGAACAGATCGTGGAGCGCTTCTGCACACCTGGCGAGTAACACACCCGATATCACCTAAGGGGGGATGCACCAGCGCATCCCCTCTTTTGCTGCTGGGAGGGAAGGCGCCTACGGTTTAAAATAGGGGCAATCCGCCCCGTACGCTGTCCCTCAGGAGATCTGCATGGATTGGGATGGACTCATCGTCCACACAAAGCTCGTCCCCGCCCGCCTACGCAAACACATCCTGCCCCGGCCTCGCCTAGAACAGCGCCTGCTGGAAGCGCTGGACTACCGGGTCACTGTAATCCGCGCCGGGACAGGCTACGGCAAGAGCACCGCCCTGGCGGCGTATTCCGGCTCAGGTGCGCAAACGATCTGGTACCGGCTGTTTGAGGAAGATGCCGACCCACCTGTCTTTCTGATGTATCTGGTGCATGCGTGCGCCCACGCGCTCGGCGATATCTCCGCGGTGGGCTACCTCAACCATTGGGGCGAAGCACCGGGTATGCTGCCCTGGCAGCCCGCTATTGATGCACTGGTCAACGATCTGGGTCAACAGGAGAATGGCCCGATCCTTCTCATTCTGGATGATGTACACATCGTCAACAGCAGTGAGACCGCACGTGCCATGTTGACTCGCCTGCTCATGCGGGCTCCTGCCAATCTGCATGTGGTGCTCTCCACCCGCTACCCGCTGGAGATCGACTACCTGGCGGCGCTGCGGGTACGTGGCGATGTGCTTGATATCGGTGAGGAAGAGCTGCGCTTTACGTCCCGCGAGATCTACCAGCTTTTCCGCGAGCGCTACAGCCTCGTGTTGGAAAATGAGGAGGCGGCTATCCTCGCCGATGAGACACAGGGGTGGGCTATCGCCCTTCAGTTGATCTGGCGTGGCCTGCCGGAAGGTGCCCTTGCCACGTTGGCTGATGTGCTCAAACGGTTCTTTTCACAAAAAGGCGACCTGTTCACCTATTTGGCGCGTGAGGTGTTGGCTCAACAGCCTCCGGATGTACAGAGCTTCCTCAAGCAGACATCCGTGCTGCGGCAGATGACGGCCCCACTGTGTGACTGTCTGCTGGGGACCTCCGGCAGTGAGGCTGTGCTGCGTTTTCTGTTGGAAAGCGGGCTCTTCGTCACAGAGCTGGAAGATGGTACGTTTCAGTATCACCGGCTGTTTAACGAATTCCTCTATACACGCCTCACGGAAGCGGAACGCCGGGCAGCCCACAGCCGCGCCGCTGACTGCTACGAGGCGACAGGCAGCCTGGAAGAGGCAATCCACCACCGCCTAAACGCGGGTGAGTCCAGTTCAGCCGCCAACCTGATCACCCGTATCGGCGGGCGCATGATCCGGTTGGGGCTGCTCAACCGGCTCGATACGTGGATCCACCAGCTTGACCCGCAGGACTTCGTTGACCAACCGATCCTGCTGATCTATTTGGGCGATATCGACCGGCTGCAAAGCCGCTTTGACGAGGCGCTTGTCTGGTACCAGCAGGCGGAGGATCACTTCAGACGGAAACACGAACCTCAGGGAATCTGTGAGGCCTTGCGCGGCCGGGCACGCATCTATCTGGACACGGTCAATCCAGCCCGTGCTGACCGGCTGCTGCGTGAAGCACTGCGTATCTCCGATGGGCATGATAACCGCGAGATGCAGGCCAGCCTGATGGATCTGCTGGCGGAGAACCAGCTCAATCGCGGCCACCCACAGGAAGCGGAACGGCTGCGGACTCAGGCATGGGAGCTGCGTCAGGAGGGGCCCAGCGCGGGCGAGTTAGAGGTGCGCGTCTTGCTGCGCACGGGGCAGCTGGCCGAGGCCCAACGTCGCCTGTTGGAGCAGGTCGCAGCGGAACGCGATAATCCAGTCTTTCATCCGCGGGCCCATCGTGAGACACTGCTCTTGCTGTCGTTTATCGAGGGCTGTCTTGGCAATGCGGATGCGGCCTATCGCTATGCGCTTGAGGGTACGGAACGCGGCGACAGACTCGGCTCGCCCTTTGTGACGGCGGTTGGCTGCATGCGGCAGGCTCATGCTCTTCAATTACGAGATGATGAGTCAGTGTTGCCACGAGCACGATCACTATACGAACAGGCGATTGCTATCAGTGATGAGGTTGCGGTTGACCGGCTAAAGGTCGAGGCGTATTTTGGCCTGTGCCGGATTCAGGCGCTGCAGGGCGAGCTCAAGCAGGCGCTTTATCTGGCGGAGCAGGGGGTGCGAATCGCCCGGCAGGCGGGTGACGAGTGGATCGTGGGGCTCATCTACCTGACGTTGGCCTCAATCCATATGGCGACAGCCCACTACACAGAGGCTGCGCGCTGGCTGGACGAAGCCTACCTGAGCTTTACCCGCACGATGGATACCTATAACGAAGCGGTCACACGTCTGTGGAAAAGCTTGCTGCTCTACCGGACGGGCGACACCATCCACCTGCGCTATATGATGGCGGATCTGTTGGATTTGGTACGCAAACACGGGTATGAGTTCGTCTTCATGCAGCGGGTGCTCAGCGGGCCGCGCAGCCCGCGCGAACTGATCCCGCTGCTGTTGTTCGCCCGTGAGGAAGGGATCAATGCCGCCTACGTCGATCATCTGCTCAGATCCCTGGGTCTGGAGCATCTGACACATCATCCCGGGTACCAGCTGCGCGTTCATTTGCTGGGGGCCTTTCAAGTCTTCCGGGGCGAAGAACGCCTCAGCCAGAGCGATTGGCAGCGGGACAAAGCCCGGCACCTCTTCCAATTCTTACTTACCCGTCGCGATGTGCTGCTTGAAAAGGAGCGCATCCTCGATGCGATGTGGCCTGATCTGTCACCGCGGTCGGCCAACCAGCATTTCAAAGTCTCACTCAATGCACTGTATCACGCGCTGGAACCCGACCGCGTGCCGGGGTCGCCCTCCGCCTATATTGTGCGAGAAGGCAACCGCTACGGCATTCGTGAAGGGGCCGATATGGTTGTCGATGTGGATGTGTTCACTCAGCGGGTGGCCGAAGCCGACGATCTCGTGACCCACGATCCCGATGCCGCGCTGGCACGCTACCAGCAGGCGCTTGATGTGTATCAGGGCGAATATCTGCACGAGTTCACATATGACGCTGCCTGGTATCGTGAGGAGCGCGAACGGCTGCACAGCATGTATCTGCGTACCGCTGATCGGGTGGCGCAGATGCTCGCTGAGCGGGAGCAGTGGGAGCGTGTTCTTGCGGTGTGCGGCCAGATGCTCCAACAGGACGACTGCTGGGAGCGGGCCTACCGCCTGATGATGCGCGCCCATGTCGCACTGGGCAACCGGCCCCATGCCATCAAAGTTTACCAGCGGCTGGTAGAGCGACTGAAGACCGAATTGGACACTGTGCCCTCAGAGCAGACAACCGCCCTTTTTGAGACTATTCGCTAAAACTGTAACTCCTGTGTAACCTGCTGCGCACAGCACTGTAACCACGCTTTGCTAGGGTGATAGTGGATTCCTCATCTGCCGCAGAATCACACATCAACATGCCATGATACACCAATGCGCTCTCACATCTTTTCGGATTATGCGGACATCGATTGTCTGGTTGGTTACGGGCTCTCAACGCACAAGGTATGAAGGATGATTATGTATCCGCAGCAGTCAATATATGTGACGGACTGGCTCGCCAAGCGGGCCCAACTGACGCCACACAAGATCGGTCTGCAAGAGGCTGATACCGGCCAACAGGTGACATTTGCCGCCTGGAACGAACGGGTCAACCGCACAGCGAACTATCTGCGTTCGCTGGGAGTGGGCAAAGGCGACCGCGTCAGCACGTATGCCGAGAACCGTGCCGAGTACGTCGATATCTTTCTGGCCTGCGGCAAGATAGGCGCGATCCAGCACAACATGAACTGGCGGCTGACCGTCAACGAGCTTGAGAGCATGGTTCGCGATGCGGAGCCGGCGGTGCTGGTCTACTCCGGCCAATATGCCGCGCAGGCCGCCGACCTGCGTGCCCGGGTGGATGGCTCCGACGGATCAACGGTCTATGTGGCGCTTGACGGTGGCAGCGATGACCGGGATTTCAGCGAGAGGCTCTCCCATGAGCCCACTCTGGCCGACCGCCCTGCCCTGACCTTCGATGATCCATGGGGCATCTATTACACGGGCGGCACGACCGGTCTGCCGAAGGGGGCTATCCTCACGCACGGCAATATCACCTGGAACAGCATCAATACGATCACCGGTTGGGATATCGGCCCGGATGATGTTGCGCTGCTCCAGCTGCCCCTTTTCCATGTGGGCGGCCCCAACATCTTCTTTATGCCGCTGATCCATTTGGGCGGCAAGACGATTCTTTGTGAGAAGTTCGATGTTGACCAGACCTTCGATCTCATCACACAGGCCGGTGTTACCCACTTCGTCGGTGTGCCGACCATGTTCCTGATGATGCAGGAGCATGAGCGCTGGGCAGAAACCGACTTTTCCCATATGAAGCTGATCATCAGCGGCGGTGCACCCTGCCCGCGGGCCATCATGGAGAAGTTCTGGGCAAAGGGCGTGGATTTCAAAATGGGCTATGGGCTCACTGAGGCAGCGGGTAACAACTTCTGGCTGCCGGTCAAGGACATCCAGCGCAAACCCGAGTCGGTTGGCTTCCCTCTGATACATGTGGATATGAAGGTGGTGCGCCCAGATGGCACAACCTGCGAGCCAAATGAGGCGGGCGAACTGCTGATCCGCGGGCCGCACGTCACACCGGGCTACTGGAATCGCCCAGAGGCCACTGCCGAGACGTTGGTCGATGGATGGCTGCACACCGGCGACTTGGCCAGCCACGATGACGAAGGTTACTTCAAAATCATCGGGCGGATCAAGGATATGCTGATCAGCGGCGGGGAGAACGTCTACCCGGCGGAGATCGAAAGCGTGATGCATTCCCATCCTGCGGTCGGTGAGGCTGCGCTGATTGCGGTGCCGCATGAGAAATGGGGTGAGGTGGGGCGCGCAATTGTGGTGGTCAAACCGGGCGCAACCCTGAGTGAAGAGGCCCTGATCGCCTACCTGGGTGAACGGCTGGCACGCTACAAGATCCCGAAATCGGTGGTCTTTATCGACGAGATGCCCAAGACGGTCATCGGCAAGTTGGACAAGAAAGTGCTTGTCCAGCAGTATGGCACCACGGAGGAGCACGCATAATGGAAGGTATCACCAAGCAGCGGATTACGTCCGAGCGTCTGGCTACGGATGTGTTGTTCAGTGGGCCCGATGATGGCACCCCGGTGGTGTTTCTGCACGGCAACCTTTCTGGGGCAACCTGGTGGGAAGAAACCATGCTTGCCCTGCCGGAGGGTTTCCGTGGCATCGCGCCCGATCAGCGCGGCTTTGGCGGCGCGGACAGGGATAAGCTGGTTGACGCCACGCGCGGGCTGGGTGATCTGGCTGATGATTTCGTCGCCCTGCTTGATGTCCTCGACCTGGAGAAGGTTCATCTCGTGGGTCACTCGATGGGGGGTGCGGTGGTCTGGCGCATCATGAGGGATTATCCTGACCGGCTGCTGACCGTCACGCAGGTAGCACCGGGCTCACCATATGGATTCGGCGGCACGAAAGACGCCGATGGCACACCCTGCTGGGATGACTATGCCGGGTCTGGTGCGGGGATCGTCAACGCGGCTTTTGCCGAACTGCTGGCCGCGGGTGATACCAGCATGGACTCTCCCCTATCACCACGCATCGCACTGCGGCGGTTGGTCTTCAAACCGTCCTTTATCCCCGAGCGCGAGGATGAGATCCTCGCGGCGATGCTCGCCACGCACTTCCATGAGAAGGCTTATCCCGGCGATTTTTCCCAATCCCCGAATTGGCCGGGCCTGGTGCCGGGCGTGTGGGGTGTGAACAATGCACTTTCCCCCAAATATGCGGGCGATGTTGAGCGGCTGATCAACGCACCGCATAAGGTTGATGTGCTGTGGATCCGGGGTAGTGATGACCTGGCTGTCTCTGATACGGCGGCAGCCGACCCGGGCACGTTGGGTGCGTCCGGCCTGCTGCCGCACTGGCCCGGCGCGGAGGTTTACCCGCCACAGCCTATGCTCGCCCAAACGCGAGCGGTACTTGACAGGTATGGGACCACCATCAAGGAGGTAGTTATTGAGCAAACCGGCCATACACCGTATCTCGAAAACCCGGAAGCATTTAACCGTGCCTTCCATGAGCATTTAACCCAAATTTGAGGAGAGAACATCATGAAGCGAGTGCTGCTTACCATTCTGGCTGTGATCGTGCTGGCGCTGGGCCTGTCTGCGTGCGGAGGCACCGCCGCCACTGAAGAGATCATTGAGGAACCGGAGCCGACCGAAGCGGAGGCAACAGAGCCTGAAGAGGACATGGCCGAGGAAGAGGACATGTCTGACGAGGAAGACATGGCTGACGAAGAAGACACATCCGAAGACGACATGGCCGACGATGAAGCCGCGGGCGAGCCGATTCGCGTGGGCTTCATCACCGACCAGACCGGGGGATTGGCGATCTACGGTACTATGGCCGAGCGCGGCTTCCGCCTGGGCATGGAGTATGCCACAGGCGCACCCGGTGAGGACGATGTGTGGACCCTGAACGGACAGGAGATTCAGGTCTTCTTCCGCGATGACCAGAGCAACCCGGAGACGACAGCCACCCTCGCGCGTGAGCTGGTTGAGGTTGAAGAGGTCGATATCCTGGTGGGTACAGTGAGCTCTGGCGCAACTGCCACGCTGCAAGAGGTCGCACGTGAAAACCAGATCCCGCTGATCGTTGCCCCGGCTGCCGCCAATGATATCACCGGTGCCAGTTTCAACGAGTACACGTTCCGTGTGAGCCGCAACAACTACCAGGACGCGGTTGCGCTGTGTCAGTACCTGACCCAGCAATACGACAGCTTCATCCAGATCGCACCTGACTACAGCTTCGGTTATGGTGGCGCAGAAGCACTGCGTGATGCCTGCACGGAGTTCGGCGGTGAATTCGTCGGTGAGGATGTTTTTGCGCCTGCCGATACGCAGGAGTTCACACCCTTCCTTGAGCCCATCGTCGAATCCGATGCGGATGCGTGGCTGGTAACCTGGGCCGGCGGTGGCTTCATCGCCATGATGCAGGCGGCCAGTGACCTGGGCCTGACCGAAAGCAAGCCGCTTGGCTCGTCCTTCATCGACAACGGCACGATGCCGGTCTTCTTTGCCAACAACATTGGCACGACCAGTGTCATCCTGTACCACTACACCCAGCCGGACAATGAGGTCAACGACTGGTTCACCGAGCGCATGCTTGAAGAGTACGGGACGCCGCCCGACCTGTTTGATGCAGATGGCTTCAACGCAGCCCTGCTGCTGGCGGAAGCCCTCCAGGAAACCGGCGGTGATGCGTCCGCAGATGCCATGATCGAAGCTATGGAGGGGATCAGTTTCTTGGGCCCCAAGGGTGAGATCTTCATCCGGCCTGAGGACCATGTGGCCATTCAGGATATGTACATCGTGACGTTGGAGAACCTTGACGATCCGGAGTTCCGCTACTATTCAGCGGTGGATACGGTGCGCCCCGAGGTGCCCTGTCTGCTGCCTGAAGAGCTGCAGGACCGCTGCGGCGATCTGCCTGTTGGCAGCCTCAGCGGCGAGTAAAACAGCCGGTTTACGGGGGTGAGGTCACACTCACCCCCGGTCTTCTGGAGACACCCACCATGAGCGATGACATCATCCTGGAAACATATAATGTCCGCAAGGAGTTCGGTGCGCTGGTTGCTGTGGCCGATGTCAGTATCCGTGTGGTACGCGGCACGCTGCACTCGATCATTGGGCCGAACGGTGCGGGCAAGACGACGTTCTTCAACGTGGTAAGCGGGTATCTGCCCGCAACCTCGGGGCGGATCGTTTACAACGGGCAGGACATCACACAGGCTCCCATGCACCGCCGGGCGCATGTCGGCATGGGCCGCTCCTTTCAGATCACCAACCTGTTCCCTAACCTGACCGTGCTGGAAAACATCCGGCTGTCGCATCAGGCAGTGGGCAAGAACAGCTTCCGGCTGCTGCGCTCCCACCGGCGGTTTGGGGAACACATTGACCGCGCCGACGCCATCATCAACCGGGTGGGGTTAACGCGCTATCGCGATCTGCCAGCGCGTACACTGGCCCACGGTGACCAGCGCAAATTGGAGCTGGGCATGATCCTGGCAGCGGATCCTGAGATGCTGCTGCTCGACGAGCCGACGGCGGGAATGGCCTCCGATGAAGTGCCTGAGCTTATGGCGCTCATTCAGGAGATCCAGGCGGAGGGAAGCAAGACCGTCTTGTTGGTGGAGCACAACATGAACGTCGTGATGAACGTCTCCGACATGATCACCGTGATGCATCACGGTGAGGTGCTCGCTGAGGGCACCCCGGCGGAGATCAGCAGCAATGAGACGGTGCAGCAGGCCTATCTGGGCAACCTGTACGAGAACCTACAGGAGGCTTCCGACCATGCTTGAGGTTCGGGATATCCACACCTATATCGGGCAGTTTCACGTGCTGGAAGGCGTGAGCCTGTCCGTGCCGAAAGGCAGCATCACAGCACTGTTGGGCCGCAACGGAGCAGGCAAGACCACCACACTCAAGACGATTATGGGCATCACGCCGCCGACTCAGGGCGAGATCGTCTACGACGGGCAGCCAATAGGCGGCCTGCCGAGTTTTGAGATCGCACAGCTGGGCATCGGGTTTGTGCCGGAACATCGGGCCATCTTTCGTGACCTGACGGTCCGCGAGAACCTGCGTCTTGCTGAGCGCAACCGCGGCGACTTCGAGCGCAAAGAAGACCTGATCTTCAACCTCTTCCCCGATCTCAAACGGTTGATCCGGCTGCGCGGCACCAACCTCTCCGGTGGGCAGCAGCAGATGCTGTCTGTGGCCCGTGCTCTGGTGCCGGATAACAGGCTGCTGCTGATCGATGAGCCGACAGAAGGGCTGGCACCGGTCATCATTGAGCAGCTTATCGAGGCCATCCGGCAGCTGTCGGCGGAGACTACCGTGCTGCTGGTGGAGCAGAACTTCCTGGTAGCGCAGACACTGGCTGAGTATTACGTCATTGTGGAGGAGGGCCAGACGGTCAAGCACGGCATGATGGCCGATCTGGCGGAGGATGAGGAAACGATACACCGGTACCTGGGTGCCGCGTAACAGGGAGAAGAGGGATGGAGTGGCTGCTTGAGAACCGCACACGCCTGCTCACACTGGGCATCTTGATCGTCCTATTCCTGCTGGCGATCAGCGGCATGCCTGCCGAGGAGTGGGTGATTACGGCCCTGCGAGGCCTTGCACTGGGAGCACTTACCTTTCTGGTAGCGGCAGGTCTATCGATCATCTTCGGGCTGATGGATGTGCTCAATCTAGCGCACGGTGAGCTGTTTATGCTCGGCGCTTACATGGGGTGGACTATCTACGTGCGCCCGGATACAGTAATCGACGGCGCAACACCCTTCCTGCTGATTGCGTCCCTGCTGGTCCTTGTCCCACTGTTGACACGGTGGGTGCGGAGCCTTACGCTGCCGGATCTGGTTGACAAGATCTGGCCGTGGGTGGGGCTCGCTGCGGGGATTGGCCTGCTGGTCTTTGCCCTGTTCCAGTACCCGCTTTCGACATGGGATCTTGAGAACTACGCTCAAAGCCCGATTTCCAATGCTATTGCGTTTGAGACCGGCACGTTCCAGTCTCCGCCGCCTGCCGAATTTGAGGCAAGCCCGGTGTTGGTTATTGGCGGTGTGATCGTTGGCAGCGGCCTGCTCGCGCTCGCGGCAGCGGGTTTCAGCGCGCGGCAGACCACACTGCGCCAGCCGAGCCCAACCCAGATGCGTAACATCGCGATTGTGAGCGGCGGCCTGTTTGCGCTGGCTTTCGTCGTATTGGCGATCAACAACCCACTGACTGAGTTCATGTTGGGTCTGGGCAGCACACCGCGCTTCTTCATTGCGATGGCACTGGCTTCGGTGACCGGGGCCCTGCTCGGTTGGACCATCGAAGTCACGATGATCCGCCCCCTGTACGATCGCCCGATCTACCAGATCATGCTGACATTGGGGCTTGGCTTCATCATCTTGGAGCTGGTACGGGCCGTGTGGGGCCGTCCGGAGTTCCAGATGCCCCGCCCGGCTGTGTTTGCGGGCACAGGGGAAGGCTGCCCGGCTACAAGCATCGGCGATCTAGTCCAATACCAATGCGCGACCATTGAAGTGCTCGGCGGCCGGGTGCGTATGTACAACGAGGTGTTCATCATCATCGTTGGGCTGCTCGTGTTGGGGGCAGTTGCGTTGCTGCTCCAGCGGACCCGCTTGGGCATGATCATCCGCGCAGGTGTGCAGGACAGCGAAATGGTCGAGGCATTGGGAATCAATGTGCGGCAGGTTTTCAGCCAGGTGTTTGCACTGGGCGTTGGCTTGGCGGCGCTGGGCGGTGTGCTCGCGGGGCCATCGTTGGGTCTCTCCAACGGAATGGGGGCGCGGGTGCTGCTGCTCGCGCTGATCGCGCTGGCTGTTGGCGGCCTGACCAGCTTCTCGGGGGCGGCTGCGGGAGCAGTGCTCATCGGGCTGCTGCAGCAGTTCATCATCAAGTACGGCCAGATCGGCATCAATGTGCCGTTCATGGCGGAACCGTTCAAACCATCGCCCCCGTTGGTGCCCGCGTCAAGCGTTCTGCTGATGGTGGTCATCCTGCTTATCCTACCGCAGGGCCTGTTTGGAAGGAAGGAATAACCGTGGAGACGACAATCAGCAAAACCACTGCCGAACGCCCTACCCTGGCCTGGCTGCGCCAAAATCGGGGAACACTGGCTGTGCTGGTCGTGCTGCTGCTGCTGCCGTTCATCATCGCCATCATCGATGGACAGTCCATCAGTTCGGTGCTCGCCAATGAATCCGGAAATTCCAAGTTCTTCCAAGGCCTGCTGATCGAGATCTTCATCCTGGGGTTGTTTGCACTCAGCTATGATCTGCTGTTGGGCATCACCGGACTGCTCTCCTTGGGGCATGCGATGTTCTTTGCGGTGGGCGGCTACCTGACCGGCATCCTGATCAAGAGCTTCGGTTGGGGTCTGGTGCCAACCATCGCTGCGGTAACGGTGGCTGCTATCGTGCAGGCGCTGCTGTTTGCGGTGGTGCTGCCGCGCGTCAAAGGTCTGACCTTCGCGCTTGTGACGCTGGGCTTTGCCTCCGTCTTCCACATTGTGGTGCAGTCGCGTGAAGCAGCGCCTTTCACCGGTGCGGACGTTGGGTTGCAGGGTGTTGTCATACCTGCCTTTCTCGATCCGGTAGACCAGCGGCTGCGGGTGTACTTCATCGCTCTGTTGATAACGATGGTGGTGTACTTCTTATATCAACGTTTTGTCGACTCGCCGACGGGCCGGGTTTGCATCGCCATTCGTGAAAACGAAGATCGGGCATTGATGCTCGGCTACAACACCTTCCAATACAAGGTCATCGTCCTGCTGATCTCGTCCCTGACTGCCGCATTTGCGGGCATGCTGCATACCATCCACCAGCCGATTGTGAGCCCGAACATCGCCGGATTGGGCTATATGGTCATCGCGCTGCTGATCATATTGATCGGTGGGGTGGGCACGCTCAGCGGTGCCCTGATCGGGGCGGCGGTATTCCGCCTGCTGGACTTCTTCATCGACCGGTGGTTCGGTGAAGCAGCAACCTTCTTGCTGGGTGTGATCTATGTGCTGCTGGTGTTGTTTGTGCCGTTCGGTATTGTTGGCACCTGGCGCCAACACAGCAGCCAGTTCACTCATCAAATTGAAGCGATCATTGAACGGCTGCGCCCAAAGAAGGAGAACCCCGAATGACGGATATCGGCATCGCTGCGGTGGGCATGTACCTGCCGGAGGGGATCGTCACGGCGGAGGAGATCGCAGCGGAGAGCGGCCTGCCGGAATGGGTGGTGCGGGACAAGTTGGGCATCACTGAGAAGCGGATGGCCCTGGGCAACGAACAGCCTAACGATATGGCCACCTGGGCGATTGAGGACTGTCTGGCACAAACGGACATCAAGCCCGATGAGATCGATGTGGTGCTGTGCAATACCGAGGAATGGAAAGAATACCTGCTCTGGACAGCGGGCATTGACCTCGCCCATCGGATCGGGGCGCACCGGGCCTGGGCACTGGATATCCACATGCGCTGCTGCACCAACGTCAGCGCACTCAAGCTCGCCCGCAACATGATGACAGCCGACCCGGATATCAATACGGTGCTGATCGCGGGCGGCTATCGCGTTGGTGACTTTGTACGCTTCAGCGACCCGGATACGAGTTTTCTGTTCAACGTGGGGGCAGGTGCCAGTGCGATGCTCCTGCGCAAGGGGTTGCATCGGAACCGTGTACTTGCCAGCCACATGATCGTGGATGGGTCGATGTCTCGGCATGTGGTTCCCCCGGCCAGCGGAACGGTGCGCTTCCCGACGGATGAGGCGGTGCAGAACGGCGACTTCTATCTGCACCTGACCGATCCGCCGGCGATGAAGGGGCGTCTGGCAGAAGTTTCCATGCCTAACTGGCTGACCTGCATTGATGAAGCGCTGCGCAAGAGTGGCTACACACGCAGCGATGTCGACTTCCTGAACATGGTGCTGGTCAAACCGTCGGCCTACCGCGCCATTCTGGAAGAAGTCGGTTTGACAGAAGAACAGGGCGTGTACAATGATCGCTACGGCCATATCGGCGAACATGACAGCATTATCAACATCATTGAAGGGATCAAGCAGGGCCGCCTGCACGACGGCAGCCTGATGCTCATCGTCGGGGCCGGTACAGGCTACGTCTGGGGCGCTAGTGTCGTTGAGTGGGGGCCTGCGGATCGCTTTTCCAGCTAAAAAGGAGCACGCATGCGGTTACAGGATCGAGTAGCACTGGTCACAGGGGGCGCGGCTGGCATCGGTCAGGCGACGGCCCAACGCTTCGCCGAAGAGGGTGCGAAGGTTGTGATCTGTGATCTGAATGAAGAAGCGGGCAAGAAAACAGCTGAAGATATCGGCGGCCATTTCCATCAGGTGAACGTCGCGGACCGGGATGCGGTGCGCGCGTGGATAGATGATGTGGTCGAGAAGCACGAGCGCATTGATGTGCTCGTCAACAACGCGGGCATCGTCCGCGACCGGCAGCTCGTGAAGTACAAGAACGGTGAGGTCGTCTCACAGATGGCCGAAGAAGACTGGGATTCAGTCATCGCCGTCAACCTGAAGGGCGTGTTCAACTGCACACAGGCCGTGGTACCGACCATGATCCGCCAGAACAGCGGCGTGATCCTGAATGCCTCTTCGGTGGTCGGGCTCGATGGCAACTTCGGGCAGACGAACTATGTCGCCACCAAGGCAGGTGTGGTCGGCATGACGAAGGTCTGGGCGCGCGAACTCGGACGCTACGGTATCCGGGTGAATGCGGTTGCGCCGGGCTTTATCGCCACGGAGATCCTTAGGGATATGCCGGAAAAAGTGTTGGAGGGCATGGTCAACCGGACTCCGCTCAAGCGGATGGGGGAGCCCGTTGATATTGCGAATGCCTATGTGTTCCTCGCGAGTGACGAGGCAAGTTACATCAGTGGCACGGTGCTGCGGGTGGATGGCGGCATTGTTGTAGGGACGTAAGGGAGGCAGTATGGCACAGCGAAAACTGGGACGAGGTGTGGCGATTGTCGGTGCGGGGATGAGCCCGTTTGGCACATTTGCGCGTATGGCAACCCGCGATCTGTTTGTTGAAGCTTTTTTGGACATGCGCGGCTCGGTTGACAAGGGCCTTGACCCCGATGATATCGAGGCGCTGTATGTTGGCAATTACAGCAGTGATCTTTTTGAAGGGCAGGGCCACACAGCCCCCCTGATGGCGGACTGGGTGGGTTTGACTCCGCGCCCGGCCACCCGTATTGAAGATGCCTGTGCAAGCAGCGGTGTCGCGCTGCGCGAGGGCATCATCGCGGTAGCCTCCGGTCTGTATGATGTGGTGTTGGTTGGCGGCATCGAGAAGATGAGCAATCTGCCCACGGGTGAAGTCACCGATGCGCTGGCCACCGCAGGCGATGCGCTGTACGAGATACCGGCAGGCTTCACCTTCCCTGGGTTTTATGCAGCCATGGCGACTGCCTACATGCATCGCTACGGGGCGCAGAGCGAGCATCTGATCCAGGTGACTCAGAAGAACCATGAGAACGGTGCGCTCAACCCGAAGGCACAGTTCGGGCAGCGGATCGCAGACATCATGGAGGGCAAGAAGGAACGCGCAGCGGCCAAAGGTCGCCCGGTGCCGGAGTGGGAGTCGGAGATGGCCTTCTTCCACGATGATCGGGCCAACCCGATGATTGCCGCGCCGCTGCGCCTGTTTGACTGTTCGCCGATATCCGATGGGGCAGCGGTTCTCCTGCTGGTAAGTGAGGAGATCGCCGGGCAGTTCACTGATGAGCCGATCCGGGTGATCGGTTCAGGACAGGCCAGCGGCCGTGCCCTGCATGACCGTGACACCCTGACTAGCATCCCGGCGGCGCAGCGTGCCGGTCAGATGGCGTATGAGATGGCGGATGTCACCCCGGACGATATCAAGTTGGCGGAAGTGCATGACTGCTTCACCATCGCCGAACTGATCGCGATTGAGGATCTCGGCTTTTTCGCGCCGGGTGACGGCTACAAAGCGACCGAGGACGGCATGACGGCACGCACTGCGCCGCGCCCGGTGAATACCTCAGGCGGTCTGAAATCCAAGGGGCACCCGGTTGGGGCTTCAGGCGCGGGGCAGACTGTGGAAGTCTTCAAGCAGATGCGGGGCCTGGCCGGTGAGCGGCAGGTCGCGCATGATGTCGATGTGGCACTGACCCACAATGTGGGTGGCACAGGGCAGACCTGCGCGGTGCACATCTACGAAAGGGGACAGGCATGATGATCACCGCTGCAGATTTCTATGAGGCATTGGCGGAAGGCACCCTGCTCGCCACACGCTGCGCGGACTGCGACGGCCTGTACATCCCGCCGCGATCGCTGTGCCCAGCCTGCTATGGCACCGAGCTGAAGGTTGAAGAGCTGAGCGGCAAGGGAACGGTGGGAGCCTACACAGCGGTCGCGATCACGACCACCCGCATGATCGAAGCGGGCTATGGGCGCGATAATCCCAACATCACAGCGGTGGTGGATCTGGCCGAAGGGGTCCGGATCTCTGCCTTGATCCATGGTGACGACATCACAGTGGGCACGCCCGTTGTGTTTGACAGCGAGCACAGCGCCGAGCACGTGGTATTCCGGAAGGACGACTCATGATGCACTTCGACTGGTTGGCCCGCCATGCCGAGCGTACGCCGGACAAGCTGGCGTTGGTCGATGTGGACGGTGGGCTGGAACTCAGCTACCGACAGTTCAACGAGCGCGCGAACCGTCTGGCCACCTATCTGGTCGATACGCTGGGCCTGCGGCGCGGTGACCGGATCGCGGTGCTGGCCAAGAACAGTGCCGCTTACTATGAGCTGTATTGGGCCTGCGGCAAGACAGGCGTCATCCTGGCGGCGCTCAACTGGCGGTTGGCTGTGCCTGAACTGGCTTATCTGGTCAGCGATGCAGCTCCGAAGCTGCTGGCTTATGACTCTGAGTTTGCGGATGCGGCTGAGGCGTTGCAGGATGGCTATGACTTCGAGCACGCCATGCGCCTCATAGGGGAAACCGCCGCCGATCTGACCTACGAGCAGGCGTTGGAGGTGGGCGACCCGGCGGGCGTGCCGCTGCCTGAGCTGCCCTACACGGATACCTGGGCCATTCTGTATACGTCTGGCACCACGGGCCGCCCGAAAGGGGCCAAGGTCACGTACGGGAACTGCTTCTATAACGCAGTTGGCATGGGCCGCGCCATGGACCTCACCTCTCAGGATATCAACTTGACCATGCTGCCCGCGTTCCACTCCGGGGGGATCGGGCTGTACGCCTTTCCGGTCTGGCATGCTGGGGGCACCATTGTCGTGATGCGCAACTTCGACCCGGAGGAGATGCTCAGACTGATCGAAAAGTGGCAGGCAACCGTGATCATCCTGGTGCCGCCAATGTACCTGATGCTGGAGCAAACCGGTCTCATCGACAAGTATGATGTCTCCAGCATACGGGCGTGGACCAGCGGCGGATCACCCCTGCCGGTGAGCCTTGTGGAGCGGTACCAGGCGAAGGGCATCATCATCCGGCAGGGCTTCGGTATGACGGAAACCGGTCCGACGGTTTTCCTCATCACGCAGCAGGATGCAGTACGCAAGGCGGGTTCAGTGGGCAAGCCGGTGCTGCACACCGATGTGTGCATCAAGGACCGGGAGGGCAATATGCTCGGCCCAAATGAGGTCGGCGAACTGTGCATCCGGGGCAACATCACCAGCGGCTACTGGAACAACGAAGCCGCTACCGGTGATGCTATCGTGGATGGGTGGCTGCATTCTGGTGACGCGGCCAAGTACGACGACGAAGGCTTCTACTACATTGTGGACCGGTGGAAGGATATGTACATCTCTGGCGGGGAGAACGTGTATCCGGCGGAGGTGGAACAGGTTATCTACCAACATGAGGCCATCGCTGAGGTCGCGGTGATCGGTGTGCCGCATCCCAAATGGCAGGAAACCGGACGGGCCATTGTGGCGCTGAAGGAAGGGCACAGCCTGACCGAGGGCGATCTGATCGCTTTCTGTGATGGCAAGCTCGCTCGCTACAAGATCCCCAAGTCGGTAGTGTTCGTCGATGCTCTGCCTCGCAACGATATCGGGAAGGTCGTCAAGCGCGATCTCAAGGAGATGTTTGGCGAACCGGTCACAGAGTGAACCCATCCGAGGGGCCGGGCTGCCTCGGCCCCCTTCATAGGAGCTGTCATGGAGACATTTGAAGCGATCACTGAACGGCACGGCGTGCTGCGGTTCAGGCCGGATCCGGTGGAGCCGGAAAAGATCGAGCAGGTGCTGCGCGCAGCAGTGGCTGCACCGAGTGCCGCCAATACCCAGCCGTGGGAATTTGTCGTGGTCACTGACCCGCAGCTCACCAAGCGGGTGGCCCACTATTTAATGGAAGCGCAGATGACCTATGTGCTCAACGGGATGCTTGAGCTCCCGGAGGAGTTCACCGACAAACTGATGAGCCTCTACACCGAGTTTGACAACGCGCCGTGCTTCATCGTGTTCTGTCTTAATCAGCGCGTTGATCTGGCATCTGCGCGCTGGGCACAAATCCTGCGGGATTGGGATATGTGTGCCATTGGCGGAGCGATTGCCAACCTGATGGCCATGGCGACCGATCTGGGGTTGGGCACCCGCTACTTCGGCGGTTTTGTGGCGGACAATGACGCCGCACCGCTTAAGGAAATGCTCGGCATTCCGGCCCATGTGGAGATCGTGGCGGCCACACCACTTGGCTACCATGACGAACCACCCAAGGAACGGCCTGAGCAGTCCCTGGACGTGCTGGTCAACTACCGGCGCGGTGACAAGTACAGTCTGGCCGGGCTGCTGAAGGGCAAGCTGCCCTTTAGCACGGTGACGCACTTCGATCGGTATGACGACAAAACCCCCATCCGGGAGGGCTAACGCAGTGATCGGAACAGTCATTGAGCGCAAACGGACCTTCACGCAGGCGGATTTTGACCTGTTCGCCGAGCTCAGCGGAGATGATAACCCCATCCATGTTGATCCGACGTTCTCTGCGCGAACCCGCTTCGGGCGGACGGCGGCCCACGGCATGATGCTCTACAGTATGGTC
>JAADYX010000093.1 GCA_010092885.1 Chloroflexota bacterium | reverse complement strand
ATGGCGGAGACATGGTTGCCCATCATGATGAGGGGCCCCTCCGCCGGGATATTGCCCCAGCCCTCCACGCGCAGCCGGATCCAAAAGCGGTGGATGATCTGCCAGATGCCGAAGCGGAAGATCACCCGGCGCCAGCCGTGGGATCGGTCCGGTGAGGTCAGGTCGTTGAAAATCGGTCTGTCAGGCACCGTTGATCTTCTCAATCAGGCGCAGGGCCAAACGCAGCACCTCTTCGGTGCTTTGTGCACTCGTATCGATGCGGATCGCATCAGGAGCCGCGCGCAGCGGTGCGACCTCGCGTTCGCGGTCGCGGCGGTCACGCTGCTGCATGGACTCCAGAATGTCATCATAGGAATCGCTGCGCCCCTGCTGTGAATATTCCTGATGGCGGCGGCGGGCACGGGTCTCGACGTCGGCGACGAGAAACAGCTTCAGGTCGGCATCCGGCAGGACAACCGTGCCGATATCCCGCCCGACCATCACCAGTTGGCCGCGCTCAGCGATGCGCCGCTGTTGGTGCGTCATGGCCTCACGTACGCCGGGGTAAGCTGCCACGCGTGAAACGTTGGCATCCACCGTGGGGCTGCGCAGATCGTGGGTCACATCGCGTCCGTCAATGCAGACAGTGGCCAGACGGCCGTCGGCCTCGGTCGGTTCTGTCACATCAATCACGATGCGCCGCGCCAATGCCGCCACGCGTTCCTCTGCAACCAGGTCAACCGACTCCTCAAGAGCAGCCAGGGTCACCGCACGGTACATCACGCCCGTATCGAAGTACAGGTAGTCCAGCTCCTGGGCCAGCGCATGGCCGAGTGTGGTCTTGCCCGCGGCAGCCGGGCCATCAATCGCTATGACGGACGGTTTGCTCATTTCCCCCTCCGCTTTGAGCGCCGGATGCGTTTCAGTTCTGCGACCTCCTCATCGGTTAACGCCCGCCAGGCGCCAACGGGCAGATCGCCCATCTCAAGCGGGCCAATGCCCACGCGCCGCAGGCGGGTCACGGGGTAGCCCAGCTGCGCGGCCACCCGGCGGATCTGCCGTTTGCGGCCTTCGCGCAGCACCACGCGCAGACGGGTCCCATCCCGGTCGCTGCCTTCGCGCTCTATCGAGGCGGCGCGTGTGCGCCGCTTGCCGAGCATGATGCCCCGGCGCCAGGCTTCCAGCGCGCGCTCGGTTGGTGAGCCTTCCACCCAGACGACATAGGTCTTGGGGTGATCGTAGCTGGGATGGGCGAGCTTGTGGGCGAGATCGCCGTCGTTGGTGAAGAGCATCAGCCCTTCCGAACGCACATCCAGCCGCCCGACGGGATAAAGGTGGCCTTCCAGTGGGATCGCGTCACGCGCGGCGGGATATTCGTCGTTATTGTCAGCGTCGGAGATCACACCTGCCGGTTTGTGATACATGATATAGGTCAGCGTCTCGGGCATATCCAAGGGCCGCCCGTCTACTGTAATGCTGTCTGAGTCGGGATCCGCTTTGTCACCGATAGTGGCGACATCCCCATTGACCCGCACCCGGCCCTGTTTGATCGTCTTTTCGCAGTCGCGGCGTGAGCCCAACCCGGCGCGCGCCATTAGCTTTTGTAGTCGTTCTTCAGCCATAATACCTGTCGCTTAAGCGTAGTGGGAGTTTCAATGTCAGGACACACAACAAGCAAGCCTGCGCTCTGGCTTGCCCTCATTTCACTCATCGCGGGCGTTCTCGCGTGTAATATGCCCGGTCTTGCCCCGGAGACCCCGCCTCCGGATGCGCCGCAGCCATCGGATGAGGCGCTGCGTTCGCTTGAAGATAAGTTTACCGAATTTCAGCAGTCGCCGCCTACCCAGGATTTCACGCTGACACTCACAGAATCGGAGGTGACATCGCTGGTGAACGCCGAGCTGAACAACCTCGATCTGCCGCAGGGCATCAGCATCGGGCGTGCGGTGGTGCTTCTGCGTGATGGCGAGATCCAGACGTATACCGATCTAAACGTATCCGGGATCGACGCCAGCGGGGTGCTGGCCGCCGTGCCGAACGCTCAGGCGGATGGACGCGTCGACATCGAGGTAACACGGGCGGAGTTTGGCATCGTCGACCTGAGCCCTCAGGTTATCGAGCAAGTCACGCAAACGGTCGAGGATGGGCTGAACAACACCCTCGCCAACGTGCGTGTGACATCAATCGCGGTGCAGGGTGGCCAGATGACGATCAGCGGCCAGCCACAGTGATCATTCCGTGCTGTCTTCCGGGGGTGGCGGTATTGTGAATCCACCGGGCGGCCGCACCGGCGGCTGCGGATGCTCGACCTGCCCGGGCGGCGGCTCCGGCACACGGGGGCGCTCAACGGGTGGCGGTGGCGCTGTGGTGTCCTCCAGATGCAGATTCAACTGCGGCCGTCCGGCCATCTTGAGGCCCATCTGGTCCTCGATGGTGGCCTGCGCCACCTCAAGGATCTGCTTTTGCAGGGTGCGCAGGACGGCATTTGGTGCCACGGTCACATCGATGTCGGCCTTTACCCGACCGCGCTGCGCGCTGACCACTGTCGTCACATAGCGGATGCCGCGCAGGCCAGCGATATTGCGTTCCAACCGCTGCTGGATCGGTGCGAAGTTCATCTCCGTACGGCCGCCGCCCACCAGCTTGAAGCGCGCCGAGTCGCGCGGGCGGGGCCGCAGGTTGGCGTACAGCAGCAGGAGCAGCAGCAGATCGGCCCCTACAGCGGCACCGATCAGGATGAGCTGTTGGACCTCCTGCAGATCGCCTTCCAGGTTGGCGAGCACATCCCGCGCGGCGGGGAGTGTCTCGCCAGGGAAGATGAGCACCGCTGGGACGGCGGCCAGCAGCAGCAGGGTGATCAGAATGGTGAAAAGCCGGTTGACTACGCGCATTGCCAGATACCTTAAATCGTGTGGATACGGGCCATAATGTAGCAAACTTCCCGTTAGAGTACTATTATGGCACGAGTATCCTCTTATGCATGAAAGGAACCCCCATGCCCATCAAGTTCGATATGGCGGTGCAGGCCGTCGACGATCTGGGCAGCATCCCGGGCCTCGCCGCGACCGCCGAGGCGTTCGGCTTTGACGGATTGTGGGCCACCGAGGTAGACCACAATCCCTATGTTCAACTGGCACTGGCGTCAACAACCACCGAGCGGATCGAACTGGGCACAGCCATCGCACTGAGCTTCACTCGGAGCCCCATGGCCACGGCCTATGCCTGCTGGGATCTGGCCGCCCTGACCAAAGGCAAATTCTTGCTGGGGTTGGGGACGCAGGTCAAGGCCCACAACGAAAGGCGCTTCAGCGTCCCGTGGAGCGGCCCCGCGGTACCCCGTCTGCGGGAGGTCATCGAGGCAATGCGGCACATCTGGCATGTGTGGCGCACCGGCGAGAAGCTCGATTACAAGGGCGAATACTATTCCTTCAGCCTGATGACGCCGTTCTTCACACCAGCGCGACACCAGTACGATATTCCTATCTACATTGCCGGTGTCAACACCGGACTGAGCAAGCTGGCCGGGCGCATCGCCGACGGGTTCCATGTGCATCCGCTGAACTCGGCTAAGTATCTGCGTGAAGTCGTGCTGCCTGCCATCCAAGAGGGTGCAGACGACGAGGGCCGCAGCCTCGATGACATCAGCATCAGCGGGTCGGTCTTCGTCATCACGGGCGAGAACGACAATCAGAAGGCGTTCTGGAAGGAGTTCGTCAAGCAGCAGATCAGCTTTTACGCGAGCACGCCCTCCTATGCCGTGATCTTCGATACGCACGGTTGGACTGAAATCCGTGAGCAGCTCTCGCAGATGGCCCGCAAAAAGCAGTGGGGGGACATGGGTGCCCTGATCAGCGACGAGATGCTTGACACCCTCGCCATCGTTGGGGAACCGGACGAGATCGGGGCAAAGCTGATCGCGCGCTACGACGGCCTGCTGGACCGCATCACGCCGTATATCCCCTTTGTGCCCGGCCAGATGGACGTCTTCTGGAAGGCCAGCATTGAGACGTTTGCCAATCAGTGAGGCGGCAGCCGCCTTCATCGGCGCGGCGTTCGGCTGGCGGCTGGTCTTCACCGGCCTGATCCTGCCGCGCGGCGATGCCTTCACCTACTTCTACCCCTATTGGGCCTTTCGCAACGCGGCCCTTTCCGCGGGCCGCTTGCCCCTTTGGAACCCTGATCTGTTCATGGGGGTGCCCTTTTTGGCCAACAGCCAGGCAGGGGTGCTCTATCCACTCAACTGGCCGCTGATCCCCTTCGACGCCCCGACCGCAGTCGGTGTTTCGGCGATATGCCACATGGCTTTCGCCGCCACCGGAATGGTGCTGCTGGCCCGCCATGCCTTTGACCAGACTGACCTGGCCGCCCTGGTCGCTGCCGTTGTATTTGTGGGCGGTGGCGCGTTTCTCGGCAAGGTGGAGCAGATCAACCAGCTGCAGGGTTTGGCCTGGCTGCCCTGGATCTTCTGGCTGTGGCACGAAGCCACCAACGACCATCCGAAGGCTGTGCTCGGCTTGGGAGCCGCGTTCGGGATGCAGCTGTTGGCCGGTCATACGCAGTCGGCGTTTATCACCGGGGTCGGGATCGGGCTGT
>JAADYX010000092.1 GCA_010092885.1 Chloroflexota bacterium | reverse complement strand
GCTGGACCGCGAGGGCAACGCCTACGGTCCAGCAGGATGTTTTCCGGCTTGAGGTCGCGGTGCACCACCCGGCTGCGATGCGCCGTCATCAGCGCCGCGCTGATCTGGTCAAGCAGGCGGGCAGCATCCGGCAGCGACCACGGCCCGATGGTCAAGGACTGCTGTAGGCTGCCGCCGCGCAGGTAGCGCATCACCAGATACGCGCCGGAGGGATCGCGCCAGTAGTCATACAGCGGCACAATGAAGGGATGCTCCAGCCGGGCGACAAGCTGCGCTTCGGCTTCAAACCGGCGGATGAAGGCGGGCTGGTTGGCATACTCCGGCAGGATCACCTTGACCGCCACCTCCCGCCCGACGGCGGGCTGCTCAGCGCGGTAAATGCTGCCAAAGCCGCCGCGGCCTATGCGCTCACGGATGTGATAGCTCTTGAGAACCTGTCCAGTTAAGTCAGTGGGTGCGAGCATGCGGTTGAGCTCCCTGTGTGTGCCCTGTCACCTTCCCATTGTACAGCGCGAACCGCCGGACAAACACAACTGTTAGGTAGTGTCAGTCAGGGCGGGTCACAGCGTCTCCTTGGGAGCGTCACGCTGTTGGCGGGCCAGATCGGCGATCTGCGATGCGTCCGGCTGGCTGGCGTGTTCCGCCATGGTGATCGCCTCGTTGAACCACGCTTCTGCCTGCTCCGTATGCCCCACCCGGCGGTAGAGCTCCCCGACCAGATAGGTCAGGATGAGGGCGTTGTCCGGCGGCGGATCGGCCTGCAGCGCCCGCTGGAAGAAGGTGATCGCCTGGCGGCGGTACGCGGCTTCCTGCTCAGGCGGGGTCCGTGCGCTCTGGGCGGCTGCCCACGCGGCACGCAGCCAGGTATCAGCCACGGCCATATCGGGCTCGCCGCGCCACTCAGCGATCTGCGCGGCGAACGCCCACTGCCCGGCGGGCGGCGGTACCCCGTCGGCGACCTGCGGTTTGAGCTCGGCGAACACCTTCTCTTTGATGGCAGGCTCCACCGGATCAGCCTCGCGCAGCGTGTACCCCTCGCTGCTGTAGCCGCAGGTCGGGCAGCACGCGATCACGATGAGGATCGGCTGGAAGCCGCCCGCCCCCACGTACAGATCAGTGGTGCGCACGCCGAAGGTGTTGGTGCTCGTCAGCAGCTGGATCTCAAACGATTCGCCGCAGCACGGGCAGTTGATGGTCTCGGTTCCGAAGGTTGTCACTGCTCTGCTCCCTGGTGATAATTCCATGTGCGGATCCATTGTAGCATTCTTTGCTGGGGCGTGTTTCAGGCTTTCTTATCGTGCTAATCTGGTGTATACTGTGGCAAGTGAGATATATCACATATTCTTGGTGTGGTTTGTGAATTTTTTTGCGCACAGGCCAAGCCACGAGTAAAATACCGCACAAATTAGGTCAGCAATTATACCGACACCTCGCACGCTGAGGAGGACAATGCACATGGCCGAAGCAACTGTAACACAACCCGAACCGATCAACCGGCGCGAGTTTCTCTATTATGTATGGGGGGCTTCCATCGCCGTACTGCTTGCTGGTTCCGGCGGAGCGATCCTCTGGTTCATCTACCCGCGCTTCCGCGAGGGTGAATTTGGCGGCAAGTTCCCGGTTCCGTTGGCCTCGCTGCCCGCCCCCGGGGATGCCCCGGTAGAAAACGCGGCGGGCCGCTTCTGGCTGGTGACAACGCCCGCGGGCCTGGTGGCCCTGTACAAGGTGTGCACGCATCTGGGGTGCCTGTACAAATGGGTGCCGAACAATGACCGTTTCGAGTGCCCGTGCCACGGCTCGAAGTTCACCAAACAAGGCGAGTGGATTGAAGGCCCCGCGCCGCGCGGCCTTGACCAGATGGCGGTTGAGATACTCGACGAGAGCGGTTCTGTGATTGCCATCACCGATGACGAAGGCAGCCCAGTTCCAATTGAGGGCGCAGCGTCCATTGCGGTGGACACTGGTGTCATCATTCTGGGCGAGCAAAACGCCTAACGTCCGCTTCACACCGGTTGGAGGAGACGTTCCGATATGGAATCCAATTTAGACTTTAAAGACGCCCCTTTTGTCAAACGCGTACGTGAAAGGGGCCTGCGCGCAGCACTGGTTGAGACGGCCGACCAAGTGGTTGAGGCCACTCTGACCGGCATCAACACCGCCGAACTGCGCGGCATGCTGCGCGGTGACGCACCGGGCCGCCCTAACCCGCGCCTGCGCCCGCACGCCGACAGCTTCTGGGTGCACATCCGGCCCGGATACTACAACCGTGCCATCACCGGGGTCTACCCGACCTTCCGGCTCGGGTGGCTCTCGACGTATTTCTTCTTCTTCGAGCTGATCACCGGCCTGTTCCTGATGGTGTTCTATTCACCCGCGGAGGAATCGGCGTACAGCTCCATGCTCAACCTGCTGAGCAACGTGCCCTTTGGGCAGTTCATGCGGGATATGCACCGTCTGGGCGCTGAGGCGATGGTGTTGGTGGTGGCATTCCACATGCTGCGCACCTTCCTGACGGCCTCCTATAAAAAGCCGCGCCAGTTCACCTGGGTGACGGGCATGTTCCTGCTGGTGTTCACGCTGGGCCTAAGCTTC
>JAADYX010000091.1 GCA_010092885.1 Chloroflexota bacterium | reverse complement strand
AGATGTGTATAAGAGACAGCCAGTGGAGCACACCGACATATGCCGCCGCCACAAATTCGATCACGAGGTCAGGTGGCATGCGCGCCCCCGAACCTTCTGGTTCCATGACCTGCCAGCGTTCCACAGTGACCTTTTCCAGATGGTCCTGTATGCGGCTGGCAAACGCTGAAGGCCCCTGCGCGCCGAGCATCACCCGGTAGAAGGCCGCATTCTCTTCCACGTGGCCGAGCATCAGCTTGAGGTTCTTTAATGGGGCGTGGTGGTCGATCGCATCGTCTTCAGTGACCGGCGGTGTGATCAGACCGGCCAGCTCCTCGAACACGTCATCCATGCAGCGCTCCAGCAGATCCTGCTTGCCATGGTAATGGCGGTAGAAAGTTGCCCGGTTGACCATGGCCCGGTCGGCGATCTCGGTGACCTTCAGCCGGTCGAACCCGCGCTCCTCGATCAGATCCACCAGGGCATCGCGCAGCAGCTTGCGGGTGCGCCGCACCCGCAGATCGACCGGTGTGTTTTGCGACATTTTTGCCTCCATGCTGCATATGCAGCATCCGGATCAACGTGTGTATTGACACCTCCCAGGATAAGGCCGTATGCTGAATTAAGCAACAAAAACAGAGATATGCGGCGTTGTGCTGCATAAACAGGAGGCATATGCACATGAGTGAACCGAAGGTCTTTCAGCGCCACGGGCAGCGCATCATGTTCGATAATGAGGATCTGGATTTCTATCTGCTTCAGTTCTTGGGTTACGCGCACTACGACGGTGCCGCCTTGGGTGAATGCCTGTACACCGCTGCCCAGATCGATGAGAAGAATCCGGCCAGCTGGGTTGGAGCGTGGAACGGTCTGGCTGAACAGGTCGAAGCCAGGGCGGAAGCTGCCCATAATGAGGGGCACCGGGTCAGCGCGCGCAAACACTACCTGCGCGCCACGACGTACTATCGCACTGCCGCCGTTCTGATCCCGCCGGGCGATGAACTGCGCGCTAACTGGCAGAAGATCCAGGGCTGCTTCCGGCGGGCTGCCTCCCTGTTCGATCCGGCGATTGAACCGGTGCAGGTTCCGTATGAGGGGACGCATCTGGGTGGGTACTTCGTGCATGTGAGCGACAACGGCCAGCCGCGCCCCACCGTCATCATGATCGGCGGCGGCGAGTGCTACGCCGAAGAGATGTACTTCTGGGCGGGTGCGCCCGGCCGCGAACGCGGCTATCAGGTGCTGCTGGTCGATCTGCCTGCCCAGGCCCCAACTCCGTTCTACGGTGTGAACCCAACGGAACTGCTAGAGACGCGCACCCTAAACGATCTGGTCAGCGGTGCAGTTGGGGCGGTGATCGACTACCTGCTGACCCGCCCAGACGTTGACCCCGACCAGCTGTTGGTCTACGGTATCAGCGGGGGCGGCTACATGGCGACATGCGTCGCCGCATCGGAGACCCGGGTGAAGGCCGTCGCCGCCAGCACCCCGATCTACGATCTACATGAGGTATTTGAGGCCGAATGGCCGCCACTGCTGCGATCACTGCCCGGCTTTTTCACGGATGCCATGGTCAAGGTTGCGGCCCGCACCAACCCGATCACCCGCATCGTGATGCAGAAGCTGATGTGGAGCGCGGGCGCGGACAGCGTTTCCAGCTATATGACTGAGATGAAAGCCGCCGTGGTCGACCCGGCGCGGATCAGCCTGCCGATGCTGTGCATGGCGAGCGCCAACGACCCGGAAGCCTGCATCCGGCAGACGCATGAGCTCTACGAGAAGCTCCCCAACCCCCACAAGAAGAAGGTGATCTTTGAGCCTTCCACGGGGGCCGATGCCCACTGCCAGGTCAACAACCCGGAGCTGGCCTACGCCACCCTCTTCGACTGGTTTGACGGAGTCCTTGCGCAGCAGTGAGCTGCCGGTGGTTCGGTAGAGGGGCTATCTGCCGAACCACCCCTCATCTCCTCTTGTATTCACGGGTGCTGCGGGCATATAATGCGGATATAGGGAGGTGATAGCATGCCTGATCTCGTAGGTCGCCAACTCGGCAAGTACCAGGTTGTGGAACGCCTCGGGCGTGGTGGGATGGCTGATGTGTACAAAGCCTACCAACCGGGGATGGATCGCTATGTCGCCATCAAAGTGATGCATCCACATCTGGCCTATGACGACGATTTCGTTGCACGCTTCCAACGGGAGGCGCGCAGTGTTGCCAACCTGCATCATCCAAATATTGTGCAGGTTTTTGACTTCGATGTGGAAGACGACGAGACGTATTACATGGTCATGGAGTACGTGGAGAATGGCACCTCACTGAAGGACATGCTCCAGGATCTGGCCAGCGAGGGCAAACGGCTTCCGCTGGATATGACCCTGTCTATCATCAGCAAGCTGGCCGATGCGCTGGATTACGCCCATTCAGAGGGCATGGTCCACCGGGATATCAAACCCGCCAACATCCTGCTGCCATCCACGCAGCGCCCGCTGCTCAGCGACTTCGGCATCGCGAAGTTGATGGGTCAGACCGGCTTAACCGCCAGCGGCGCGATGATCGGCACCCCGGCATATATGTCACCCGAGCAGGGCCGGGGGGAAACGGCGGATCATCGCAGTGATATCTATGCGTTGGGCGTGGTTTTCTATGAGATGGTCCTGGGCCGCCCGCCGTATGATGCCGATACACCATATGCGATCATCCTTAAGCACATCAACGAACCACTGATTTCACCCCGGAGCATGGATGCATCGCTGCCGCTGAGTGTGGAGCGGCTTTGTCTGCGGGCGCTTTCCAAGGATCTTGATGCGCGGTTCCAGTCCGCGGGTGAGATGCGCGCGGTCGCTAACGAAGCCCTCAACGAGCTCAAGGAGACCACCGCGCCCGGCGTGCTTACTCCTGTAGTGTCGATTCCGCCGATGGGGAACGACGACAAAGAAGCCGCGCATACTCTGCCTGTTGAGCCCCAGCCGGAAAGCACGCGGCTGGCGAGCAGCGATGGCGCAGAGACGACACGGCGGCTCCCCCGTGCGCTGTGGGCCGTGCCCGCTGCCCTCGTAGTTATCGCGATTGTGGCCGGTGCCGTGATACTCTCGCCGTTCGGCAGCAGCGAACCGGAGCCTCCTTCCGAGGAGGTGGTTGCTGAAGCATCAGCGTTGATGGACGCGGCATGGGATATGCTGGAGAACACGGGCAACGTGTCGGAGTCTATTGAGTTGGTCGAAGAAGCCGTCGATACGGCATCGAGCGATCCGGCGACTCTCAGGCGAGCAGCGGAGTTCTACATTCATCTGGCGGATTTTGATGCAGCCACGGATGTCGTGCAGACAGGCCTGGCCGCTGATCCGCAGAGCGCGGCCTTGCGCCTGCTGAACGGGGAGTTGGCGCTCTATGGCGAGGCGTATGCGCCAGAAACTGCTGAGGCGGAATTCCAATTTGCTATCGAGAACTGCGGCGATGATCGGGAGGTATGTGCGCGTGCCAACGCCTTGCTCGCTGAGCTGTATGCCTTCCAGACGGATGACAAAGAAGCGGCTCTGCCGTTGATCGAGCAGGCCATTGAGCTGGCTGATGAACCGTATCTTAAAGCGGACTTCATGTGGAAGAAGGCCCAGATCGTATTCGATGACAGCAGTCCGGACGCGGCGATTGCCCTGTTGGAAGAAGGCTACCTGTTGACCGATGCGACGGCCGTCTGGTTCTTGGAAGAAGCCTCACGACTCGCCTTGAGGTCAAACCAGCCGGAGCGGGCGGCGGAAATCATGCAGGAGGCCTTGGCGCAGCATCCGGTGAACGCGCCCGGTTGGGTGCAGTTGGGCTATGCGCAGTGGCGCGCAGGTGACAGTGAAGCGGCTCGCCTAGCGGCTGAAGAAGCGCGCCTGAACGAACCGACCTGGTTAGATGCCCATTATCTGCAAGGGTTGATCGAGCTGGAGGAGGGCAATCTTGAGCAGGCCGCCGAGCACTTCACGCGGTTGAACGAAGACAGCGATGCCTGGTATGAAGGCTACAGCTGGCTGCTGTTCAATCCATCGTTTGGCCACGATCTCTACTACGACCTGGCGCGGCTGGCCATCGCACAGGGTGACAGCGATCAGGCCGTTGGCTACCTTGAGGAAAGCGTTGGCATCCATGGGGCGTGGCCAACGGCGAATCTGCTGCTCGGCGATCTGTACCGCGAGCAGGGCGAGGTCGATGCGGCGCTTGAAGCCTACTATCGTGCCTTGGATGGCGCGTGGAACGACGAGGAACTCCAGCGTGAGATACAGCAGCTGATCGCGGAGCTGGAAGGGTAGCGGGCATTCTGATCGTTTTTCAGCGTTTTGTTGAGATAGATCATACGTGGCCGTGGTATCTATACGCGTGAAGACAAACCATAGTCTGTTGGAGGTGAACGATGACTCTGATGCACTATGATCCGTTTAGCGAGATGGATCGCATGCTGGAGCGTATGCGGTCGCTGATGCCGGTCAATCCGACGGCGCGCACCTATCCGCTGGCCCTTGATGTGGCCAGTGATGAAGACAGCATTACAGTGCGCACGGCGCTGCCGGGCTTCAAGGAGGACGAGATCGATGTGGATGTGCAGGGCCGCACCCTGACGATCCGTGCTGAGTCGCAGTCCGAACGCGAGGACAGCCAGCAGAACTGGTACCTGCGTGAGATGCGCTACGGGCGTTTTTCCCGGTCGGTGACGCTGCCCGATGAAGTCGATATCGACAGCGCGGAAGCCCACCTTGAAGACGGCATCCTCACCATCCGGCTGCCTACCGACCAGCCCGGCCCGATCCGCAAGATCGCGGTGCAGGCCAGGAAGCTGCTGAACGGCAAGAAGTAAGCACCCCTCCCGAGTGCCCGCCGCGCGGCGGGCACTTTTTCACTGTTGGAAAAACTGGATCAGGCGGCGGCTGATGGCCTGTGGCTCTTCATGCTGCACGAAATGACCGGCATCTGGGAAGAAGGTGAGGGTGACCTCCTCACACAGATCGGCGCTGGCTTGGGCCAAGCTCTTCTCCACGAACGCATCCTTTTCCCCCCACAGGATGCTTACAGGCACAGTGATGCGCGGCATCGGGCGGTCTGCGCGCTTGCGCATGCCTGCCCGAGTGGCCCGGTACCAGTTGAGCATGCCCGTTAGGGCGCCCGGCTGCGACCAGGCCTCACGGTAGGCGGCGACATCCTCTGGCGTGAATGTGCCCGGCACCGACTTGCGCAGAAAGCCATTGACCAACGGCGTGAAATCGCGCTGCCGCAGAAACTTTTCCGGCAGACCGGGCGGTTGAAAGGCCATCATGTACAGGCTCTTTCGCATCTGGGCGAGATTACCGCTCGCCAGGGCGCGTTCGAAGACACGGCTGTGCGGCACATTGATGATCGCCGCGCAGTGCAGGCAGTGCGGGTGCATCTCGGCGAGCTCCCACGTGACAGCTGCGCCCCAATCATGCCCGGCCACGCGGATGCGCTCGTATCCCAGGGCGCGGCTCAAGGCGAGGATGTCTCCGGCCAGCAGGTCGAGCGTGTAGTCCGTGACCTGCGGCGGTTTGTCACTGAGATTGTAGCCGCGTTGGTCGGGTACGATCACACGGAAACCCGCCGCTGCGAGCGGCTCGATCTGGTGCCGCCAGCCGGACCAGAACTCCGGGAAGCCGTGCAGCAGCACCACCGGATCGCCTTCCGACGGGCCCGCTAACGCGACATGGAGGTTGACTCCTCCGCAGTTGATGGTTGTGTGGTCCATTTAGG
>JAADYX010000090.1 GCA_010092885.1 Chloroflexota bacterium | reverse complement strand
CGAGCACACGCCCGCGCGGATCGTCAACCCCCACCTCGATTTGGTGCACAACCCGTGCCACCGGCAGCGGATCGGGGACCCGGTATAGGCGCAGATCGTCTTGCGTCTCCAGCACCTCCCACGGCGAACCGGGTTCTCGCGTCAGCAGATAGTCAACCCCAAATAGGGGGAGCACAAACGCATGCTCCGGCTGCCAGCCTTCATCGATGGTGTGCAGGTCCCTGTAGGCCTCGATCTGCAGTGGATTGTAACCGCCCGTATTCACAATCGGATGGAGCAGCGGCGCGTTGTAAAGGTCGGTGTCATCCAACGTTGCGATGCGGGGCGGCTGCCCGGCGAGCTCCTCGAACAGAGGGGATGTATCCGCCGGGAAGCTTTTCTGCAGCAAAGGCACCGAACCGGCCCCCGCTGTAATGAACAGGAGCGCACCAACCGCTGCCGCTGCACCCCACCCGAAACGCTCCCAGAACGCAAACGCGATCCGGAGCAGAACCGCCAACAGCACGGCGCTGATCAGGCCGCTGAGGACAGAACGTATCGCCTGCATCTCAAGGGTTGGCGCATAGTCGAGCAGCCCTGCCAGACCGGCAAGCCCTATCGCGGCGGTTATGCCGAGAGCAGCGTTCAGGTGACGGGGCTGTGTGTCCTCCAGGTTGGCAATGCCTTCGCCCAATCCGGCAGCGATGCACAGCAGCAGGAGAAACACAGCCCGTGAGGGCAAACGGATCGCGCTGAAGTAGGGCACGTTTTCATAGAGAAACGGGTACACACCGGTGTAACTCCCCATCGCCAGCAGCGCGCCGACCGCAGCCGTGACCAGCAGGTAGCGTCCATGGCTCTTGCAGCGGACGACTGCCAGCAGCCACCCGAACAGCGCGATCACATTTGACGAGAAGACCATTTCGTCAACAATGTCCAACCCCAGGCTGTAGACAGCCGGTGTCAGCGCAGCGAGTATGTATAAGGGCCGCACCGAGAACGCGTAGAAACCGTCGGTCACAACCTGACCGCTTGACCACGCATAGGGCAAGATCTCCACGACGGGCAGCAGCTGAACCGCCGCTGTCATCGATCCAACCACCCCCGCCAGCAGGAACTGCTCCAGTGGACGACGCCAGTCGTTGCGCAGCAGCGCCAGATGCACCAGCCACACCACCCACGGCAGTGTCGCGTAGAACGCAGACGGTGGATGGCCGCTGACGAGGATCAATGCCAGGGGAATGCTGCTTACGGCATAGGCCGCCCAACGCCGCGGCTGCCGCAGGCTCCAGAGGGTGGCAGCCAGCAGCCACGGAGTCCACATGACAGTCGTGAGCAGGGTGATGTGCCCTGTCCACCAGCGCACTGCCACATACGGGCTGAAGACAAAGGCCACCCCGGCAAAGAACGCGCCGATGCGCCGGTTCGTGGAAAGCTCCTCGTCGCGCATCTGCCAGACCCACACCATCATACCGGCTGCACCTATCCACAGCAGCAGCGTGCTGTGAATGGCAAGCCCCCACCGCGGGCCGAGGAGCAGTGTTGGCCACGTTACCGGGCTGAAGAGCGCGCTCTGCGCATTGGCAACAAAGGGGCCGCCCAAAAACTGGTATGGTTCCCACAGCGGGAAGCGGCCTTGCATGAGCTGGTTATGGGCAAAGGTCCACCACGGGTAGAATGCATTGCGCACATCGGTGCCGCCGGGGATGTCCGTACCGAAATAATGCGGCAGCGTCGCGGCAGTCGCCAGGACCAACATCAGCAGGATATCAACATACGGCGGAATGCGCTTCATCAGCTCCCACAATCACGTCATTGCCCAAATAACCGCGCGTCAGTATAGCCCACGGTGCTGGCTGTGTAAACTCACCCCATGCCCCTTTTTTGCCGGATGTTAACACGTTGCATATAGCGTCCGTCAGACAGTAGGCTATCTTATGAAGTGACGATACAGGAACCAGACAGGATATATGTATGAAGGATCTATCGAGTCTCCTGGCAGTGACCGCAGCCGCCGTGCTGCTGGCCGCCTGTGCGATCCCGACCTTAGACAACCAACCAGTACAGGAAGCAACCGTGGTACAGGCGGATGCCACCCAAACCGATTCCCCTGTTGAAGAAGAAGCCGTGACCATTGCACCCGCCGGGTTACAGCAGCCACCTGCTGATGGTGTGCTTGCCTTTGAGCAAACACTCACCGGCCTCTACGCATCGGCCAACCCCTCCGTCGTGTTCATCATCATCCCCCAGGTGGGCGGCGGCAGCGGATTCGTCTACAGTGACGAGGGGTACATCGTCACCAACAACCACGTCGTTGAGGATGGCAGCCGGTATGAGGTCGTCTTCGCCAACGGGGAACGGGCCTTTGCGGAGTTGGTCGGTGCTGATGTAGACAGCGATCTGGCTGTGCTCCAGGTGGAAAACCTGCCTGAGGGCGTCGAACCGCTGCCACTGGCTGATCCAGCCGAGACCGCGGTTGGTCAGTTTGTGGTCGCCATCGGCAACCCCTTCGGGGAACAGGGCTCGATGTCGCTGGGCATCATCAGTGGGTTGGGCCGCAGCTTGGCCTCACAGCGTTTGCTGGAAACAGGCAGCAGCTATTCACTGCCCGGCGTCGTACAGACCGATGCCCCGATCAACCCGGGCAACTCGGGCGGGCCCCTCTTGAATCTCGAAGGCGAGGTCGTCGGCGTGAACTCAGCCATCGCCACCACAACCGGCACGAACTCCGGTGTCGGGTTTGCCATCCCGGTGGCCGCTGTCCGGCAGATCGTCCCGGTCCTGATCGAAGCCGGCACGTACACCTATCCCTACATG
>JAADYX010000007.1 GCA_010092885.1 Chloroflexota bacterium | reverse complement strand
TCTAAAAGCTTGGCGGTTGTTCATCACAGCAAACGCCCCCATCATAGAAAGCATTGATAGCCAATTACGTGAAGCAGAGCAGATTCCTCTTAACTGGTACGATGTATTGATTGAGCTTTATGAAGCAAAGGGCCACCGGTTACGGATGAGCGATTTGGCCGAGCGAGTATTATTGACGCGTAGCGGGCTAACACGTCTTGTTGATACTCTCGAGAAACAAGATTATATCGTTCGTGAAATTGATCCTGAAGATAGAAGAGGGTTTTTTGCAGTTCTAACAGATGACGGTAAGCAGGCAATGCAGAAAGCTTGGCCCACTTATGCTTCTGGTATCAATATGGCATTTGCGGCACATTTAAGCGACGTTGAGGCACAACTATTAATTGACGTGTTTGAGAGAATGATAGGTGCGCTTGCTGGAAACGCCGGATAATTCGGATTGCTAGACCGCCTTATGCATGAATGGCAGAAGCGGATCTTTTGATGAAGGGGTTTGGCTGGATACGCTGCTGGCGGAAGCCGTGAGCCACCTTGCACAGGAAGAATAACAATGACCGAGTATGCCATTCAGACGTGGGGCCTCCGCCGTCGGTTTGGCAGCGTAAAATCCGTGGACAACCTGATCTTAAAGGGGCTACCGGGATCGTATTTGACCAGGTGGATCGATGAGGCCACAACCATCCGGATGCAGTCGGAGCCCGGTCGGCAGCCCCGCTTGTTTATAGATTGCATCTTTCGCGCGACTCGCGTTTGCGGTGGTGGATCGTAAGCGCAGCGCTATCGTCACCTTCTGACTGAGATCGCGTATGGGGCGCAGTGCGCTGAATGACTGCGCCTCTCCAATCTCCACGCTGCCCCATGTCAAGGCAGCGTGTCTTGTTTACATTTTCTCTAGGTGTTGTTTGCTCTGCGTTTAGCACCTGCGCGCTATGCTGATTCGTAGTGCAACATACGGCGAGTTCCAGGAGCATTCAGCAATGTCTAAACAACCCGAACCCCCATTTCCGGAGCAGCAGCTTCAGAAACCAGGATTGTCCTCTGAGGTTGAACCCACACCACACTATAAGGCGCCTGAGTATCAAGAGGCTGGCAAGTTAGAAGGAAAGGTTGCCCTTATCACAGGTGGCGACTCCGGGATAGGACGCGCCGTTGCGACGCTGTACGCGCGTGAAGGTGCAAATGTGGCCATTGTTTATCTGCCGGTGGAACAGAGTGATGCCGACACCACCAGGCAGAGCATCCAAGATGCCGGGCAGCGTGCGCTGCTTATTTCGGGCGATATACGCGACTTCGAGTTCTGCAAGCAGGCAGTGGAGCAGACAGTCGATGAATTCGGACAGCTGGATATCCTGGTCAACAATGCCTCCTTCCAGAACACGGTAAAGGATATAGCCGACCTTACTCTTGAGCAGTGGGATACCACCTTCAAGACGAACATCTATGGCTACTTTCATATGGTTAAGGCAGCACTGCCCCATCTTTCAGAGGGCAGTGCGATTGTCAACACAGGGTCGATCACGGGTTTGCAGGGGAGTGCGGGCCTGTTGGACTATTCTTCCACCAAAGGTGCCATTCACGCGTTCACGAAAACGCTGGCGCAGCAGCTTCTTGACAAAGGGATACGGGTAAACTGTGTTTCGCCTGGCCCCGTGTGGACTCCACTGAATCCGGCAGACAAATCGCCTGAGCGGGTCGCGCACTTTGGCAGCAAGCAGCCGATAGGTCGCCCGGCCCAACCCGAAGAAGTAGCCCCAGCCTATGTGTTCTTCGCGTCGAATGCGGACTCAAGCTACATCACCGGTGAAATACTTACTTTGCTCGGCGGAGAAACACGTGCCGGTTGAAAGGAGAGTATGCGCGCCGTGATTGTCAACAGTCTTCAAAAAGGGTGGGAGGTCATCTACCAGCGTTCACACGCTAACCTGGCCGCGATGTTAGTCGCAGCGTGGTGCCAGGAGGACCATGTGCCTCGCTGGACGGAGCTGATTGTTGCCACGGCCCAGCATGATGATCAGGAGATGTTTTGGTCGAACTCGCCACACTTAACCGACAAAGGCGCTCCGCTCGACTTTACCCAGAACGATATCAATACCACACAGACACAGGCACAGCGCGTTATTGAGAACGCATACCGGCAGGGGCTGTGGATTGCTCTGCTCATTTCACGCCACAACAGCTTTCTGTATGAACCTATGCGCGGAACTGACGAGCAGCTTGACGCTTTCTTGGATGAGCAGAAACGCAATCAGAAAGAGTGGTGTGCAAAGCTGGGATATTCACGCGAGCAAGTTGAACGTGCCTACTCCTTCTTGCGGTGGGCAGATCGTATGTCGCTGATATTGTGTCGTCGCAGGCTGCCCGATCGGGACCGCGAGTTAGACGTTGCGCCTGACAGGCACGGCACCATGGTCCGTGTGAGACAGCGGCCTGATAACACGCTCAGCCTCACACCATGGATCTTCGAGGATGAGCATTTGAATTTTTCGATAGAGGTACGCCAACTTGATCAGTTGGCTTTCGCTGACGACCAGGCATTTGTAGATGCCATGGATTCGGCAGAGATCAAGGTACGCGAATGGTGTTTCAGAAAATGAAGCGATGAGGATCCCACATGCAGCACTCACCTGTTTCCCGCGCAGTTGAAAACACGCCTGAGATCGAGTCGGTTGGCACAGAAGTCAAAAACAACGTAAGGAACCTCATCATGCAGAATGGCGCTACACGCCATGCAGCAGATCTGCTGCATGGGACATGGCTGGGCCACCCGCTCCATCCGCTGCTGACCGATATGACGGTCGGCAGCTGGACCTTGAGCACCCTGTTTGATGTCTTGGGGCTGCTTGGTTCTGACGACGACTTTGCACATAAGGCGGCTGATACGTTGGTCAACCTCGGGTTGGTTGCTGCTGTGCCTACTATATTGAGCGGTCTGGCCGACTACTCAGCCATCAAACGCGATGCTGTTAAGACTGGCATTGTGCATGGCATGGCAAACGGAACAGCCTTTGTGATGTTTCTCTTTTCGATGTGGGCGCGCAAAGGAAAAAACCGCGCCCTGGCGATCCTCTTTTCGCTGGTGGGGTTGGCCTTTATGACTCTTGGTGCCTACTTGGGAGGCGATCTCGCATATCGCAAAAAGGTGGGGGTGAACCACGCGGAGTCTGTTGAGCGGCCGGCTGCCTGGCTTGACGTTATGCCAGCAGAAAACCTGCCGCCTGGTCAGAAAGCACGGGTGGAGGTGGCCGGATACCCGGTGCTGCTCTATCGTCACGACGACATTATACATGCTATTGGTGCGGTATGCAGTCACGCGGGCGGCCCACTTGAACAGGGCATGATCTCGGAGGACTGTGTGACCTGCCCGTGGCATGCTTCTGTCTTCGATCTACGGGACGGCAGCATCGTACACGGACCGGCTGTCTACCCACAGCCGGACTACCATGCACGCATCCATGAAGGCAGCATACAGATCATGAGCGCATAACCCGTACGGAGCTTACATCACCAGGCCAGCCGGTGGCTGGCCCTTCAGTGGAGTCAGAAAGGTGCTGGCCGAGGTTATCCAAAAGGCGAAGCTCATGCCCAACAAGCTGCAATGGAACGCCCTGTGCCCTACCAACTCACGCGTCTGAACTGCCGCTGCCAGATAATGACAACGATGGTTAGCGTAGCCGCTGCGATGGCGGCGGTCGCTGCCCATGGCAGCAGCCCCGGAACCTCACTGCGGAACAAGATCGACTGCGTGCTTTCGATAGCATGTGTTACAGGGAGGATATAGCCCGTGTATTGGATAGGCGGCACATAGTAGTTAAGCGGAATGACAAAACCACTGAAGAACACAGATAAGAGCAGTATCAGCATGGAAAGCTGCACGGCCTGTATATCGGTCGGTGAGATAGTTGATATCAGAAAGCCTATCCCTAGGGAGGCTAGAAGGAAGAGCGCAATATAGGCTGCAAAATACAATACATTCCCCCCAAAAGGTACATTCAGCACGGTAACCAGAAGGACAGCAAGCCCAGCAGCCACCACGCCTGTGAACAGCAGATAGGCTGTGTACTTCCCAACCAGGACCTGCAATGTGGACATGGGCGCTGCTGCGTAAAACTCACGGGTACCATGCATACGCTCTCGGACGAGTGAGAGTGCGCCCAACGTCACTGCGATATGCTGTAAGATGAAGACCGCTACTGCGGGGGCGAAAAAGGTCACCAAGGAGAGGCTTTCACCTGCAAGGTTCTGGTGCTCAATAGTGATAGGCGCAACGATATTCGACGTTGGTGTTTCGTTGAAATCCTCTGCAAAGCCAGCGACCTGCGACATGCGCTCGCGTATAGCAGCGATCTCCCCCGACTCGAATGTTTCCTGACCTTCTTCCAGCGCGGTCTCCAGTTCGCGCAGCTGGGTGATGAGCTCATTGATCTGCTGTTCTTCCTCTTCTTCCAGGTTGGTCAGGGTCAGCAGCTCTAAGAGGCTGCGCGCCGCCTGAATATCTCGCTGTGCTTCGCCAAGATCAGCGGTGCCTTCTTCCAGTGCGTTCAGGGTCTGCTGTGCGCTGTCAATGTCGCTGGCGATGGTATCGAGGTCCGCTCTCATTGCCTCGATACTGTCAATCAGAATGTAGTCGTTGAGTGCTTTGGCCTCCTGGCCGGAGGTCCACTGCATGTACTGGACTTCCTGTGGATTGACCTCATCATAGATAAAGCGAATAGACAACGGCGCATTCTCCTCCAGCCTTTCTTCTGCATAGGCGGGAATGATCTGGACCAGCTCAACATCGCCCGCCACCAGCATATCACGTGCTACCCGCGGATCTTCGCCAACATTGACTACTGTGAAGCTCTGTTCCAGGGTGCTGACGAACTGCTCAACCAGACTGTTTTCGTTCACATTCGGCGGAACGACCAGAGCGACTCGCGGTACGGGCCGCTGCCCCTGATAACCCAAGCCAACCAGCAGAAGGATGACAAGTGGCCCAAGCAGCAGCGACAAAACCAGCCGGGGCTGCCGCCGGATTTCATTGAATTCTTTGCTGAAGAACGCCATCAGGCGTACAAGAGTCTCACGCATGGACTTCTTCCTCCTCACGTACGATATGCTGGAACACATTCTCAAAGGGCATTACATAGGGCTGCACCTGTTGGGTTTCGATGCCTTCAGCCTGGCATGCTTCGGTAATTTCAACGAGTGAAGGTGCATTATCGCCGACGCGAATGCGCACCATGGCAGGCTTCTCAGGTAGTGGATAAGCCTGATGAACGCCTTCAAGCGATTCCAGAACAGCGGTTGCCTGTGTGGTTTGTGAGGGATCCTCTAGCACGATGTTGATCAACTCACCGCCGAGCGCTTCTTTGCGTATCTCCTCCGGACTCCCTGCCGTGAGCAGATAACCAGCACGCATGACGAACACCCGATCCCCGTATTCCGCTTCGTTGATATACTGCGTGGTGACGATGATCGTATGGCCGTCATCGCGCAGCTGCTGCAGGTGCTCCCATATCCGCACTCGCAGGATCGGATCGACGCCGGCTGTGGGTTCGTCAGCAATGAGCAGGCCCCCATCGTGGATCAGAGCAGCAGCCAGCTGCAGCCGCCGCCGCATGCCACCGGACAGATCGTCAGCCTTGCGATGGCGGACATCATTCAGCTGCACCATCTCCAAAGCCTTGGTGATACGATCCTTGCGCCGGAAAGGCCCCAATCCGTAGACGGAACTGGCAAAACGAATGTTCTCAAGAACAGTCAGTCTGGGGTAGAGGGCAAATTCCTGCGGAACGTAAGCGATGTGTCCGCGGTCTTTCAACGTGAAGTCTGCCGGATACTGGCCCAAAACGCGCACATCGCCCGTATCAGGTTCATGGAGGCCAAGTATCAGGCGCAGGACTGTGGATTTTCCACAGCCACTCGGGCCAGTCATCACGGTGATCGATTGTTTGGGTATGGCAAAGGAGACATCAAATACTCCGGCCCCATCGTCAAAAGCCAGAGTAACGTCGGTGAATTCTACAGCGGGCTGCGCTGCATCTGTACTGGTGGGTGTTGGCATTCTTGTTGCTCTTTTCGCATCTACGTAACATACACCATTAGGGAGTATAGGATACAGCCCATAAAAAAGACTCCAATAGATTGTAAAGATGACCTAAAGGCTGGTGGGATAAGAAAACGGCGCTCATTGTAAGGTGGTCTGCATCCGATGCGTAGAGGTCGGAGCGCATGACGTGCCATCCTTCACCATCAGCCTTGCAGACGACGATCATCGGTCGTTCCTTCTTGACTACTTGGGTAGAAACTCCACTAAACTTTGGCACCCCGTTCAGAACTCTGCTACATTGACCCCGCATACCAAATCACTATAGAGGATGACTCCGCATGCCAATCGAGAGACACAATCCAGACTCGGTCTACAAGCCGGGGCCCTATTCGCAGGCTGTGACCGTCACCGGGGGCAGGCTGTTGTTACTTGCTGGCCAGGTTGCCGTTGATGCAGAAGGTGGTTTTGTAGGCGTAGGTGATCTGCGCGCCCAAACCACGCAGGCTCTGGAGAACATCAAAGCCATACTCGCCTCATTCGATGCGGATTTTTCACATGTGGTCAAACTCACCATGTACATCGTGAACTACCATCCCGATAAGCTCCCGTTGATCATCGACGTGCTCGGCACCTATATCGACATGAGCAGCCCACCAGCGAATACGGTGCTTGGGGTGCAGTCGCTGGCCCGGTCCGAGTTCTTAATTGAAATAGAAGCTATCGCTGCCCTCGACTGACCCATAGGAGGATCGCTCCCCTATTTAGATGAGCGATCCTCTGCACACCCTGTGCTGTTCCTTGAATGCTGCACCTTTGGGCCCACGATGATTCTCACCGCTTTTCTTCATCTCCCTGAACAAAGGATCAGTGCAAATGGGTGCCAGTACATCTTCATGGATGACGAGACTGTTTCGTGAGGACCGAGGACTGGGAGCTGCTCACCCGGGGGGCGGCGTATTGTTCGGTGTACTGGCGGCAATCGTACCGCGGGTTTGCATATCGCTGCCGATTGGCGTTCAAGTAAACATACTATCCCCCTACCGGCTGGTAGGGGGATTCAGGTTCTATTTAGTTGATGTTACTCAAACAGTGACTCAGCGATGGCGACAACTGTCTCACTATCAAGGCTGGGGCTTTGGACCACGAGGGTATCCTGCCCAACCTCGATGATCACCAGAGTGAAGAGGCGACCATCGCTCAGTTCGAGGTCAGCACCGGTGATGACCAGCGCTTCATGCCCCCCTATCACACGAGTCTCGGTAGCGGCATCGCGGCCAGCCTCATAGGTGAACGCAGGCCAACTGCGCATCTGCGTGATGGAGACGAACACTGGCAGCCCGTCCTCCGAGACTGTGCTCCACATCGAGGAGATATGTACCATCTCCCCATCGGCAAAGGCTTTCCACCCCGTAAAGGGATACGGCACGTTCTGCGGCTCATAAACACGGTCGACCCCCGTCGCTGCGGCAACCTCCGCCGCACTGACTTTGACATAGGGGCCTTCCTCGCTGGTCACATCCAGCGCAGCGTTGTTCAGCTCCTCCGGGTTGATCGGAGTGGCTGTCGGTGCAGTTGGGTCGAAACCGGCTTCGTCGTATTCGGGGTCATCGGAGCTGACGCTCACGATGCCGAGCTGGCCGATGATCTCTGTGGCAAAGCTGCGGCCCGGGCCGAACAAAGTCAGCAGGCCAAGTGTGAGAGCCAATGCGGCAGCAATGGCCACTCGTTGAAGGTTTCTTGTCTGAAGCATGGTTTTCTCCTGTTGTAAGCGTTCCCGCAGATCCACCCGAATCTCGCTCCGGTGGGAGAGGTCAGCAGCGCGCAGCTGCCGGGCCAGGGTGAGCAGGTCATCCTCATCGTGGGCACCCTCCGACTCTTGCCCGAAAGGCACCTCACGCAGCAGGTCGTCAAGCTTGTCGTTCATGTGACATCCTCCTCGAGGGCGGCGCGCAAGCGCTTCAATGCCCGGTGTACGATGACCCCCACATTCGAGGCGCTCAACCCCATTAGGTCAGCAATGCGACGGTTGGTCAGGTCGCTGGCGAATTTTAGCGCAATGATATCACGCTCCCGTTCGCTCAGCTGGGCGACCGCCTCAAGCAGTCGCTCCTCGTCCGTTCGGCTTTGGGTGACTGCATCCGGTGCTGGCTCCCGGCTTGGGTGGTTGTTCAACCACTCAAAGGGCATCATCTGTCGCCGTTTCGCCTTGCGGTTGTGGTTGATGACAGCATACCGTGCAATGCCGAACAACCAGGCCGCAAATGGTCCTTTTTGGGGGTCGTAACGGTTGAGCCGCGCCAACGCCCGCTCAAAGGTGAAAGCCGTCAGGTCATCTGCTGTGGCATCATCGCTCACCCGATAACGGATGTAGGTGTAGATGCGCGGGAAGTAGTGTTCGTAGACTGCAGCGAACGCGTTAGGGTGTTCCCTGGCGTCAGCTAGTATCCGGTGTTCGTTGGTAAGTACAGTCATAGCGCGCCTTGTCAAACACGTGTCTCTACTATGTACTATCACATCAGGAGGAACCTGTTACAGGCGGAGTCTCGCATGCCCCATCTTCTGTAGCATGATCGGCGTGTATCCACGTATTGTTGATCATCCCAACCTATAATCGTGCCGAGTTGGTCTAGCAGGCGGTCTCGAGTGTGTCAGCGGCTCCGCGGATGAGACCCCAACAATACTGGACACCTATGGAGGCGCAATCACTGTGCAGCGCCAAGTCATTCGCGTACGTGAGAAGGGCATGCCTTTGACCAAGCGCAATCGGGCGATGTGGCGGTGACAGGCACCCCCCACACCTATCGTGCCGGTAGTCAGTACGATCCACTAGGAAAAGGGATGCGTTTGCAGCAAGTGGTGTAGCTGCGGTCAACCCGGTCTGGAGCGCCACCACAC
>JAADYX010000089.1 GCA_010092885.1 Chloroflexota bacterium | reverse complement strand
CCGCCGTCACACCCGCCGCGTGGGATGGGCCGCCCACCCGGTTCGCGATGAAGCCCGCGATGGTCAGGTCGGGGTCAAAGGTGGCGAAGCCGTGGGCGAGCGCGCCTGCACTGCCCGCCAGCGCGAAGCAGTCCAGCACGCAGACCACCGGAGAGGCCAGCAGCCTGGCCACCTCCGCCGTGCTGCCCGTCTGTGCCGTGTAGCTGGCCCCATCGAACAGGCCCATCACACCCTCGATCACGGCGATATCGGCGTTGGCTGCCGCACGCGCAAACAGCAGCCGGACCCGGTCCGCGGTGAGCATCCATGTATCCAGGTTGCGCGAAGCCCGCCCGGCGGCCAAGCTGTGATAGCCGGGATCGATGTAGTCCGGGCCGACTTTGAACGGCTGCACCCGCAGCCCGCGGCGGCGCAGGGCCGCGATCAGCCCGGCGGTGAGGGTTGTCTTGCCAGCCCCGCTGTGGGTCCCGGCGATGATGAGGCGGGCGGCCGGGGGGGCCGCCCCACCCTGTGCTCTACCACTCAACAGCCATCATGGTGCAGTTGAGCCCGCTGCCCACCCCGAACAGGGCCACACGGTCACCTTGGTTGAGGCGGCCTTCCTCGCGGGCTTTGGCCAGCACCACCGGGATGCCGACGGGGCCCATGTTGCCGTAGTCCGTGAAGATCTTATAGATCTTGGACTTGTCGATGCCGATGAGCTCCGCCATCTTGTTGGTGTGCGGAGCGCTGACCTGGTGCACCGCAAACAGATCCACGCTGTCCGGCGACCAGTCCACCTCTTCGAGGAACTGCGGCCAGGTGCGAGCCACCAGCGCGATGCCCGCCTTCAGCAGGTTGCTGGCATCGGTGACCATCTTGTCCATATTGCCCAGGCACAGACGGTTGTGCTTTGTATCCGCCTGGCTGAAGTCCCCGACAACGCGGTGGCCGTTCGCCTCGCGCTCGGCATTGGCCAGGACCATCGCGACAGCGCCCGACCCGAGGGTGAGAGAGGCGAAGTTTTCGCGGAACTCCTGCTCGGTAACTTCGGGGCTGGTCAGCCGCCGGATGGTGTTCTCGATGATCTCATTGCTGCTCTCGGCGTTGACGACCAGCGCATAGTCGATCTGCCCGCGCTCGATCATGTTGCCCGCCAACTGCATGCCGTTCACGAAGCCCAGGCAGGCGTTGGCCACGTCGAAGTTCAGGCAGTGGGCGGGCAGGCCCAGGTCACCGTGGACCAGCGAGGCCACGGAGGGCTCAACGTAGTTGCGGGTGACCGATGTGTTGATCATCAGGCCGACCTGCTCCTTGTCCACGCCTGCATCTTCAAGGGCCAGTTCGGCGGCCTGGACGGCCATATCGGTGACTTCTGTATCATCGTCCCACAGGCGGCGGCCCATAATGCCGGAGAGATCCCGGATGAGCCTGGGGTTCATGTCAAAACGCTTGATCGATTCGGCCAGCTGGCTCTCGATCTCTTCCGAAGGGAGATATCGGGGAGCGTCCACGTACCCTAATCCCACAATCGATACATTCTCGAAACGCATCGTCTGCCTCTCTCACTTGTTACACGGTTCACAGGGGTTTGTCGCATACTATAACCCGGAGCCGCCGGAAGCGTTGCGGACATCGCACACATAGACCGCCTCGTCGTCGAGAGTCTCACCGCTGGGGGTGAAGCCCATCTTCAGATAGAAGCGTTCCGCGCCGATGTTGGCCGGGTGCATGGTGGCCGCGATGCGCCTCACCTGCGCCTTGCGCGCCAGGTCATGCATCTGCGTGACCGCCTGCCGGGCGTAGCCGCGCCGCTGGAAGGTCTGGTCGATGAAAAAGCCGACCAGCCGTGCCGTTGACTCCTGCACGCACCACACAAAAAAACCAACGGGCGTTTCCCCGTGGACAATCATGTAAGGTATACAGTCCGGGTGTGAGTCGGCATAGTCCAACGACGTGCTCACATCCGGGATCAACTGCTGCTGTTCGATGCGGGGCTGGAGCTCCAGCACGACAGCCCTATCCTGCTGTTCGACCGGTCGCAGCGTAATCGCTGCCATCGACACCTTCCTTCCGTGCGTGGTAAATGCAACACGGGGGATTATAATGGGTCTCGGATAGGAGGGCACACGTATGATGAGAAAATTGGGCCTGGCAGCGGCGATAAGCGCCGCCGTGCTGCTGGTTGTGATCGGATTGTTACACCTGACCGCGCGCCCCGCGCAGCCCCATGACTGGGCCGAACAGGTCCTGGTGATCGCACACCAGGGCGGCAACCATCTGCGCCCGGACAACACGCTCGTTTCCTTTCAGCACGCGGTCGATCTGGGCGCGGACGTGCTGGAGATGGATCTGCACACGACTGCCGACGGGGTGGTGGTCGTCATTCATGATGACACGGTGGATCGCACCACGGATGGCACGGGCCGGGTCAACGACCTGACCCTGGCGGAACTCCAGGCATTGGATGCCGCCTACCACTGGACACCCCTCACACCGGAGGGCGACCCTATCGACCCGGACGACCGGCCCTACCGCGGGGAGGGCATCACCGTGCCCACGCTGGCGGAGGTCTTTACGGCATTCCCAGCGATGCCCATGGTGATCGAGATCAAGCAGGCCGAGCCGAGTATGGCCGAGCCGCTGTGTGCGGTCATCCGCGCGCATGATATGGCCGATCAGCTCATTGTGGCGTCCTTCAGTGTGGACGCCCTGGAGGAGTTCCGGGCGGTATGCCCCGGCGTGCCGACCTCCGCCCACCAGACCGAAGCCCTGACGTTCTACGTGTTCTACCAGCTGCGGATGGCCCCGGCCTACACGCCGCGCGAGTACATCGCGTTCCAGGTGCCGGAGACCTTCAACGGGCTGCGCGTGCTCAGCGACCGGTTTATCACCGCCGCCGACCGGCGCGGGATCAGCGTGCAGGCGTGGACCATCAACACGGAGGACGATATGCGCCGCCTGATCGACTGGGGCGTGCACGGGCTGATCACCGACCAGCCCGGCCTCGCGCTGGAGGTGTTGGGGCGCTGATCAGCCCGTCACATGTTTGAAGTACGCTGAGAAGTCCTCATCGCCCAGCCCGGCCTGCAGCGCCGCCCGGAACAGCTGCTCGGTGAGGGCGGCGGCCGGCATGGGGACTCCGGCCTCGTAGGCGGTCTCAGCGACCATGTGCAGATCCTTGTGCATCCATTTGAGGGGGAACTCCGCGCTGTAGTCGCCCGACTCGAATTTGGGTTGTTTGCCGCTCAAATAGGGTGCGGCCACCGGCCCCCCGATGATAGTGCGCAGCAGCGCCTCACGCGGAATGCCCAGCGCCTGCCCCAGCGCGACGCCTTCAGCAAAGGCCGCCATGGAGCTGGCCAGCAGGAAGTTGACCACCACCTTCATCGAGACGCCCATGCCCGCCTCACCGACGTGGGCCACCCGGCTGCCCATCGCCTCAAACAGGGGGCGCGCCTCGTCGATGTCGGCCTGAGCACCCCCGCAGATGAAGACCAGTTCGCCCGCGGCGGCCTGCTTCTTTGATCCGGCCACGGGTGCATCGATGAAGCGGTGGCCGTTCGCGCTGGCCTCAGCCGCCATGCGGCGCGCAAACGAGGGGTTGGTGGTGCTGCAGTCGACCCAGAGCGTGTTGTCCGGCAGGGCGGGCAGAAAGCCCAACATGCCCTCCACCGCCTGTGGATGGGCCAGCATCGTGAAGACGATCTCGGCGCCTTGCGCCACCCCGGCGGGCGTTTCGGCCCACTGTGCGCCATGTTCCAGCAGAGGGGCGGCCTTGCCGGCGGTGCGGTTATGCACGGTCAGGGTGTGCCCCGCGTCGATCAGGTTGGCGGCCATGCGGCTGCCCATAATGCCCAATCCGATGAACCCGATGTGTGTCATGGTGAGTGTCCTTCCTGTTGCAGGTAGGCGTGAATTTTGCGTTCAAGCAGGGTGCGCGTCTCTTCCAGCATGTCGATCTGTGCCAGCACGGAGTCGAGGTGGGCTTCCAGCATTTCCCGCCGTTCGCGGATGGTCGAGTCGCCCGCCCGGTAAAGCGCGACGTAGTGCTGCATCTGGCTGATCGGCATGCCGGTGGCGCGCAGCCGCTTGAGAAAGTCGATCCGGGTGAGGTCACGCGGGCCGTAGCGGCGGTGGCCGTTCGGGGCCCGTTCGATGGGGTCGAGCAGGCCGAGGTCCTCATAATAGCGGAGGGTATCCACGGAGAGCCCGGTCTGCTGGGCGACCTGCCCAATGGCGAGTTTCTGCTCAGTCATGGGGTCAGTATACAACCTGGAGTGCACTCCAGGTCAAGGGCTGGTGACAAAGCCGTTACAGAAGCCCGTGCACTGTCGATTGCGCGTTACACTTGTCGTGACGTTCCTAACAAGCCAGGTGAAATGATCACGATGACAACCTCAATCCTCGCCATCCGCAAATTCGAAGCACCCAACCCCGACGCCGAAGTCCTGGGCTATGGCCTGAGCGCCCTCGGCGAGAGCATCACGCGGGCCGAGTTCGAGCATATGCTCGACAAGTACGGCCTGACCGAGATCGACCCGCAGGCGTGGTATCCGCTGCAAACCCTGCTGGATATGTACGCCGAGATGGACGAAGACAAGAGCCGCTCGATGCAGTATTTCGTCTCCATCGGGATGAAGGTCGTGCATGTCATCCCGGAGCACATCGCCAGCATCCCGGAAGCGCTGGACTTTCTGAATGCTGCGCTGGCCGGTTCGATGCGCCACTACGCTGTGGACACCTACAACTACCGCATTGAAACGGTCGAGGAGGGGCATGCCCGCGTAATCGACTATACGCCCTTCCCGCATGATCTCATCTACGGGTACATGTATGCTATCGCGAACACCTTCAGCGGTGAAGGCCGCAGCCCGACTGTCGTGCGCACCTACCTCAACGAGGACGACCCCGACTCCGACGGCGCGGTATACGATATCCAATGGTAGGGCACACAACCAACACCCGAACGTGCGCGCCGGATGGTGCGCACGTTTTATTTTTATAACCGCCCCACTTGCACCCACGTACTGCGGCTGCTATATATG
>JAADYX010000088.1 GCA_010092885.1 Chloroflexota bacterium | reverse complement strand
TACCGGCACGGACGCGATCCTCCACGCGGCGGGGCAGACCGCGGTACCGACCTCTGTGGCCGATCCGGTGATTCTTTACACATCGACCAACAAAGTCTATGGTGCCATGGAGGATGTCCGCATTGCCCTGCGCGATGACCATTACCAGTATGTTGAATTTCCGGACGGCATGACTGAAACCCAACCACTCGATTTCCACTCGCCGTATGGGTGCTCCAAAGGGGCTGGCGACCAGTATATCCGCGATTACGCTCGCATCTACGACCTGAAGACCGTCGTCTTCCGGCAGTCCTGCATTTACGGAACATGGCAGTTCGGCGTGGAGGATCAGGGATGGGTTGCCTTTTTCGCCATTGCCTCCCTGCTGGATTTCCCCCTGACCATCTACGGCGATGGAAAACAGGTGCGCGATGTGCTGTACATCGACGATCTGGTGGCGCTGTACGAACGCGCCATTGATGAGGGCGAGTTGGTCGCGGGTGAGGTGTTCAACGTTGGCGGCGGCCCGGCCAACGCCATCAGCCTGCTGGATCTGCTCGAGCTGCTGGCTGAGTTGCACGGTCGCCCTGTGGACTACAGCTTCAGCACGTGGCGGCCCGGTGACCAGCGCGTGTACGTGAGCGATACGCGCAAGGCAGCGCAGCGACTTGGCTGGCAGCCAGCCGTCAGTATGCGCGATGGGATCACCCGCATGGTGCATTGGATGGCCGGCAACATGCCCCTGCTGCACGCTGTGCGTGAGGCGGCCCATGGCTGAGGAACGCATCGCCGTGCTGACCATTCAGGCCGCACGCCCCGGCGGCATCCCGACTGTGGTCGACTGGTGGCATCATTTTCTGCAGGAGTGGGGCCATGACCCGGTGACGGTCTATGCTGCCTTCGATGAGCGTGAGATCGGCCTTGCCGAACGGCTGCTGGTCACACTGCGCAGTTGGCGGGCTTCTCCTAATCCGGATGAACCCACCCCCACACTGACGGTCGCTGCGCCGCCGGTACCGCTGTGGCTTTTCTATTTTGTGCCCCAATTCCTGATCGGCCCGCTGTTCAACCGCTTCGATGCGATCGTTTATGCAGGCGGCCCGGTGCTCGGCGCCCTGCCACTGACTCTGCGTGGCATCCCGACTGTGCTGTGGATGGGCACGCTCTACGAAGACGAGATCGCGGGCAAGGTCGCAGCGGGCGATCCATGGGCAGAGCGTGTCTACAACAGTCCGTTCTGGCCGTTTCTGCGCTGGCAGGAGCGGCTTGTTCTGCGCCAGGCAACATACATCCTGGCCCAATCACCCTACACACAACGCCGTATCCGCGAGGTTGTGCCGGTTGCCGAGCCTGGCCTGGCGATGGTTCCGGTTCCCGTGGCGGATACTGCTGCGGGCCGCATGATTGAAGGACGCTACCTGCTCAACGTCAGCCGGATCAACGATCCGCGCAAGAACATCCCCCTGCTGCTGGAAGCATTTGCCCACGTGCATCAGGCCCATCCGGACGTGCGGCTCGTTCTGGCGGGTGACGAACCCTCCCCGGCCCTCATCGCCCAGGTAGAAGGGCTCGGGCTGGCTGGCGCGGTGCTGTTTCGGGGCAAGGTCAGCGCTGCGGAACTGCGCTCCCTCTACCAGTATGCGGAGGTATTTGTCATCTCCAGCGCGCAGGAGGGGCTGGGCATCGTGATGGTCGAGGCAATGGCGCATGGAGTCCCCGTGGTGGCAACCGACTGCGGCGGCCCGGAAGGCATCGTCGTCACCGGGCGAACGGGGCATCTGGTGCCCAATGGTGACCGGGATGCACTCGCCGCCGCCCTGACCGGGCTTCTGGCTGATCCAGCCCTGCGCCTCCAACTCGGCGAAGGGGCTCACGCGTTTGTGCAGGAACACGCTACACCGCAGGCCGTCGGGCAGGCACTGCGCCCCCCGGTTGAGCGGCTGCTGGGGCAACAGGAGCGATCTCGCCCGGTGATGAGCTGGATCGCGGCGGGCTGGGCTGTGCTCATCTTTGTGGCCTATATGGTTCACCAGATGCGTCTGCTGTGGCCCTCCATCCGGGACCAGCTGCTGGTTCCCGCTTTGGGCCTATGATTCTCGATCTCCTGCTTGCCGCGCTGGTCCTGCTTGCCATTTACGGCGTCGGCCGGGCCCTGCGCCGGTTCGTGCCCTTGGGCTTCTGGGGGCGCGGCAGCGATCTGGCGTTTGCACTCGCCTTTGGGTTGGGCGCCCTGACGCTGCTGCTCTTCGGCTTCTCACTGCTCGGGCTGCTGCGTCCATGGCTGGGCTGGCTCCTGATCATCATAGGCGTCGGCTTGGCTGTCTTGCATTGGCGCGCTCTGCTTGAGGATGCAGCCGCAGCGGCGAACGCGCTTCGCTCAATATGGCAGGGCGGTTGGTTCGCCAAAGCAGTACTGCTCATCATGGTAGGCTTCGTGCTGACCAACCTCCTCGCTGACCTCGCCCCACCGGTTGAAGGCGACTCGGTCCACCAATACCTGCTGCTCCCGACTGTCTGGGTCGAGGAGGGGCGCTACGTGCAGCCTACGCACATCTGGGCAGCGACCCTGCCTGGCAGCATGATGATGCTTTCCGCATGGGGCCTGCTGCTGCGTGATTCTTTCAGCCTGGCGACTCTGATCACCGGCTTCGGGATGAGTTTGTTCTTCGCCCTCGGAGTCTACGCACTGGCGCGGCGTTTTGTGCCGCAAGGGGCGGCCATGCTGGCCAGTGCTGCGGCGTATACCATGCCGGATGCTGCCTATCTGGCACAGTCAGCCAAAGTGGATATGGGCTGGGCGCTGTTCGAAGCGCTGACTTTGGCCGCCTTATTTCGCTTCTTCGATGAGGACGACGATCCGCGCTGGCTGGTACTCAGCGGCGTGATGCTGGGGTTGGCTGCCGGGTCGAAGAATCAGGTGCCGTTGAGCATCGCGCTGTTGGGCCTGTGGCTTGTGGGCCGGATGCTGGTTCAGCATGGCATTGGGCGCGCACTGCGCAGCGGATTCACCTTCGGGTTGGCCGTCCTCGCCACCGGCTTCCCCTATTATCTGTACAATGCCATCGCCCATCTGAACCCGTTCTACCCGGTGTTTGCCAGCACAACAGCTGCCTGGTGGGGTGCGACACCTTCGCCCCGGTCGGAATTAGGCACGGAGATCGTCTATGAGTGGACCGTCGGCGGCTACTTCACCAACCTGTGGAACGCCTCCCTCGGACACGGCCCCGAGTTCTACCTGGGGTTTATCGCTGGGCCGGTCTTTCTGCTGGCTGTTCCTATCGGGATTGCGTTGGGCCTGCTGCGCGGCGAAAAGGCCCTGTGGCGCATGCTGGCCTACGCGATGGTCTTCTCCGTAGCGTGGTTTTTTGTCAAGCAGGCGGCGCGTCATTTCCTCCCCGGCCTGATGCTGCTGGCGGTTGTGGCGGGCTATGTGCTCTGGCGGCTTGATCAACAGTCGCCCGACTGGCCGCGTCGCATCGTCCTGAGCATGGCAGGTCTCGCCCTCACCTGGAATCTCATATCGATCTGGGGTGTACTCTACTGGTCCGGGGCATGGCGCGTCGCTGCGGGGATCGAAAGCCGTGAGGCGTACCTTGTCCGCTGGCACGATACCGTGATCACAGCCGACTTTCCCGATTGGGGAACGTTGGAGCAGTTAAACACCCTCGGCGCAGAAGCACGGGTCGTCTCGCTGCATGCCACGATGCCCCTGTACGCCGCGCCGGATCTGGTCAGCGGCAATTGGGGCGATCGCATCGCCTACCAGGGCATCACCGACCCGGATGAGCTGCTTGCCCTGTTTGAAGCGCATGACATCGGCTATGAGCTCACCTGGACAATCGATGAACCGGATGCCGCGTTATTTGCCAGCCCGGCTTTTCTGGACGAACACGCGGACCTCATTTATGATGGCCCCCGTGCACAGCTTTACAGGCTCAAGGATTAGGCATCATGTGCGGGATTTGGGGCATCGTCAACCGGGCGGATGAGGACATGGCAAGGCGGGCAGTGGAGTCGATCCGGCACCGTGGCCCCGATGACAGCGGCATCTATGTAACGCGTGACCCGGTTCCGGCTGCGTTCGGCAGCGCGCGTCTTTCCATCATCGATCTGAGCGAGGCCGGGCACATGCCCATGCATGATGACTCAGGCCGCTACACCATCGTCTACAATGGCGAGGTGTACAACTATCAGATGCTGCGCCGCGTCCTTCAGGAGGAATACGGCTGTCAGTTTCACTCCGACACCGATACGGAGGTCGTGCTGCATGCCTATATGCACTGGGGCTCCGAATGCCTGGAGCACCTGCGTGGCATGTTTGCATTCGCCATCTGGGACAGTCAGGAAGGGGCGTTGTTCGCCGCACGGGACCGGCTCGGCATCAAGCCGCTGGTTTACGTCAACAACCGCTCCGGTGGTGAACCGTATTTCGCCTTCGCCAGCGAAGTCCGCGCCCTGCTGGCCACCGGCCTGGCCGAGCGCACCCTCAACACGAATGCGCTGCACCACTATCTCTCGTTCTATGCCGTGCCCGCTCCCCACACCATGATCCGTGACGTGCAAGCCCTGCCTGCTGGCCATTACCTCACCTACCGGAACAACACGCTGCGCATTGAACAGTATTGGTCCCTGCCGCCTTATGTTCCTCTCACCGAGACTCCCGAACTCATCATGGCCCGGCTGCGCGATCTGCTTGAGGAGTCGATCCGGCTGCGCATGATCGCCGATGTCCCGGTCGGTGCATTTCTCTCCGGCGGCATTGACTCGGCGGCGGTCGTCGCCCTGATGACGCAGGCCACCGGCGACCGTCTGCGCACCTTTTCGATCGGCTTCGGGGCGGAGGGGGCCAACCTCGATGAACGCTCAGCCGCACGCACGGTCGCCGAGCACTACGGTACGGATCACACGGAAGTGGTGGTCACCGGTGCCGATGTGCGCGAGCAGATCGAGCGAATCATTGCCGCGATGGACCAGCCCACCGGTGACGGGATCAACACCTATTTGGTTTCCCAGGCAGCGGGAGCCGTCAGCAAGGTGGCACTTTCGGGCCTTGGTGGTGATGAGCTGTTTGCCGGGTATCCGCAGTTCCGGCTGTTCCAACGTGCGGATCGCGCGGCGGCCACCTGGCAGAACCTGCCCGTTGTGCTGCGCAAGGGCGCTCACGCAGCGGACCGCGTCGGCGTGATCGACCGCGGGTTGACCTGGTTGGAGGGCGATCTGCTGGACCGCTACCAGCGGGTGCGTGTGCTCTTCCAACCGGATGTGAAGCGCGATCTGTACGCGGATGCCTTCATGCACAGGTTAGGCGCACCGCAGTCCGCACGCGATTATCTGGAAGCACGCCATGTGCACCCGGCGGAAACCGACAGTATCGCGCAGCTGACCCGGCTGGAACTCCAGAATTACATGGCCCATACGCTGCTGCGCGACACGGACGCGATGAGCATGGCCCACTCGCTGGAGGTGCGCGTGCCCCTCATCGATCACAAGCTGGTGAGCTATGCGGCCCGCATCCCGCCGGAGCTCAAGATCCGCGGCAGCCAGAGCAAATGGATCTTCACCCAGGCGATCGCCGATCTGCTGCCCGCTGAAGTCTTCCAGCGGCCCAAACGCGGCTTTGAGATGCCCGTTGCCGCCTGGATGCGCACCGAGCTGCGTGATGTGCTTGAGGATGTCTTCTCCCCCGATTCTCTGCTTGCACGCGGGTTGTTCGATGCTGATGCGGCACGCGCCGTGTATGCGGACTTCCGCGAGGGGCGGGCGGCCACCTATATGTATGCTTGGTCGCTGGCCGTGCTCGAACTCTGGATGCGACAGACTCTGGACGCATGAACATCCTCATTGTTGGTTCGGATACCCCGGGTGCACTGGAGCGCTACTGCGCAGCGGCCTTGCAGTCCCTTGGGCACGCCGTCGCCTACCACGATACCCACACCCGCATCGCGGTGCGCAGCCGCTTCCGGCAGACACCGCTGCTCAGCGAGGCCGAGTTCGCGCTGCACCGCCGCCGCTTCAACCAGAGCCTGCTGGACCGCGTCCAAGCGGAACACCCCGATTTGGTGCTGGTCTTCAAGGGTGTTGAACTCTTCGCCGGGACGCTCGACCGTCTGCGCGGCCTGCTGGGTCGCCCCCTGCTGGCCAACTGGAACCCGGACAGCCCTTTCGATTATGCGACGGCCAACACCAACCGGGATATCGTCGATGCGGTGCCCCACTATGATGTGTACTTCATCTGGGACCGCGACCTGGTGGATCCACTCCGTGAGGCCGGATCGCCCTGCCCCGCCTATCTGCCCTTTGCCTACGATCCGGCCCACCATTTCCCCACCGAACCCGACAGCGAATTGGCCAGCGAGGTGTGCTTCGTCGGAGGGAACACACCGCGCCGCGCCGATCTGCTCGCCCGGCTTGCCCGTGAGGTGATCGATGTCGGGCTGTGGGGCACCAACTGGCACCGGCTCGATCCGCAGTCGCCTTTGACCGTGCGTGGCGGTTGGACCAGCGGCGTCGCTATGTCCCGGATTTTCAGCTCGGCGCATATCGTGCTCAACGTGATCCGCCCGCAGAATGGACAGGCACACAACATGCGGACGTTCGAGGCTCCGGCCACCCGCGCGCTGATGCTTTCCACCCGCACCCGCGATCAGGTGGCGTGGCTGCCGGAAGGCGAGGCGGCAGCCTATTACGAGACACCAGAGGAGATGCTCGCCCAGGTGCGGCATTATCTGCGTGATGGGGCGGCGCGCGCAGCAGCCGCCGCTGGTGGCCACCGTCGGATCACCGCTGGCGGGCATACCTATCTGGACCGCATGCGGACTCTGCTCGAGGTGGTGACGGGATGAGGCGTTCGGTTCATTGGGTGGTGCTGGCTGGCACGCTGCTGGCGGCGGTACTGCGCCTCTACCAGATCGATACGCTGCCCCCGGCGGCCTGGTGGGATGAGATCTGGTTTGGCCTGCGCGCGCGCGAGCTGCTGCAAACCGGTGATCTCGTCGCCCATTACACGACAAACTTCGGCGGAGCCAGCAGCGGCCCGGCCTATATGTCCGCCGCCGCCCATCTGCTCGGGTTTGATACGGTGTGGGGCGGCCGCCTGATCCCGGCGCTGGCCGGTGTTTTGAGTGTGCCGTTGGGCTATGCGTGCTTCCGTGAACTGCTGCGCCATGACACACGCCTGTCCCTCACCTTGGAAGAAAAGCGCTGGGCCGCCGCCCTGACAGCCTTGGTGCTGAGCTCGATTCTGTTTTACACGACAACCAACCGCACAGCCATGGAGATCGGGGTGGCCCCGGCCACCGCCCTCTTCGTGATCTGGCAGATGGCGCGTGGTGCTTTCCGCGGCAAATGGGGCGGCTGGCTGCTGGCTGGTCTGGGTGGCGGAATCGCCCAGTACAACGGCCTGCACGCGCGCTTCGTGCTGCCGGTGATGGCCGTCTTTTTCCTGTTGGTGCTGCTCGTTGAGAAAGAGCGCGGGCGTCTGCTCGCCGGGGGCGCTGCCTTGGCCGCGGTCGGAGCCGTGGTGAGTTTGCCCCTGTCGATCTTCTTCCTCAACAATCCGGAGTGGTTCTCCGCGCGTGCGCAGATCGTGACCGTGGTCGGGCCGGGGCTGCGCTACGAGACCTTCGGCGCGATGCTTGCCGACAACACCAACAAGATCCTGCGCGTGTTTTTCATCGAGGGCAGCTATGATCCCAAGAACGGCATCCCCGGCCTGCCCCTGCTTGATTGGATCCAGGCGGGCGGGTTTCTGGCCGGGCTGGTGTGGATGGTGCAGTCGTTGGTGCGGTCCACTACGGCGCGGCTGCTGCCGCTGTGGATGGTGCTCGTCACGCTGCCCAGCCTGCTGACGGAAGGCGCACCCAACTTGGGCCGCATGATCGGCATCGTGGCGCCCCTGGCCGCCCTCGTCGGCATTGGGTGGGTGGTGCTCTTCCGGTGGGTGCGCCCGCGTCTGCCCGGCATCGCACCGGTGGCGATAGTCCTCGTTCTGCTGAGTGGGTGCTATCACAGCTGGCGGCTGCTGCGCAGCTGGCCGAGTGTCTCCAACCTGTACGCGAATTTCACCGCCGAACCTGTTGATACCGCCGCCACCCTGATCGAACAGGCCGAAGCCGGTCAGCCCGTCTATGTGCAGGATATCCCTGAGCTGGAAACGCCCATCGTCGCGTTTGACTTCATGCTGCCCGGCACGCCGGTCCGCCGCATGGACTTCCGCAAGTGCCTGCCCCTGCCCCACGAACGGCCCGAACCCACACAGATCCTGATCATCGACGGACGCGATCCGCAGACGCCAGCCCTGCTGCGCGATATCTACCCTGACGTTCGGACCGTGCGCTCGGATCTCGATCTGTGGCAGACCAGCGGCCTGTTGCTGGAGATACCGGCCAATGCCAGCGCTCCGCCGCCGCCGAACCGGGTCGAGGCGCAGTTCGCCGAGGGGATTGCGCTGCTGGGATTTGAGTGGTCCGGTGCAGAAGTCAGGCCAGGGGAAGCGCTCCACCTGACGGCGTACTGGCATGTGACTGCTCCGGTCCCCCGTGACCTGACAGCCTTCGCTCATATCGGCACGGGCCTGCCGGATGGCACCCCGCTGATCGCCCAGCAGGATCACCAGCCGTGCTTGGGGCTGTATACGACATCACAGTGGCAGCCGGGCGAAGTCGTGCGCGATGGCTTCACCCTGACAGTTCCCCCGGACGCCGCACCGGGTACCTATCCGCTCGCGTTGGGTTGGTATGCGTGGCCCTCGTTGGATCGGCTCCCTCTGCTCGAGGCTCAGGACGCCCTGCCCGATAACCGCGTCATCATCGGTCAGGTGACCGTCGCGCCGCCTTAGTCCTCTGGCACAATCCACCGGTCGAACTGCAGCGGGCCCGCCGCTTGCGGCACGATGGTCACGCCCTCTGCCACGGCGAGCGCCCGCCCGTAGAAAAACAGGGGAATCACCGGCATCTCCCCTTGTGGGCCGAAGTAGCCTGCCACCACCGCCGCGACCTCATCCGCCCGTTCAGCCGAATCCTGAATTGTCAGCAGGGCCTGCAAACGCTCATCGACCGGTGAGCATTCGCGGGTTGTGTTCAGGTACGCATTGGGGAACAGTCCCCGGCACGCAGCGATATCCGTCAGGTAGTGGGTGGCATCGATGGTGTCGCCTTCCCACAGCAGGGCGATCAACGCCGGTCGGTCCGGCTCGAACTGCCGGTCAGTCGGATCGCGCATCAGGGTCTGCACATCGACGAAGTCCGCTTCTTCAACCGTCAGTTGGCCGGGTGTGCAGTTGAGCTCCGCCAGCCACTGCTCGACCAGAGCATCCGCCAGCACGCGCAGCGGCTCCTGCCCCTGCACGATCAACAGGCGCGTTTGCGGGATGCCCGCGCATCCCGGATGTCCGGCCTCCGCGAGGGCCGCCCGCGCCGCATCCGGATCGTAGCTCAGTCCCCCGTTGGCCGGAGCATCGGTTGTGCCGGGCGGCAGGATCGTGCCCGCAGGCAGTGCCGCGAACGCGTCGGCCTGCAGCAGCCGGTCGACCAGTGCCGCCCGGTTGATCGCCAGCGCGAACGCCTGCCGCACCCCGGGCTTGCCAAAGGGGAAAATCTCGTGGGATACATGCAGCATACCGACTCCGGGTTGGCCCAACATGCGATAGGCCGGCTGGTCATAGACGGCGGGCAGTTCGGACTCAGGCAGTGTGCTCATCGCGATCTCGCCGCGTTGCCACGCACCAAAGCCGTCCCCAGCAAAACCGATCTGTACGACGGCCGCGTTGCCTTGTGCTCCAAATGGCCAGAATGGATTCGCAACCAGTGTGTAGCCCTCCTCAGCTGGAATGGTCGGCTGGAGAGTGTAGGGTCCGCTGGTCAGTATCTGCCCCGGATCGGTCCACGCATCGCCCGCCTCCTCGATGAGATCGGCGGGCACCGGGCGAAAGACCGGCATCGCCAACAGATTCGGGAAGTAGCCCACCGGCTCACGCAGCGTGAACTCCACCACGGTATCATTGAGGGCCCTTACCCCCAGTTGGGCGGCCTCTGGCCCCTGAGTGTAGATCTGTTCGCAGCCGCTCACATGGAAGACCGCCACCCGCCCGGGGGACTGCAGCGGACTGCGGCAGGCACGCGCCACAGCCGCGACGACATCGTTGGCGGCAACCGGCCGCACCTGCTCGACCTGCCCGCTCTCCGCACTGGCCCGTACCCAATGCACATCATCACGCAGAAAGACCTGCCACACGGCTCCATCGACCTGCCACTCGCGCGCCAACCACGGCTCGACTGTGCCCGTATCGGGGTTCAGGCGCGTCAGCCCGATGAACAGGTTCTCCACCAGATCGCTGCCCGTTGCATCCCGAGGCGCAACCCGGGCCGGGTCAAGCTGCGCGGGTGGCAGCCCGAGGTTGATATCCACAATGACCGGATCGGGGATCGGCGTCGGTGTGCCCGGCGGTTCGGTGGGGG
>JAADYX010000087.1 GCA_010092885.1 Chloroflexota bacterium | reverse complement strand
GTCTTTGGGGTGCGTCTTACAGATTGGAGTGTGCCGGAATGGCTGGGTGCTCAACCCGCTATCGTCGTCATTGGCTGGACGGTTGGCCTTATCCTGGTCTATGCCGGATGGGTGCTACTGGCGCACCTTCGCATCTGGATACAACAGTGGCGTCTGGAAGCGTTTGAACTGGCTGACCTGGATGTCGCCATTGAACAGGAGTTGTATGGGAAACCCGGCCAGACGGCGTCAACGCCAGTGAGTACCTACTTGCACATGTTGGAACGTCTCCTCTTCACCCCTGCCGAGACCACTCCCCAGGCGCGACAGTCGCTGCTGACCACCTTTGCGGAGACAGTGGATACATTGACACACTATACCGCTCCCCAGTTTGCACCACCCGCCTGCGTTGTCTACCACCCCATGGGCTATGAGCAGACGCACACCATCCTTGAAGCCGTTGTCTACTCGGCGCTTGATGATCAACTTGAGGGATGGGGTGTGCAGCCGGATAGCCTGTTGCATGAACTACACTCGTCACAGGCGCTCTGCAATCTGATAACGCAGACATTGCAGCGCCTGGTAACGGAAATGTATCTTGCCGTTGAGCACAACCAGCAGCAGCTTACCTTCCAGAATATGGTGCAGCAGATGGCGGCATCGCCGGGTCACAGCCTCTCGTGGCTTGATGATCTGCGGCTCCGGGCGCGTCCCTTGCTGCAAATGTCACAGCAAACACAGCTATCTGCCGATACCCAGGAGACGACGACCTATATCACGGCGGATGTGGAGGTCATTGCACGCTGGCTCACCGGAACTGCCGAGCAGCAAGCGCAATGCTGGATCACGCGCTCCCCCGACTTTCTGGGCATTACCTATACCATTCTTATTCACGGTCTTCCCCGCACCAGTCTTTTACCCAAAGGGCGCACACCATGAAGTTGAGAGCCTTCTGGTATACCTTGCTCGACTATATGCTGCCAGCCGTGCTGGTGTATCTGGCCGGCGTTGCCGGGTATGGCATCCTGGTTTTTGCCCGGTTGCTTGAGGGAATCGATCTGCCCATGACAGCCCTGCTTGGCCTGGTGGGTTTTGTGCTCCTGTTTGCCTGGTTGGCCCAACGCCGCAACTGGCGACAGCGAGAACGCTGGGTGGTTCAGCTCGGCTCCCGCCAGGGGCTCACCATCAGCCGGCTCCCATTACTTGATATGCTGTTGTTGCTTGGTTGCTTCATCGGCTATCTGCTCCTCCGGCGAGATGCCCCCCAACTGGTTGGGGCCGCCCTCTATCTATTTGTGCCACTGGCACTGGCGCTGGCAATCCACCTGCTCACCGGCCGGCCCGACCCGCTGGAAGATGTGATCTGCAAGTCCATCGCCGCTGAAACCTATGCCCAGGAAAAAGGACTATCGTATGAGGCACTGCTGGCAGAAAATGGCTGGAAGCTCGCTGATAATCCCACCCCACCGGCCCTACCTGACGCGACCAACCCGCCGGCACCACGCGGGCCGCAACTGCGCTTCGGGCAGCGCGTGCGGCTGCCTGCCAGCAAAAGGTCATAGTGCTGTAGCAACGAACATGATAATATGGTATTCATGCATGTCTTGACACGGAGGAGCAGTCGTGGAACCGGCAAAGAACCCTTTCATATCTGTCTTCGAGCATTCGCACAATCGGCTCATTATCGAGCACCTCAGCCAGCAAATTATTGCCCAGGTGCGCCCGGATGAGGTGGAGGTGTCGCTGTTTGTGATGGACCCCGTGATTGAGAAGGCCGCTCAGGGGAAGGTGATCCATGTCGGTGATGACCTGGAGTTTGGTCTGGGCAGTGGTGAACTATTGGCAATTATTGTTGTGCCAATCCTGGTCAATTGGCTGGGTGATGTCCTGAAGGCAGCCGCACAAGGGGGGGATGCCACCATCAAGCAACGTCTGGCCCTATTAGATGTGAATATCCAGATCCGGGAAACCGACATCCAGCACCTGGAGCATGCCACGGGTATGCGGCTGAAACCAAAGGAACGCCACCGACTGCTGCAGGCTCTCCAGAACCGCCAACAATGGGGCCATGATCTCATGCAGAAGCTGACCACCAGAATCCGAATCTTCCTGAGTTATGCCGCAGCGGATCAGCTCCAGGTAGAAAAGCTCCACACGCAGCTTGCCGAGGTTGGCTTTGCACCCTGGATGGTCGACCGCGATATATTGCCCGGTGTGGTCAAAGCCAGAGCTATTGAACAGGCCATCCGCGATGCTGACTTTTTTGTGGCCTGCCTGTCCAACCATCTGCTGCACACCGAGGGAGCAACCTGGCGCGCTATGCGCGCGGCGCTCGATCAGTTCCAGGAATTGCCCGAGAATCGAGTGTTTATCATTCCGGCACGACTGGAGGCGTGTGAGATACCGGAGAGCCTGAGTCCCTTTTATCCGGTAGATCTGTTTGAGCCAGATGGCTTTGCACGTCTGATTTGTGGTATTATCTTGACCCATGCCCAACAAAGCGTGCAGGAATAAGGTGTGGGGATCGGTGGTGGTCATGAAATGACTGATAGCATCTGCGGATATGCTCTTACAATGGGCAAAAGCCATATGCCCCCGTCAGCAACTTCATGACCACGACCGCAGGGATCGAGATTACATCTGCAGCAGTCTCGCAATCTCATACCGGAGCAATCATAATGAGCGCAGATGCACCATCACAACCTGACGGGCCGAAGCCACACATCAATATCTTCGCCCTGCCCCAGCAGACGACCATCCTGTCGATTATGATTGTGCTGGTCATCTTTGGGGTGTTGCTTTCGATCAGTGCAGGCACATCGCCCGTTGAGCTATGGCCGGTGCTGGTCATCATAGCGATCTTATCGGTCCGTGGATTGGTGGCGAAACCAGAGCACGATTTCCACCAGTATCAATTAGTGCCAGCCGGTGAAACATTTGCCCCCCTCCAACAGCGCATTCATGAGCTCTGCGAAGAGATACAGCTCACACCCGTTCCGCAGTTGCTGATAGCACAGAAAGCCACGAGTATTGCCACCTCTGGCTCGCTACGGCGCTGGTATATCTTTGCTGGTGAGGCTTATGCAACATGGATGCTGGAAAATCTCCAGCATCCACAGCGGAAAATGCAAGTTCATGCTATACTCCTCCACGAACTGCACCATTTCCAGCATGGCGATAATATTCGCATTGGCTATGTTTACGCCCTCTTGCGCGCCAGTTATAGAGTAATGCTCTGGGCCTTGCTCTTCTTGATGGGATGGATCACGCTCTTGATCATTGTTGCCGATACTTTTCTGACGTTGTCACCAGCCGACCTGGTCGCAGATGTTGAAGCAACCATAGCAGCACATGGTATTCTAGGGATAGACCTGCCATCCGATCTGTTGATCGCGGAAGCTGACTTGCAGGAAATGCAGCAACAGATAGCCCGAACGGATTATAGGTTAGTGCTGCTCTATGCTATCACCAACACGCTGGGGGTTTTCCTGGTCGGCCTGGTCTTGATAGCGCTGATCTGGAGGAAACTGCTGCGCATCCGCGAGTATTATGCCGATGCCCGCGTGGCTCATATCCAAAAAACAATACAACCACTTATGTTTGCTCACCTGTCACAACAACGCTCGCAGGACAACGATCAATCAGCAATAGTTTCACTTCAATGGTTAACACATGCGCAACGTCGGGTCTGGGAACAGGTACCCAAACCAGTCTGTCGCCTCTTTGTGTCGCAACCTGCATTCAAAGATCGCTTTGCACGGCTAAGAGGCCCGGCAACCATCTATGATAGCGGCCCAAGGTTGGCGCTGTTCATTGGTATCTATGGTGCATTGCTCTGGTTCTTGCTCGCCAACACCTCACTCTACCATATTAGCGATTGGCCCTTGCATTTCCTGATCCTCACCACATATATTTTGATCAGTCTGGGGCTGATAGTGCAGCATGTACAAGGTCGGCATGTGCGGCATGAACACTTGACAATCACCGCGATCACCCTGTTGCCCCATACCATATTACTCGGTAGTGTCCTCTGTGTGCTCTGGGTCGGGCTGCTGTTTGCCCCCGCGATGCTGGCAGATTTTCTGGATGCAGCCATCGCCGTCACAGCCCGGTATGCAGGCATTGAGCAGCAAGGTCTCTCAGCGGCTGCAGCGCAATCGTTTGTGATCGAGGCCAGCATCATCAACCTGCTCCAAATTCCCGTCATGTTCGGTATCATAGCACTTGCGATATGGGGGCAAAGCCAGGTGACCCGGCGGGTGCTCACCTGGTATAGCTTTCCTCAGGCCGAACACAGATTGATGCGGGTCATCACCGCCAGCATCGCCCTGATGGCGCTGGTGCTGGCACTGGGCGTGCTGCCGCTCGTCGCCAGCATCATCTTGCCATCGCAGGGTGATAACATGTACTCGCCCCTGTTCTGGGCCTCGGTTGGCGGTGCATGCGTGCTGGGCCTGGCGGGTGGCCTGTGGTTTCGCCAGCAAGACCAGCGCTATGCGCAGCAATGCCCCTGCTGTAAGACGCCCGTGCCGGACACCTACGCTGCTGGCAACACCTGCCCTACATGTCATTGTGTGCTGCATCCCTGGTTGCTGGTCCAGTACGATACCGAAGGCACGAGGTAACCCATGTCTCCGCGTATCATTCGCCCAATGCGCTGGCTTTGTTGGGTCATTGTCGTGCTCAATACGATCCTGGCCTTTGTGTTGGCCAATCGATCTGTCACATCAGCCGATCTGTGGTGGATAATTGTACTGGCTCTATGGCTATTGGTAAGTTCTATGGGGGTGGGGGGGCTCCTGCCGATCTTGTACTGGCGCTACACAACCGATTGGCGGGCATGGTTGATCCTGCTGGCGGTGCTGGTTGGCAGCGGCATGGTCGTGTACCAAATCATTGATGTTCCCAGTAGTGAGCCTGCTCAGATCATTGCGTTGCTGTATCCCGCCAGCTTTTGTATGGTTGGTACCGCAATTATAGTATTGAGTATGCGGCGCGATGTGGGGTTGTTGATCGGGGCGGTGTTCAGTGTGGTAACGATCTGGTTGCTGGTGATGATCTGGCTCCGATATGGGAATGTGTTTGAACTCTTCCTGCAAGCAATGCAACCCGGTGCGCACAATCCATGGCTGGGATGGTTACTGTCGCTCTATTTACAGGCGTGCTGCGCCGTGCCATTCGCCCTTATCGGGTTTGTCGGGTGGACTATTAGGATCATCCGGCGCGAGATTCACCGCCAGATGCCACTGACTCCCCACTGAGTTCGACTTTATCCATTTTACGCCGCATAGGCGACGGTTTCCGTCAGGCGCTCAAAGAGCGCACGGGGAATTTGTATGACATCCGGGTTTTCCGGTGATGTATCAAAAAGGGCGGTGGGCCAGAGACGCTGGCGGACGAAGGCCAGCGTCTCCGAAAAGGTCGGCACCTGCTTGCTTTCGTCCCAGGCGGCGGTGCGGATGGGCATCTCGGCGCCCTGGAAGAACTGATGCGCCAGCAGTGTGACCAGCGAGAACACCCCAGCAGCAGCGGCGTGATGCGGGCCATCGCGCGATCCGACCACTGGCGCTGCGTCTCGACGTGCTGTTGAAGCGCATCTCGCTCGCGGGGATCGCGCGGGCCGTCCAGGTCTCGGAAAGCTGGTTGCAAGCG
>JAADYX010000086.1 GCA_010092885.1 Chloroflexota bacterium | reverse complement strand
GCGCAGCGCAGGCTGAAAGCGCGTGAGGCACTAAGCCCGAAGGCGTTGAGGTCGAGCACGCCAAAGGCGTTGCTAGGGAACGATGGCGTGAGCAGGCGCAGCTCTTCCGGCCAGCGTTGAAACGAAGCGCCCACCGCGTGCTGATCCAGGAGGGTGAACCGCTCAACGTCCAGGTCGCGCAACACGACGCCACAGCCCACGCCAGCCGCACCCGCACCGACAATCACGACGTCAAAGGACGATGTGTTCATCGGGTGTCATCCTTTCTTGTGTGAGTATGGGGTACTGGTGGCACCGGGTCATAGCCGCCGCGTGCAAACGGATGACACCGCGCAATGCGGCACACCGCCAGCCAGCCACCGCGCAGCACGCCATGCTGCTGGATAGCTTCCAGCGCATACTGCGAACAGGTCGGTGTGTAGATACAACTTGGCGGCAGCCAGGGTGAGATGGCGACCTGGTACAGCCGGATGAGCTTCAGACAGAGCCAGCGCATCATGCCTCCTGCCCCGTCCGCAGAAACGTCAGCGGCTCCGCTGTGCGCTCTGTCGGTGACGCATCGGTCAGGCACGCCGCAAAACGCTGCGTCAGGTCGTTCGGGTTAACCGCTTCCGGCAGGCCGATGCCGATGAACTGCGATTGGGGCGGGGTGTCTGGTGCTGCGGTGTTCATTATCGGTTCCTTCTCCTCATTCAGCATTTCGGGCGGCAGCAAGCACAGTCGGGGCTGTGGGCCGCTGGCAGGTCGAGCGTGCGGAACAGCCCGGTCGTGCGGGGTGCTGCCCCATTGCTGTGGGCTCGGACGTTGAACAGGCTGATCGTCCGTTCACACAACCACAGATATAGACATACAAAGACATTATATGTCTTTAATGATACAACATCTCAATAATGAACGTGAGTGTAGCAGGTCTAGTAACTGTTGTCAAGGCGGTGTCGTACGAAGTTGACAAAACACCGGCGTCGCTTTATGATACTCCGTATCAATACGACGCAACCACCGTCTGACCTTTGTGGCAGCCAGCCCTGGCGAAAAACTAACTACGAGAGAAATCAGTGATGACCACCCTGCCACAACCGCTTACCAAGGGGGAACTCGTGTCGCTCACGCCGCAGCACTGGCGCACGCGGCTGGAACAGGCGATGCAGGATGAGCAGCAACGGATGACCCGGACACGACGGCTGGTGCTCGATTGGATCACGGCTGCGGAGGCTCCCTTCAGCGCCGAAACGCTGGTGGACGACCTGACCACACGCCAGGGCATCATTAGCCGCCCGACGATCTATCGCGCGGTTGAATGGCTGCGACGCACCGGTTGGATCGGGCGTATCCACCACGACGGTGCCGAGCACACCTATGCGCGCCTGTTGCCAGGGCACTATCACCACGCGGTTTGCACCGCATGCGGACTGACGCTGGTGTTCGGGGGCTGCGACCTGACCCAGGCATTGCTCCACACACTGGTGGCGCACGGCTTTACGGTGCAGGGGCACTTGCTCGAACTGTATGGACACTGTGCCAATTGCCAGCAAACGTAGAGCTGAACCGCACCACCTGCTCGCTCTTGTGATTCAACCGAATCAGCGCCGCTTGGCGATCGCGAGCAGTGCTTCGGACTCGATGTGCAAGTCGCCGCTGTCGCGATTCTTCTCAAACCGACGGCGCACCTCCTCAAGGACAGCGTGCTGTTGAGTCGGGGTGAGTCGTTGCGACCACGGGCTTCCCTGGAAGATTTGCTCCAGCTTGAAATGGTACTGCTCGGTCAACACCTCAACGTTGGGCGAGTCAAAGTTGGCATCCCGTATGGCCTTGGCCAGCCGCTCGGGATCCGAAAGTTCGATCCTCCCGGCTGCGGGAGGAGGGAGTTTAATGTCCGGGTACACATCGCGGCAAATCTGCCGGATCATCTGGTTGATCCCGCCGCCGTTTGGGTCTTTCCAGGTCACCACAGCCGCCGCCCCGCCCGGCTTCGTCACGCGGTTCATTTCGCGAAGGCCCTTATTCCAGTCCTCGAAGAGCATCACCCCGAACACCGATACGGTCACGTCGAACGATGTGTCCGGCAACATGAGCGCCTGTCCGTTCATTTGTCGGGCGTCAATGTTGCGAACGCTCCGGGCGCTGAGCCGCTCGATCATCTTCCCGGAGAAGTCGATAGCAACCACCTCGGCCCCAAGCTCCGCCGCCGCCAAGGCCGCCGCCCCGGTGCCGGTCGCCACGTCAAGATAGCGCACCCCTGGGCCAACAGGCAACCGTGCCAGCATGGCTCTGGCGTAGCGCAAGGAGAACGGATGGGCTCTGACCTCGTAGCCCTCGGCCATGTCGTCCCAGAACGCAGAGTCGGTCATTGCTTTCTCCCAGACGGCACGTGCCGCAGACACGCATCGATCTCGGCTATGGTAATAGGTGCCAGAAAACCCTCCTCGGCATCGGGCGGTACGAGCTGCGGTAGAGCATCGTTGTGAATGATAGCACATCCTGAGGTTTTTGCATATTCCCGCAAAACGGTCTGATGTGAATGGCCGATGCTGTGCTGTCCGAGCCGTTTGCCCCGGCCCCTCGTGCAGCACGTAGCGTCGGACATTGACAGATTGTCCCTTTATTGATACATTGTCTCTATAATATTGAGAGTGTGTATCAATACTAACGAGAGGCCGATGACCCATCTCTCTATGCCTGCTGTAAGGAACGCCCATGAACCTGTTGAACCCCCGCCCGACCCACGACCCGCAGCAGATTGCTGCCATCAAGCAGTGGGTTGGCGCGACCTTTGGGCTGGATGACCAGACCACCATCCTGGTGACCGAACTGCGGTGCAGCGAGCCCGGCTGCCCACCGCTGGAAACGGTCATTGCGCTGCTACAAGCGAACAGCCCGGCGCAGCAGTACAAACTCTCGAAAGCGATACCAGATATTACTGCCGCCGACATAGCGGCCCTGGGAACCCATACATCAGAAGGAGAACCCTATGACCACCATCACGGCTGATCCGCGCACCCCCGTCACGGTGCTGACCGGCTTCCTGGGCGCGGGCAAAACCACCCTGCTTAATCGCATCCTGACCGAGCAGCACGGCAAACGCATCGCCGTGATTGAAAACGAGTTTGGCGAGATTGGCATTGACCACGATCTCGTCATTGGCGCGGACGAAGAGATTTTTGAGATGAACAACGGCTGCATCTGCTGCACCGTGCGCGGTGACCTGATCCGCATTCTGGGCAACCTGATGAAGCGCAAAGACCGCTTTGATTATATTCTGATTGAGACAACCGGGCTGGCCGATCCTGGCCCGGTGGTGCAGACCTTCTTTATGGATGACGAGATGCAGCAGCGGTTGCGCGTGGATGGCATTGTTACCCTGGTCGATGCGCACCATATTGCGCAGCACATCGATGATGCTCCCGAAGCCCAGGAGCAGATCGCCTTTGCCGATGTCATTCTGCTAAACAAGACCGACCTGGTGCAGGCCGATGACCTGGACGCGCTCGAAGCACGCATGCGACAGATCAACACTCAGGCGCGCATCGAGCGCACGCAGCAGGCCCAGGTGCCGCTGG
>JAADYX010000085.1 GCA_010092885.1 Chloroflexota bacterium | reverse complement strand
GATCGGGATCGGGGGTGGGTTGGTCAGCGTTCAGCCGGAGCGTGTAGATCTCCACGGTCGACCTCTCATAAAAAAAAAGCAGCCGTTCGCCCGTTTCCTCATTGAGCACGCCCACCCAGATCGTGGTAGTCAGCGGGCGTGTGATCCCCGGCTGCGGGAGGATCATATACTCCTCTTGAAAGATGCGGTCACCGCCCCACTGCGAGGTGGGGTAGCGTTGGTGGGAGATCGTGCCGATATCGACCGTGATCGCGCCGACCTGCTCGTTGTCCGGGTTGAGCTGGTGCAAAAACACCGAATAATCGTGCTCAAGCGGGGCCATGCGCTGCCAGTAAAGCGTGACGATCAGTGGGAGGCCGGGGTCGGCATCGCCCGGATCGCGCAGCGCATACCCGACCAAGCGCAGCCTGTCGCCGAAGGTCAGATCGAGCGGGGTGGCATCGGCGGGCAGCCCATCAGGTGGATGCAGGCGCGGCAGCGGCAGCCTGTCCGTGATCACGGCCAGCATCGCGAGCACGGCCAGCGTCCCGGCAGCGATGCCCGCCGGCAGCCGCCACGCGCCCCGGCTGCGCATGATGCCCACCGTCCGCCAGATGAAATACCCCGCCAGCAGCGCCAGCGCGGGCGCGATTGGTGCCCTGATGCGTGATTCGGGCGTAAAGCCGACGGCCGTCACCATCGTCACCAGGATGAAGATGTGCAGCAGCCACGCGGATTGCCTGCGCTCAAAGACGCTCAACACCCCCCCGCTGATCCCCAGGAAGGCCATCACGCTGAAGGTGAACGGTCGCAGCGACCGCAGCAGCCACGAGGCATCCAGTCCGTTATTGGCATAGCTCAGGTTGGATGAGACCTCCCCGGCATCCCAGAAGAGGCTTGTCTTGTACATCAGCAGCTGCACCCAGTGGATAGGCTCCGCGCGCACATCCTCCCAGAAGGCCTCGGTGTAGCGCTCGCCTTCGATCTTGGCGGCGCGCCACGCCTGCGGGGTGGAGAAATACCCGGTCGAATCGCGGTTGTTGCCCATATACCAGATCTGCGCGCCGATGGGTGTGGAAAGGTAGTTCGCGCCGGCAGCATGATTGTGGGCGGGCACCGGTGCAAACACGATGACCGCCGCCGCCGTGATCGCCGCGGTGAGGCCGGCGGCCTGCCTGCGCGGCACAATCTTGCCGAACACCAGCCAGATCGCCAGCACCGGCAGCAACAGCATGAAGTTCTGCCGGTGAATGACCAACAGCGCCAGCACGATCCCGGCCCCGACTGCGGCTCCCCATGCGGGTGGCTCGGAGACGATGATGCTCACCAGCCATAGAAACACTGCGGCCAGCAGGATCGCAGCCGGTGTGGTCAGGCCGGTGCCCGCATAATAGATCGCGCCGGGGAACACGGCGAACAGCCCTGCCGCGATCCACCCGATGGCTTCCTCATCAAACAGCCGCCGCCCCATGTCGACCAGCACCCGCGGGAGCAGCGCGTGCAGGGCGGCCATCGCCAGCCGGACAGGCAGGATGCCCGGCCCGACGGCTTCATGCAGAATAAACAGCGTGTAGGGCATGCCCGGCTGGTGATAGTAGCCCTCGCCGCCGGGCCACGTCCCCTGCAGCAGGCCGCGCGCCTGCCGTTCGAAGGTGCGCTGATCACTGCCGACGGGCATAGTCAGCAGGGCGGGGTCGTTGGCCGCCCGTTGCACGATGACCGCCCCCCGCAGCCCGAACGCCAGCAGACACAGCGCCGCCAGCAGCGCCACCCTGCGCGCCGTGATGCGCCCTTCACGCACGGCCAACCCAACCCCGGCCACAGCCCCAATCCCCGCTGTGATGAGCAGCGCATGCCCCACGGTCTTCACCGCGGCCAGCGTGTTCGCGCGCCTGCTCTCGTCTGCGGTTGGCTCTGCCGGGAAGAGGATCCGTTCTGGCCGCAGGCGCGCCCCCGGCGTGCCGAGCGTCAACAGCGGGCGGTCTCCGCCGGAGGGCACGTAGTCCACCCGGATGGGACCCGGCTCAGCAGGCACCACATATTCGCTGAGGACTCCTGTGCCGGGTTCTTCCAGGACAACCTCGCCGCCCGTGGTGACCGTCACCGCGCCGTCGGTGCGCACCACCACCGAGTCAAGGTCACCAGCTGCCAGAAAACCGCGCAGCGTGACACGCACCCCTTCCGTCTCAAAGAGATCATGCCCGTCGATCATGGCGTGCTGCGCGGTGAAATCGAACCCGGGGCTGCCGTGCTCATCCGTGACGGTGGCCTGCAGGCCGTTGACCGTGTTCAGCAGGGCGGAAGCAGCCAGCAGCACAAGGCCGAACACGGCTGCTGCGCCCGCTGCGATATGGATCCGCTGGCTCATAACATTCTCCCAGCAAAAAAGGGCAGCCCGATGCTGCCCTCTCGGTGTGTGCGGTGCCTATTCAGCGGCGAACTCGGCGAAGTACTTGCGGCGGTTGTCGTTGCGGGCGAACTTGCCGCTCGGCGTTTTGATCACCCACCGGTCATTGACCAGCCGCACATCCCCGATGGTGACGCCTAAGGCCTGCGTCACCCGGCGGCGCAGTTCGCGCTCGATCTCCGGCAGCGCATCGACGGCTTCGGGATCGGTCACTTCGCAGACCATCACGATCTGCTCTGTGCCCATCGCGGTATCGTCCACGCCAAAGGCCACGCTGCGGCCCGGCTTGAGTGTCCGCATTGAGTCGGCGATGATCTCCAGCTCGTGCGGGTAGATGTTCTTGCCGCCCACAATGATCAGGTCCTTCTCGCGCCCGATGACATACAGATGGCCCTCGACGAAGTAGCCCAGGTCGCCGGTGTAGAACCAGCCATCCTCGTCAAAGACCTCGGCGGTCAGGTCGGGGCGCTCGTAGTACCCTTCAAACAGCGTGTCGCTGCGGATGATGATCTCGCCGATGGCGCGATCCGGCTGGTCATTGCCCTGCTCGTCCACGATGCGCACCTCGCAGTTGGGTATCGGCACGCCTGAGGAGACCAGGGTGGTCGTATCCTCGGCTGGTGTGGTTTCGTCGGCGGGTACGGCGTGTTCGCCCTCCTGCAGCACCGACTTGACGACCGTGTCCTCCGGGGCGCGCTCGTAGAGCGGGCACAGCGTCACGGCGACCAGGTTCTCGGCCAGCCCGTAGCCGCTGTTCAGCGACTCATTGGGGAAGCCGTACGGCCCAAACCGCTTGATGAACGCCTCGTGGCTGGTATGCAGCAGTGGCTCGGACCCGTTGAGCAGGTAGCGCCAGCAGCTCAGGTCCATGCCTTCCAGGTCGCTGTCACGCACGGCTTTAGCGCTCAGATTGTAGGCGAAGTTTGGCATCCATGACAGCGACCCGCGGAACTCGTTGATCGCCTCAAACAGCAGCTTGGGACGCCGCACCCACGTGAAGGGCGACATCGTCACGGAGAGTGTGCCCGTTGCGAACACCATTAGGATAGTACCGGTCAGCCCCATATCATGGTACAGCGGCAGCCAGCTCACACACACATCCTCTTCGGGATCAAGGTGGAGGAACGCCGCACATGCAAACACATGGTTCAGCACCGCACGGTGCGAAAGGCCAACGCCTTTGGGTACCCCTGTTGTGCCGCTGGTATGTTGAATGAACGCCAGATCATGCTCGTCGATTTCCGCCAGCAGGCCCGTTTCCGCATACTCGGGTTGGGGTGTGGCATCGATGCTGTCCGTGCTGATGACCTGGCAGCCGGTGCCTGCCAGCAGACTCGCCAGCTGGTCCAGGTAGCGCGGTTCGGTAATCACAGCCCGCACCCCGTAATGGGTGACCAGCTGCTGCACCCGTTCGAAGTACAGTGTCAGGTCGAGGTTGGGCGTGGGGTAGGGGAAGATGGACGGCACCGCGCCGATGTACATCGGCCCGAGGAACGAGTAGAACAGCGGCAAGTCGTGGCCCATCACCAGGACGACATGATCGCCCTGGTGGATGCCGTACGCCTGAAGGGCCAGCGCATAGGCCACCGACCCGGCGTGCAGCTCGGCGGCTGTAACCGTAGTGCGTGATCCATCGCCCTGCAGGATGACAAGCGAAACGCGCTGCGGATCGGTCCGGGCGCGCTCGATGATCGGTTGAACGATGGTGGTGTAGTCTTTTGCCTGGGCGAGTGTTTGCTCATTGACCATGGGGGGCTCCTATCAGCTGGCACCGATCGTTTCGATGATGCGGTCGGTCATCTGGTTGATGGTGTCCATCCGCTAGACGGACAGCTCGTCGTCCGGAATGTAAACGTCAAACTCCTCTTCGACGAACACACCGATCTGCGCGAGGGCGAAGGAGTTGAGCAGACCCCCGCTGATCAGCGGTTCGTCATCACCCAATGCGTAGTCCGGGTTGTTGAGCAGTTCCGTCTTGATGTATGTTTTGAGCTTCTCTGCGACCTCTGAACGATCCATCTCTCTTGGGCTCCGGTGGTTGTGGATTCACAATCACGGTAGGATACCAGCCGACCTTCCCGGGTGACAAATCCTGCCGAATCAAAAAGGGACGGCCACAGCGGCCATCCCTTTAAATAGGCTCTTATGCGATCAGGCGGTGGGTTGTTCCATGCCCGTCGTCGAAGATGTGCCCGGCTCATAGTCGCTCGGAGCCGTGTACTCCTCGTAGTCCTCGTCATCATACTCGGAGGCTGCCGGAGCGTGGTCCAGCTCTTCAGGCGTCAGGCCCGGCTCCAGATCGAATTCCATCTGGTTGAGGTCCACGTCCTCCGCGACGTTCTGCCGTTCCTCGCTGGGCACAGCATCCAGGCTCAGGCTGATGCGCTGCTGCGACTGGTCGATTTCCAGCACGCGCACGCGCAGCGGCAGCCCGGCTTCCAGCGGCTCGTTGGGCATGTAGGTTTCCATCTCGCTGGCATGCACCAGACCCTCAAAACCGTGCGGCAGGGCCACAAACACGCCGAAGTCCACGATGTTGGTCACAATGCCGTCAACGACATCGCCCGGCTTGTAGTGCTCCTCGACCGTATCCCACGGATCGGGCATGAGCACCTTGCGGTTCAGGTTGATGCGTTCACGATCCACGTCGATGCTGTCGATGCGGACCGTCACCTCATCACCCGTATCCAGGAAGTCGCTGGGATGGCGCACATAGCGGGTATCCAGATTGGAGATGTGGATCAACCCGTCAATGCCGCCGATATCGACGAAGGCACCGTAGTCGACCAGGCCCACCACACGACCGGTGACGATCTGGCCTTCTTCCAGTTCGTCGATGCGCGCCCGCCGTACCGCTGACCGCGCCTCGCGCTCACTGAGCACCAGCCGGTTGCGCATCCGGTTAACCTCGATCACGACGACCGAGAGGTAGTCACCCTTGAGCGCTTCCTTCTCCCGGATCAGCTCTTCGCCGGTGGTGCCGCGCGGAATGCGGGTGATATGGCTCTGCGGGATGAAGCCCGTGATCCGGCCAAAGTCTGCCAGCAGACCGCCCTTGTTAAAACCAACTACACGTACATCTACCACTTCTTGTGTTTCCATCAGTTCTTCCGCACGAATCCAGTCTTCCTGTTCGAGCGCCTTGTTGATCGACACGATCAGGTTGCCGTCGGCATCGCGCGGACGCAGTACGTAGACGGTGATGGTCTGCCCGGCCTTCAGCGCATTGACGCGCTCTTCGGTCAGGCGGTCGAGATCCTGCCGCGGCACGAATGCGTCCCGCTTCAGGCCCACGTCTACGATGATCTCGTTGTCATCAACCTGCATGATGACGCCATCGAGCAGGTCGCCCTTCTCGGGGTCACTGTAATCGTAGGCATCGAGCAGATCGGCGAAGTCCATGTCCATCATGGGCTCCCCGTTCTCCTCGGGGTCTTCCTGCGGGTTGAGGTCATTCAAAAGGTCTTGCACTGAAACTATCCTCCCTTAAGTTTGGACTGCGCGCACCCAATGGTGTTATGTGCCACCAGAGAGGCAGAGGCAACCTCGTCGCGACCTGTTACTACCACTAAAACCACGACTAATCGGTACAGATCTACGCCCTCTATTGGAATAACACCTTCAAATAATACAAGTCCAGTGTATAACGATTTTAGTTCTTTTTCAAGAGGCTTAACATACCTCTAATGTATTGATGACGGCGGTCTGCGAAATCTTACGAATCGAAGAGGCGTTGGTAGGCGCGTGTGGTGCTGAGGTTCGTATGGCCCAGGATCTCGGCCAGGGCGACCAGATCCTGACCGTTGTCCGCGAGGAAGGTATACGCGAACGTATGGCGCAGTACATGCGGTGTGACTCCATCAAGCCGGGCCCAGTTGGCATAGGCCCGCACGATCGCGCCGACCCGCTCAATGGTCAGGCTGCCCTGCCGCCCGACGAACAGCTCCGCTGCGTCCGGTGCTTTGCGCCGCCGCTGTGTCAGATAGTCACCCAGCCGCCGGGAGGCCGTTGGCGGCAGGGGGATGTGCCGCTCCAACCCGGAGATGGCGACTGCCTCGCGCACGGTAATGGTCGCATCGCCCCCCCGGCTGAAGGCCACATCCTGCGGCCACAGGCTGACCAACTCGCCGACGCGCAGCCCCCCGAAGACCAGCGTGTAGATGATCGCCTTGTCGCGCGTGTTGGCCCGTTGGTCAACGACGTCCAGCAGATGGTCCGTCTCCTCCGGGGTGAGGGCATGGGGCACGCGCGGCCGCCGCTTGCGCATCGGGATGTGCTTGATCGCCATCCGCCGTTGGTGGTCAATGATGTTGCGTTCCTCGGCCCAGGCCGCATAATGCTTGATCACGGTCAGCCGCCGGTTCAGCGTGGAGGGCTTGTGCCCTTCGTGTTCGCGGCACCATGCCAGGTAGGATTCAACGTGTGCGGGCTCCAAATCGCGCAGTGTGAACGGCTGTCCATGGGTGTCGTCATACCAAGCCGCAAAGTGCCGCCAATCGTACTCGTAGGCGCGCAGGGTGCGTTCCTGCCGCCCGTGACTGCGCAGGTCGTCGAGAAAATCCTCCAGGCGTTCTTGTTCATCATCGGTCGCTATGATATCGCTCATGCTGTTGTCCTTCTCGCAGGTGTGCCTCTATATTATGGGAGTATGAAGCCGCATAAGCAACCCCACCAAAGGAGTTTCTTAATGAATCGCATCACACACTTGGTTGACCGCCTGACCCAAAAGGGCGACGAGACGGTCGCCTTCTTCAACGCTGCTGCTGCCATGCAGGACCAGCCCGTCTATCCGGCGTGGTGCGTGCGCGATGTGCTGGCTCACCTTGTCTGGTCAGAGCGGGGGATGCGCCGTCTGTACCAGGGCATCGCGGAAGGCGGAACCGGTGCTGCCGATGACTTCGACATCGACCGCTACAATGCCAGCAAGGCACGCAGCTACGCCGAGATCCCCTATGCCGACCTGCTTGAGCAGTTCGGCACGGAGCGGGCGGAGACCATCGCGTGGGTCCGCACCCTTGACGAGGCCGTGCTCGACCGGCGGGGCCGCCATCCGGCCATGGGAGAGGATACGCTGGAACGCCTGATCAAGATCCTCTACCTGCATACCGGCATGCACCAGCGTGATGTCGCCGCGAGTCTGTGACTTTTTGCCGGTTGGCACGTAGTAAAAGGTAGAGGCCTGGCCTCACGAACAAACACAGACGGGGAGCAGACACAGCTATGGCTGGCGAACATACACACGCGGAAAAGCGGCATCAGCCCGACGGACCGAGCTTCATCATGCGCTGGCTGATCAATGCGGTTGCGATCTGGGCCGCCTTTCAGATCGTGCCGGGCATCATGATCCTTGAAGACGGTGCCGGGCCCATCATCCTGATCGCGCTCATCTTCGGCCTGATCAACGCGATTATCCGCCCGATTGTCATGATCCTCTCGTGCCCGCTGATTATCCTGACGTTGGGCCTTGGCACACTCGTCATCAACGCCGCGCTGCTGGGCCTGACAGCCTGGATCGCCAATGCGGTGGGCATCGGCGTGGTGATAGACGGGTTCTGGCCTGCCTTCTTCGGCGCATTGGTGATCAGCATCATCAGCGGCCTGTTGAGCGTTTTCTTACGCCGCGAGTAAGACCAGGTGTGTTCCCCTCGTCAGGGTTTGAAAGACCGTTAGAGAGGGAACACACCATGCCGATCCGTGACTGTGACGGCCAGATCCAGCGCCTGCTGGGAGACCTCGCGCACGACCTGCGTGGACCGCTGACGAACTTCAAGATCTACCTGCGGCTTGCTGAACAGGACCCGCAGCGCACCGCCGATTCGCTGGCCGTGCTCCAGCGGGAAGCCAGCCGTATGGAGGCCACCCTGGCTGCCATGTTGGCCATCGTTGAGGAGTCCATCGACAATCAGGGCTGCGATACGTAATCGCCGCGGTAGGCGTCCGGCAGCAGATCCGCCAGCGCCCGCATGATCTGATCGGTATGGGCGGCCAATTCCTCAGTACGCGCCCGCCCTGCCGGCAGAGCGAACGGCTCACCATAGCGCACTGTGATGTCTGCCCGTCTGAGGCGCTTCAGGCTGGGGAAGACCTGCTCAGTGCCCCAAACCACCACCGGCTGGATCATCGCCTGGCCGCGGTTGGCGAGGTAGGCTGCGCCCAGCTTGCCTTCGCCAAGCGTGCCGGACCGGCTGCGCGTTCCTTCCACGGACATGCCGATTGCGCCGCCGTCCTTGAGCACGGCCAGCGCCTGCTTGATCGCTTCTTTGCTGATGCCTTCGCGGTTTACCCAGATCGCGCCGCCCGTCCACACGATGGGCCCGAAGATCGGGTGGGTGCGGTAGGTATCGGCAGCGAGGATGTTCATCTGGCGGGGGAGGGTCATAGCGATGGCCGGGCTGTCGAGATAGTCAACGTGATTGGCGACAAAGATCAGCGGGCCTTCCTGCGGCACGTTCTCCACGCCTTCAACGGTAAAGCGGCGCGTTCCCAGTGCGAACAACAGCCGGATCACGCTGGACGCAATGCCGAACCAGAATGGCCTGAACGGTGGGTAGGGGCGATCCTCACTCATGTGGGGTACTATAGCTGAAAACTGCCAATCCGTGAAATACACTCACCATGCGCATCACACTCGATGTATCGCCCGCCGTGAATGGCAAGGCCGGGTTAGGCCGCTATGCTGAGTCACTGGCGGCGGCGCTCCCATCTGACCGCCTTGAGCTTTTCGCCAATGTGACGCCTTCCGGGCGCTGGCCTGCCAGCCTGGACTATCTGCCGCGCCGCGCCGTCCGTGCGGGCTACAAACCGTGGCGCATGGCGGTTCTGCTCGCGCAGATGGCAGGCATTGGCTGGGACCGCTGGATCGCGCCCGGCGATCTGTTCCACGCCACCGAGCATCTGCTGCTGCCCCTGCGCCACACGCCCACCGTGCTGACGGTGCACGATCTCATCTTCCGGCGTTACCCGGAGCACCACAAACGGCTGAACTACTGGTATCTCAACCTCGCGATGCCGCTCTATGTGCGCCGCGCCGACCATATTATCACCATCAGCGAGCACTCCAAACGCGATCTGATCGACCTGTATGGGCTAGCCGCCGCAAAGATCAGCGTGATCTATGAGGCGGCAGCGCCGCATTTCTGCCCGCAGCCCCCGGATCGGGTCGAGGCCGTGCGCCGCGCTTACCGGCTGCCGGAGCGCTACATCCTGACTGTGGGCACCATTGAGCCGCGCAAAAACCTCGACCGGCTGGTGGCCGCCTTCGCGCAGCTGCGCCGCACCGACCCCGATCTGAGGCTGGTGGTGGTGGGCGCGGAAGGCTGGCTGACGGAAGGGTTCCACCGCGCGGTCGCCGACCATGCTCAAGCGGAGGCCGTCATCCGCCCCGGCTATATTCCGGATGCCGATCTGCCCGCCGTCTACGCCGGTGCACAGGTCGCGGTGACCGCATCACTCGTGGAGGGGTTTGGTTTGCCCGTGTTGGAAGCCATGGCCTGTGGCACACCGGTCGCGTGCAGCGAAACAACCAGCCTCGGCGAGATCGCCGGGGACGCCGCACACACGTTCGACCCTGCTGACACACAGGCCATCGCCGCGGCGCTGCAAACGATACTCGGTGATGCGGACTATCGTACCGTGCTGCGCGAGCGCGGCCTGCGCCACGCTGCCCGTTTTTCCTGGGCGCGCACTGCCGAACAGACGCTGGCAGTTTATAAAGAGATCTTAAGGTAAACACCGCGCACATTTGTCCCCCATGTGGTATGATGACACTCCAAGAACGCGGCACAGTAGAGCGAGAAGATCGACCCATGTCTGATGATTTCAGGGTGCCGCGCCTTGCCCGCCGGGGTGGGGAAGCGCCATCACTTGGCCGTGCAAGCGCGATCGGACACCTCAAGCACCTGCTCACCGACGAGCAGAGCCACATCCGGATGCGGGCGGCCTACGCACTGGGAGGTGTGGGGGCCAGCTATCCGCAGCAAGCCGGAACCGTTCTGGCCGACCTGGAGGACCGGCTGCACACCGATCCGCTGGTGATGGTCCGGGTGGCGGCCGGTCATGCCTTGGGCCGCATCGGTGTGACCGCCGTCGCTGACCGGCAGCGCATTATCCGCACCCTGATGCAGGTGCTGGCCGATCCGCGCGTGGTCTACGTCGTGAAGTTGGCTGCGGCTGAGGGCGTCGGCAGCATCGGGCCGCTGCTTACCACGGATCGCCTGACACAGGAAAAGGCCGCCTTGGCCCTCATGCAGGCGCTGCGCACCGAGCATTTCGCCGTCCGGGAGAACGCCGCACGCGCCCTCGGGCAGATCGGGGCGCAGGCCGAACCACGCCTGTGTGAACTGATCGTGAGGGCGCTGGCCCGCACCTTGCACGCCGATGACCGCCCGCTGGTTATGGCGGCTGCATGGGCGCTGGGCCTGTGCGCCGATCCGTCGGCGGTGCCTGCCCTGATCGCCCAACTGGACAATGACGGCATGCCCGCTGTCAGCCGTTACAGCCACGTCTTCCATCTGTACGGTGGCACCCGCGTTTGCGATGTCGCTGCTGGGTCGTTGGCCCGCATCGGCACGCCCGACGCACTCGCTGCCCTTGACTCGTTCCGGGTGCGCGATGCCTGACAGCCTGACCGATCCCGATCCGCAGGTGCGCATTGCCGCTGTGGAAGCGGTCGGCCAGCGCGCCTCCCACGAGAAGACGCCCGACTACAGCGCAGACCTGCCCATCCTCCACGAGATGCTGCGCACCGATCCCGACCGCGATGTGCGCCGGTCAACGGCGTACGCACTCGGTGCGATCGGCAAGGCGGAGTCGGTGCCGGTTTTGGTGGAGGCCTACACCACGGCTGACCAAGGTCTGCGCTTGGTGATCGTCAAGTCGCTGGGCAAAATCGGTGTGCTCGTCCCGCTGCTCGATGAACTGGCCGCTTTCGGCAGCACACTGTGTCTGCGCACCGCGGCGCAGCGTGCCGTGGACCGCATTGAAGCGGCCCAACCCGAACCACCCGCTCTGCCCGATCTGTATGACTGACCTCCCGGCTGCACTGCGTCGCATCCACACGGACGACACCGCCGCCCACCAGGCCGTTGCAGCGGCATGGCAGTCCGATCCGCAGGCGCTTGTCGCCCTGCTCAACGATGCCGATGACGGGCTGCGCTGCCTGACCGCCGATGCCCTCGGGCTGTTCGCGGATGGATCGGCGTGTGCGGCCCTGCGTGCATGCCTTGCCGATGGTGAGCCCGCCATTGCAGGCCACGCTGCTG
>JAADYX010000084.1 GCA_010092885.1 Chloroflexota bacterium | reverse complement strand
GGCCATCTGGGTGTACCCGTCGAGCAGGTCAAGACGCTGGTTGTGTTGTTAGTCGCGCTGGCTGTGGGGGCGGGTGTCGCCGCCGCCGGGATCATCGGTTTTGTCGGGTTGGTCGTGCCACACCTGGTCCGGCTGGCTCTCGGCCCGGATCACCGCCTGCTGCTGCCCGGATCGGCGCTGCTGGGCGCGAGCCTGCTCGTGGGTGCCGATCTGCTGGCCCGCACTATCGCTGTGCCCGCTGAAGTCCCAATCGGGATTGTAACTGCTCTCGTCGGCGGGCCTTTCTTCCTGTGGCTGCTGATGCGGTCGCGTGAAAGGGGGCTTATCTTATGAAGGCTCACCGGATCGGTGTGGCAATCGAAGATAAGTGGCTGGTGCATGAGGCGTCCCTGACGGTAAACGGCGGCGAGGTCGTGGGCATTGTCGGCCCCAACGGAGCGGGCAAGTCCACCCTGCTGAGCGTGCTCACCGGGGAACGCAGCCCCTCAGCCGGGCAGGTCATCCTCAACGGACGCCCCCTGCCGGGCTGGAACAAGCGTGAGTTGGCCCGGTGGCGGTCCGTGCTGCCGCAGCAGTCCACGCTGTCTTTTGGCTTCCGCGTACGGGACGTGGTGTTGATGGGGCGTTCGCCGCACGTGAACGGCCTCGAACAACCATCGGACTTCACTATTGTTGAGGACGCCATGCGTTTGGTGCACATACAGCATCTGGCGGATCGTGTCTACACCAGCCTTTCCGGCGGGGAAAGGCAGCGGGTTCACCTGGCCCGTGTGCTCGCGCAGATCTGGGAGCCGGTACCCGGCTGCACCCGCTGGTTGTTTTTGGACGAGCCAACCAATAATCTCGATGTGTTCCACCAGCACATCACGCTGAGCCTTGCCCAGCGCTTCGCCCGCCAGGATATCGGGGTGGTGGTCGTTCTCCACGATCTCAACCTGGCCGCGCAGTACGCGGATCGCCTCATCGTGATGAAAAACGGGCACATCACAGCCCAGGGCACGCCGGAAACGGTGCTCACCCCAGCGGTGATCCATGACGCATTTGCGATGCCGGTCATCGTGCAGCCGCATCCATGCCATAACTGCCCGCTGGTGATCCCAATTCCTTTACAAGCAGAACCACAAGGAGCTGTATCATGATCGTTGTCTGCAACCGCATTGATGTCAATCCCGAACACAGCGCCGCCTTTGAGCAGCGCTTCGCCGACCGGGCCAACCTGGTAGATGGCATGCCCGGCTTCATCTCGTTCCAGCTGCTGCGCCCGGCCAAACCGGACGATCCGTATGTTGTGATGACCTTCTGGGAGAGCCACGATCACTTCAAAGCGTGGACCACATCCGATGAGTTTAAGGAAGGGCATGCGCGTTCGGGTACGCTGCCGCCGGAGACCTTCCGCGGCCACCCCAAGCTGGAGATCTTCCATGTGATCCAGAGCAGCGAACCTCTGGCTGAAGGCAGCGTTTAGCCGCAGATCCAGGCAGTCCGTCGTGTACGGGCTGCCTGCCGCCTTTCCGACGTTTCTTTGCTTCCATCGTGTTCTATGAGCTCACCTGAGAGTGCCAACCTGGATCGCTGCCGAGCCTGTCAGTACAGTCTTGAGATTATCCAACCGCAGCAGATAGACCGGATCTAGCCCATCATGCAGCAGCGCGGCGTGCACCAGTGCACCGTTCAGATGCTCGGGGATGGGCGCTGTGGGTGCCTGCGCGGGCAGTGTGCGGACAACCGCACCGGGCTTAACCGGCCAGGCGACGACCTCTCGATTGGGCCCCAACATGAACTGTGTGACCACCGCGTGGCCGGACCACACCGGTGAGGGCGCGGCAGCCGGGCTCACGAGTGCAGCCAGCTCAAGCATGCACAGCAGGCGCTGCTGCCACACGCAGACCCCCATCACCGCCGGCGGCACGAATGGAACCGGCGTGACAGCAGGCGAGTCCACCACACTGAGGACTTCGGGCAGAGTCAGCGCGAAGGTTTCTTCCAGGCCGGGCAGTTGAAACGTGAAGATCTGTACATCAGGCTGCATGGGAATTGGCCCCTTTCACCCGGGCGACCAGATCCGCCGTATCCAGCACCGGCACCGGATCCGCCTGCCCGTCAAGCACCATACCCCGGAACGGCACAACCAGATCCCGGATCAGGCGGGGGAGCAGCACATAGCCGGGGATATCCCGGATGGGCTGCACCCCTTCCACCAGCACCGCGACGACCTCTCGCCCAGCCCGGATCGTCACTGCAAAAGGCTGCGTACAGGGCACACCCTCGACGACACCGCGCAGGTCGATGACGGTTACCTTTTCCTCATCGCTGTCATCCGGGACGGCCTGGGCCAGAAGCCCGCTATCGATCTGGCGCGCGGAGATAACCTCATCCAGCGGGATTAGAAAGGTATGTGTGCCCACCAGCACAGGTAGAAACGACCCACTCATAGGGCAACCTTCCTCTGCACGACCCGCGTCAGTTCGCGGACGAGCTGCTCTTCCTGGTATGGCTTGACGAGATAGCCATCCACGTTCAGCGCTTCAGCACGCTGCTTGTGTTTGGCGGCGGAACGTGAGGTCAGCATAACGACCGGCAGCGCCGACAGGCCCGGCGTCTCCTTGATGGTGGCCAGCAGCTCGTAACCGTTCATGCGCGGCATCTCGATATCGACCAGCGCCGCATCCGGATTGACCCGTTCGAGCAGCTCCAGCGCCTCGATGCCATCGCGTGCGGCGGTAACCTGCCAGCCGATGCTCTCAAGGAAGCCGCTGACCACGCGGCGCACACTCGGCGAATCGTCAACGACCAACACGTGCATCGTCTGCGCGTGCGAAACCTCACGCGGCGCGGGGCGCAGAACGTCGATTTGCTCCGGCTCCTCGATGATCTCGATCAGGTCCAAGATCAGGCTGACGGAGCCATCACCTGCGATGGTTGCGCCACTCACACCGTGCACCCGCCGCAGATGGTTGCCCAGCGACTTGACCACCGCATCCCGGATGCCGGTCAGCCGGTCGACCAGCACCGCGGACCGGTACTCACCCAGATCCACCACCAGGCCGTACCGGCTGGCGTCCTCAGCGACTCTGCGACCAAAGCGCTGTTCCGGATCGGTGAACTCGCCCAGATCCTTGACGATATACCGCTCCTCCCCGATTCTTAGGATTCCGTCGTCGTCAATGCTCGCCATCAGGTCGGTGTTCAGGCGCAGCACAGCCCCGATCTGCTCAAGGGGTACTGCATACGCGATGCCCCGGCTGATGCAGAAAAGCGCGCGAATGATGGCCAGTGTCACCGGGATCGACAGGATGAAGGTCGTGCCGCGGCCAACAGCCGTCTTGACGCGCACCGTGCCCTGCAGATTGCCGATGGAACGCCGCACAATGCTCATGCCAACGCCGCGCCCCGACGTCTGCGTGACCCGATCCGCGATGGAGAACCCGTCAGCGAAGATCAGGTCGACGGTTTCCTCGTCACTCAACACTGCATCTGGTTCAATGAGGCCAACCTTGAGCGCTTTGGCCCGGACGGCCTCGGGGGAGATGCCGCATCCGTTGTCTGAGAGGGTGAGCACAATGCGCCCGCGATCACGCACTACATTCAGCTGGATGGTGCCGCGCGGGCTCTTGCCCGTATTGATGCGCTCATCCGGCGGTTCAATGCCGTGATCAACGGCGTTTCTCAGCAGGTGGGTCAGCGGTTCGAGCAGCGGATCGAGGATGGTCTTGTCAACACGTGTGTCCGCGCCCGTCACGGTGAAGTCAACCGCCTTGCCCAACTCCTGCGCGGTGTGCTGCACGATGCGTTCCAGGCGCGGCACGATTTCGCTGAAGGCCATCAGCCGTGTGGAAACCAGACCCTCCTGAAGATCGCTGGTGAGACGCCGTTCGCGGTCGAGCGTGCTGCTGAAGTCCTGGCCAAACAGCCCCAGGTGCTTGCTGATATCCGACGTGTCGGAGGCGATCTCCTCCAATTCGCGCGCGATCTGGTAGAGGGCTGTGTAGCGGTCCAGTTCAATCGCGTCGAACATCAGATCAGGTGTCGCATCGCGCGTCACCTTTAGCAGGCCGAGGGACTCGTTTTCGATCCGCTCGTCGAGGTTCGCCGCGAGTCGTTCCAGCCGCTGCGAGGTGTAGCCCAGATCGTTGAGCAAGGTGCGCAGTGCGACGAGTTCCTCACCGAAAGCGCCCTGGTTGATGATCAGCTCACCCACGCGGCTGATCAGCGTTTCAACCGTGGCAAGCGGCAGGCGCAGCATGGCCTCCGGCCTGTAGGCTGCGGCTGGTTCCTCGTCCTCAGACGGAGCCACATCAGGCGGCGCGCCCTGAGGAGCCGCATCTCCCACCAGAACCTGGAACCGGTCTTCGATGGCACGCTGGAACGCATCGAGGTCAAGTCCCGTGTCCGGCTCGAGCAGGCACTCCAGCACATAGGCCGCATCGGAGAGCAGCGTGTAGCCCTCGTCAGTAAGCGGGTGGGATGCGGCGTGGTCAATGCTGAAGTCGAGCATATCCTCGATCAGGTGCGCTACACCGGCCATCCGGCTGAACCCCACACTGGCTGCCGCCCCCTTGAGGGTGTGGGCCGCCCGCCGGATATGGCGCATCTGGTCGGTGTTGGCGAGGTTGTCCTTCAGCTGCTGCAGGCCGCGCTGAATGGTCTGGTTGTGTTCTTGTGCTTCGGCAACAAAGATGTCGAGGAGTTCGGGGGGCATATCCGGCAGATAGCTGGTCCCCTGCGGCTGATCGTCGTCAGGCAGCAGACCAGCCAGCTGATGCTCCAGCGCATCAAGCTTGCTGGCGAGATCGTCCTTGAGCCCGGCGGGGAACTCCTGAGCGGGATCGGCGGCCAGGGCGGCGAGCCGGGCAGCGACCGGCTCCACCGTGGAGGCTACCGCGCCCAGCTCGAACATCTCCGCGCTGCCGCTGAGCACGTCCAGTTTGTCGCAGAGAACCTCGGCGAGCTCATCGTCAGCGAGCTCACCCAGTGCCTCGCGCATCTGGTGAATATAGGTATGGGCTTCAGCCACAAACCCCTTTAGCACATCAGGCGGGATGGTCATGAGATTGTCCGGCATCAGTCCGTGGCGAGGGGTGCAGCCGCCACGCGGCCGTTCTCACTGCCCTCTGCCACCTGGAGTGCCGCTACCGACTGCTGGAGCGTGGTCGACAGCGTGGTCAGCTCGCCTACTGCCTCATTGATGCGCCCGGCTGTTGTGGTGGAAACATCCTGTACCAACTCGGCCAGCTGGTCCACCAGGTTGTTCAACTGGGACATCTGGGTACCGGCCTGCTGGGCCAGTTCGGATCCTTCCACCACCTCGCGCGTGGCTTCCTCAATGGCGTAGACTGCCTCACCCGTCTCCGTTTGGATGTTCTTCACCATGTTTTCGATGTCACGGGTCGCGTCGGAAGCGCGCTCAGCCAGCCGCTGGACTTCTTCGGCCACCACCGCAAAGCCGCGCCCGGCCTCACCGGCGGCTGCCGCCTGGATGGAAGCGTTGAGCGCCAGCACGGTCGTGCGGTCGGCGATTTCCTCAATGAGACGGACCGCCGATGAAATCTCCTGGGAGACCTCGCCCAGCCGCTTAATGCGCCGCGCGGATTCCTGCGTGT
>JAADYX010000083.1 GCA_010092885.1 Chloroflexota bacterium | reverse complement strand
CAGCGTCAGATGTGTATAAGAGACAGCCCTGGAGCAGCCCGCACTTACGGAGGACGACATGGCGATCATCGATGCCATCACCCCGCCGGGCGGCGGTCGGAAGATCTGGCCCGCGTAGGGGAGGCAACCCCCACCGTATTCGATGCTGCACACCCGGCGTGGGCGGCCTATCTCGCGCACCTGGATCGCGTGGGGATGGCACAGCACGCCCTCCATGAGGGGCAGCCCAAGCCGGATACCACCTACCTCGGTGTCACGGTTGAAGGGGCGGTGATCGGGCATATTGCCATCCGGCGGCAGCGGCTGGAGGTGCCACCCAGCGCCCTCACCGGCGGTGCTCCGCTGGTGCTGCATGACGGCGTAGGCCGCCCCCTCGATGAGATGTTCGTGCAGACCTTCGCCGTGGAGGACGGGCACCGGCGGCAGGTCCACGGGCGGCGGCTGCAGCAGGCTGCCATCCAGCAGACGCGGCAGCAGGGCTGCTACCAGCTGCGCTCGTGGTCCTCAGCGGATGCGGTGGCCAACTACGCTCTCAAGCTGAGCCTGGGCTTTGCCGTTCACCCTGCCCTCTACCCGATGCCGGGCGGTGCCCCACTCAGCGGTGTGTATTTCGTGATGGTGGTACACTCGTGAGCAAGTCCCGATTAAGCTAAGAGACGATCAAATGTCAGAGAAGATCTTCTTCCTCACGGGCTGCGCCAGCGGAATCGGCAAGCACTTGGCGCAAACGCTCAGCGCGGCGGGCCAGCAGGTGATCGCTACGGACATCAACGCGGAGGGGCTGCCGCCCGCCTCCGCGACGCTGACGCCCCGCCAGCTCGATGTGCGCGATGCGGACCGCTGGGCGGCCCTCATCGAGGAAGCGGTGGGCACCTGGGGCCGCATCGATGCCCTGGTCAACGTCGCCGCCTTTCTGAACCCCGGCACCATCACCGCGATGAGCACCGAGGACATCCACCGCCATATGGATGTCAACGCCAAGGGCGTCATGCTGGGCATGCACAGCGTCATCCCCCACATGATTGCGGCGGGCGGCGGGCACGTCATCAACATATCATCGTTGGCGGGGCTGGCACCTGTCCCAGGGATCGCGCTGTACAGCGCCAGCAAACACGCCGTGCGTGCGATTTCGCTGGCGGCGGCGATCGAGCTGGAGCCGCACGGCATCGCGGTGACAGTCATCTGCCCGGATGCGGTACAGACCCCGATGCTCGATATCCAGAAGCCGCACGACGAGACGGCCCTGACCTTCTCCGCGCCGCGCATCCTGAGTGTGGAGGATGTGGAGCGGGCGGTGCGCGTCGCGCTGCGCACCCGCCGCCTGGAGATCGCCCTACCGCGCTACCGCGGCTGGCTCACCAAACTGAGCGGTGCCCTGCCGGGCCTTGGTCACCGGTTGTCGCACATCTTCCGGCGGCAGGGCCTGCGCAAGCTGAAGCGCCTCAGGGAAGCGGCTGAGTGAAACCCGGCACCTCCCACCTGCCGGTGGTCGAGCTGGGCGGGCGTATTCCAACGTGGCGCCCAGCACACCCATGTGCGGCGTGCAGCCCGCCAGCGGCTCGATCGTGCGTGATTCTTCCAATTGAGTGAAGTCCATGAGGCGCACCTTTCTATGCATCAGGCTCGTCACACGCCCAGGGTATCACAATTCCCCAATCAGGCGGAACGGGGTAAAGTGGAGCACACACATCACTGTATAGGGGGGAACAATGGCTGAAACAAGCGACATGGTACTGGAAGAGGTGCAGCGCAGGCGCGGCACCTGGCTGAGCGTCGTGTTGGCGACCCTGGTGGCGCTGTACGGCATCACGACGGCGGGGGCGGCCTTCCTGGCTAATGCGGCTGACGGGCAGGCCAACGATGCCTACTTCAACGGGGTGGCCTTCCTCAATGATGCCAACAGCATCGACCTGGCTTCGCTCATCCTGGAACTGGAAGACTTCCGCATTCTGGATGAGATCGCCATTCAGGAAACGCTCACCGGGGATCAGGAACTGATCGACTACATCGAGGCGGGGCTGTCCTCCCCGGCGGTCGACGCGATCGAGCGCAGCGGCTTCCTCGATGATGGCTACTACAATGAACTGTACGGTGCCGCCGACGATTTCTTCGAGAGCGCGGAGGCCGAGTTCCAGGCTGCTGAAGCGCTCAACAACACCGCTGACAGCTTCCAGCTGGTGGTGCTGGTGCTGGCCGTCGGGTTGAGCTTTGTGGCGTGGGCCTCCCTGGGGGAAAAGGTCACCGTGACGCGCGTGCTCTTCGTGATTATGGCGGTCATCATCTACATCTTGGGGACCTTGGGGCTGTTCGGCGTGTGGTTGGCGTCGCCCATCGCGCTGTTTGGGTGATCGAGTGCGCCGGGCTGAAAGTCCAGCGCTGCACGTCTAAACCGAGAGTTTAGGCTCGGGCAAAGTGATTGTGCAACCTGGCACAATCACTTTGCGTAGTATGATAGTAGCGTGAGCCATACCCTCATCAAGGAGATCCCCATGAACCGCGCAACCCACATCATCGCTGCGACGATTGGCATCGTGTTTGCCATCGGCGGCATGAGCCACGGCTTTTTTGAAGTGCTGCAGGGCAACACCCCGACCCCCGGCCTGTTCATCGACGCCATCAGTGAGCCCCCCCGCTACTGGGAGCACGGCGCTGAGGGCGCGTTTACCATCATCCCCAATTTCCTGTTCACCGGCCTGGCGGCCATTACCGTCAGCATCGCGATCATCGTGTGGTGCGTCCGCTT
>JAADYX010000082.1 GCA_010092885.1 Chloroflexota bacterium | reverse complement strand
TGAGGTGGGCACGCCCGCCTATTCCGACTGCCTGCTGGAACGCGCCGGGCAGGAGGGCGGGATCCGGGTGCTGGTCTCGCTGCAAGATGAGGGCTCGGTGACCGCGGCGCAGTCGGACTTCTTGCGCGCGCTGGATGGCACCACCGTCTCCGATATCCGCGCGGCGCAGGGCACGCCGGTGGTCGGTCTGCGCGCGGATGCCAGCGCCCTGCGCGTGATGTTCACGCTGGAGACCGTCACCCGCGTGATCGAAGACACGACGGAGGGCCGGTGAACGGCCCGCTGACCCTGCGCGCCTTCCTGCTGGCCGAGGGCGACCGCGAGATCGAGATCCGCGATGCGGCGGGCGAGCTCGTGCTGGCCGCGCGTGTGCCGCTGAGCCGCTTCTACCGGGAGCCGGTGGCCGTTTTCGCCGATGAGGAGCGCACCGATCAGGTGCTGCGCATCCTGCCGGAGCAGTTCGACGAGGCGTTGATGCGTCTGCGGGTGGTCGGTGCGGAGCCGCTGGGCTGGGTGCGCATCGGGGGCACGCCGGCCTCGCGCGCGTTCGAGTATCTGGACAACGATCAGAAGCCCATTGGCACAGTGGAAGGCCGCGATCCCGGGGCGTTCGGGCTGGGGTTCATCGTGCGCCAACTGCTCGGTGCGGCTGCAGTGCCGCGCACCACCGCTGAGTACGTCGCCACGCTGCACGGGCAGACCGTCTTCACCCTGCGCGGCAGCCGGATCACCCTCGCCGATCCGCCGCCCGACCGGCAAACGCTGCACCTGGCATTGGGCGGGTTGATTGTATTCCATCCGTTTATGGTGGGGAGTTAAGGCCCTGTGCGCCGCGATCCCTCATGGCGACCGGCACCCCAGAAAAAGCAAACAGGGCAGCAATCCGTCTGCCGCACTGCCCTGCTCGCAAGAGGAGAAGAAGGAGAAGAGGAGGCTCATCCACTGTTAATGGGTGTTACCATCCATCCGTATACAACTATGCCATCCGTATGTTAAGCGGCTATTAGTCTCGTGTTAAAACACGTTTAAGAAGAACAAAACCCGGGACCGCTTACGCGCGGCCCCGGGCTCGATCAGTTCTCTGAATACAACGGACGGTTTTCCTGTTCGCGCAGCTCAGCGGCGTACGCCAGGTATTCATCGTGGTCTATGCCCTGCCCCCGCCGGAGGATCTCCAGCAGCAGGGTGAAAGGCTCTAAGGTGCGTGCTTGATCGCGCACGTTGTGCCTCTTTTTCATCGTTCTTCTCCTTTCCGGCTCCGTATGGGCTGGAGCCTTGTGTGGTTCCGGCGCGATGGCCAGAACACGCAGCGCGCCGGGCAGACGGATCGGCGCGCCATGTTAAGAGAATGTTAACTGATTTCGGCACGCGCGGCAACGCACCACCGCCCGGAGTCAGTCTTCGTCAGACTCCTCGGCCAGGTAGATGGCCTCCAGGCGGCGGGCGCGGTCCAGCAGGACGCTCGCGCGGGCACGCAGCGCACTGAGTTCATCGGTGGGCGGTTCGTCGGGCTCAAGCTCCCGGGCGAGCGCCGCCCCCAACTCCGGGAAGACCTCCAACGGAGAGGGGTCGAGCGGCATCTCAGGCAGATCGGTGTCATGCCCCTCACCGGCCAGGTAGCCAACCAGATCCCCGGCGGTGACGTACCATTTGCCCGCGATCTTGCGCCCGTTCAGGTCGCCCTCACGCAGGCGTTTGCGCACGGTGGAAGGGTGCATATCCACGATGTGGGCGATATCCGTTGCGCTGTAGAGCATCACCGAGCCAACCTGAATGGGCATAACGGCCTCCGTTGTGTTATACTATTTGTGTCAAAACGCACTTATTACTCCGCCGCTTCCCAGCGGCTTTTTCGTCCCCTGTTAAGGAGGTGAGGCAGTTATGGTAAGTGTTGAACGCCGTCCGAACGAATCCGACGATCAGCTCTTCCGCCGGTTCCGTAAGGAAATGGCCAAGAGCGGCAAGATGAGCTCGCTGCGCCGCAAGCGCTGGTACGTCAGCAAGAGCGAGCAGCGTCGTATCGCCGCTAAGAAATCCGCACGCCGGATGCGCCGCCGTCAGTCGCGCCGCAAGTAGACCGGTTTGGGAGGGTGCTCCACACGGGGTACCCTCCCGCTGATTCCACCCCTCCACAGGAGAAACCACAGTGACTATTCTTGTCGCGATTTTACGGCTGGCGCATATCGTGCTCGGGATGATCTGGGTCGGCTTTGGCGCCCTGACAGCCTGGATTCTGCACCCGGCAGCCGACCAACTCGGGGAGAAGGGGCTGGCCATGCTGCGCAGCTTTTACGGCTACAGCCGCTTCACCATGGTGATGCCCATCGCCGCGATCGGCACCACCCTTGCCGGTCTGATCTTGTGGCCGCTGCGCACCTCAAGCAATCTGTTGGACCTGCTCGCCTTCAGCACCACTGGCGATGTGGTCATGGTCATCGGGGCGGTGGTCGGTCTGCTGGCCTTTGGGCATGGCGCCGGCGCGACGGGGCGCTTCAGCGGGGTCTTCGCAGAGGCAGCCCGCCGTTACGATCAGAACCCCACCCCGGCCCATGAGCAGGCCCTGCAAGAGGCCAAGGGCAAGCTGACCCTGCACAGCAACATCAGTGCGTGGCTGGCCCTTGTGGCCGTTGTGTGCATGGCCGGGGCCCGCTACATCGGCTAAGCACGGCGCGCCACCCAGAAGACCCGCCCCACGGCTTCCGGGTCTTCGATCGGTTCGGCCAGCGCGCGCAGCACCGCCGGGTACGCCGTGCTGAAGCCTGCATCACTGAGCGCGGCGCGCACGTCAACCATATCAAAGACCGTGTTGGCGATGACCTCATTGAACCGGTCATAACGGCCGTCCTCCGCGCGCACATACCCGCTGATCTGCGTGAAGGCGCGGTCGCCGCCATCGTAGACGCCGCGGGTGATAATCGTCATATCCTCAGACTCCATCACCTGCACACCGCTCCACCGGCTCAGGCCGTGCCGCGTGTTCAGATCGAAGGTGAAGGTGCCGCCTGTCCGCAGGGCAGCCGAGACGCTCTGCAGGCAGCCGCGCAGTGCCGCGAGATCGGGCAGATGGTTGAGCGCATCATACGTTGAGACCGCCAGCCCAACCGGTTCGGGAATCGAGAAATCGGCCGCATCGCCCAGGATGAACGTGCCGCGCCCGCCCGCGTTCTGACGGGCATGGTCCAGCATGGCCGGGCTGAGATCCAACCCGGTGACGGTGTAGCCAGCTTCCAGAAAGTAGGTGGCCAGCTGCCCGGTGCCACAGGCGACATCCAGCAGGGTGCGCTCGCTGGCACCCAGCGGCGTCGATTCGTACACCTCCCGGATGGCGGGCGCAGCCGTCCGCGCGAAGTCCACCCAGCGCGCGTTGTACACCCGCGCAAAGAGAGTCTCGTAGGTCATCAGGCCTCCACTGGGAACCAGAGCGTAAACGTCGAGCCGTGGCCAGGCGTACTGCTGACCTCAATCGAGCCGCCGTGCTTTTCGGCGACCGCTTTAGCAATCGAGAGGCCCAGCCCGGTGCCCGGCGCGTTGGACGTCTGCGCGGCCTCACCCCGAAAGAAGCGCTCGAACAGGTGCTGCTGATCCTCCAGGCTGATGCCCGGGCCCGTATCCTCGACGGCCACACCCGCGCAGCCGAATCCGCAGCTGCGCCGGATCACCCGGAGCGTGACGGTGCCGCCGGGCGGCGTATAGTTCAGGGCGTTGGTCAGCAGCACACTGACCGCCTGGGTGATCAGGTTCTGGTCCCCGTTAATCACGACCGGTGATGGGCTCAATTCGGTTGAGAGGCTCAGGTCGTTGGCCTGGGCCACCTCCTGCCGGTCCTCAACCAGGTCACGGACCAGCGGATTGAGGTCCATGGCATCGCGGACCATATGGTAGGGCTGCTGATCGAGCACGGAGAGGCTCAGCAGGCTCTCGACGAGGGTTTGCAGGCGGCGGGTCTCGCGCTTGAGCCGGGGCACATAGCGCGCCGCATCATCCGGATTGAGGCTCAGCAGATCGTGATGGATCTTCAGGCTGGCCAGCGGCGTGCGCAGTTCGTGCGATACATTGGCGATCAGGGTCTCTTTCAGGCGTTCGGCGTCTTTGAGCACGGTGATATCGCGCAGGCTGATGATCGCGCCGGTGATGTGACCTTCTTCAACCAGGGGCACGAGCGCGGCATCCACATCGATGGGTGGGCCGTCCGGGTGCACGACGACCATCTCAAAGCGGGAAGGCGTGCTAGCCGGGGTCAGCGCAGCGAGCATCGCCTTGAGCTTGGTGCCGTTCTGCAGGCAGGCCGCCAGCGGCTGGCCCACACACGCCTGCGCTTTGCGGCCTGTGACGGTCTGCACGTGGTGGCTGGCCATCGTGATCAGGCCGTCGCCGTCCACCAGCATAACCGCATCCGGGCTGCTGGCCAGAATGCCTTCCAGCCGGGCACGCCCCGCGCGCACGGCCGCACGCTCGTGGTGAATGTAGGCCATCAGCCCGGCCACCATGAAGTTCAGGACGAGCAGGGTCAGCACGGTGCTCTCGCTGCCCAGCCGCCCTATGGACGTGGCCAGGCCGATCTCGAGCGCGGTGAGCACAACGGCTGCAGCCCACGCCGCCTTGGCCCCAAACAGCAGCGACGACGTGATGATCAGCAGCAGCACGCCGACCACCAGCGGGATGAAGTACAGGTGCAGGTCAACCAGGACGTTGGCCATCATGACGGCGAAAAAGGACCCCACCCACAGCACGCCCCCCACATTGACATACCCGCGCGAACCAAGCAGGTGGATCAGGACGAAGGGCAGCACCTGTGCCAGCGTGATCAGCACATAGGTGTCGAGCGGGCCGCCTGTGTAGTAGCCGAAGATGATCGTGGAGATGACGTAGAGCACGGCCCAGCTGGCAACCGTAATAATGGACACACCGTTGAGGACGGCGAGTGTGCGGGCGCGCTCATCGTAGTGGGTATTCATCAGAGCTGATCGCTGTGCCAGGTTTGTCATACCCTGATCATACACCAAATGGCGCGGCTTGGGGAGATTGTTATGCGATGGTTAACTAAAGCGAAAACGGGCCGCGCCGCGACCCATTCTCTGTTCAGGTGATGTCTTTGAGGGTGAGGCCCTCGCGCTTGAGATACTGCATCAGGCCCACCTTGTCGATGATCTTCAGCCCTTTGGCCGACACCTTGATCTTGATGGTGCGCCGCAGTTCCGGCACATAGATCGTCTTGGACTGGATGTTCGGCTTGAACTGCCGCTTGGTCCGCTTCTGCGAGAACGGCTTGTTGTTGCCGCTCATCGGCTTTTTGCCTGTGATGGCACACTTCGCCATTTCAACCAACTCCTCTCTTCATGATGGACTATTGCAGTCCAAGAGTTTACTTGGTTGGCGGCGGATGTGCCAGTCCAAATCAGTCCGAAGCGGCGGGCGCACCGCCCTCGCCCTTATAGCGGCGGTGCAGCTTCACCGGATCGCGGTTGGCCTGCATGCGCAGCTGGAGCGCTTCCACCAAAACGCTGAAGCCCATCGCGCTGTAGATATAGCCTTTGGGGATGTGCACGTGCAGCGCCTCCACGATCAGCGTCAGGCCGATCATCAGCAGGAAGCTGAGCGCGAGGATCTTGACAGTCGGGTGGCGGTCCACAAACTCGGCGATGGGCCCGCTGGCAACCATCATCACGCCGATGGCGACCACCACCGCCACGATCATCACCCAGATCTCCTCGGCGATGCCGACCGCGGTAATGACGGAGTCCAGCGAGAAGACCGCATCCAGCAGCACGATCTGGGCGATGACCGCGCCAAAGCTGGCCTGGACGTTTTTCCCGGCGTGTCCCTCCTCACCTTCCAGATTCTCGTGGATCTCAAAGGTGCTCTTGCCGATCAGGAACAGGCCGCCCACAGCCAGGATCAGATCGCGCCCGCTGAGCTCAAACCCCAGGATGGTGACGAAGGGCTCCTCCAGCCCGATGAGCCACGAGAGCGAAAACAGCAGCAGCACGCGCATCAGCATGGCCAGGCCCAACCCGATCAGCCGGGCCCGATCCTGCTGCTCTTCCGGGAGCTTGCCAGCCAGAATGGAAATGAAGACAATATTATCAACGCCCAGCACGATCTCAAGTGCGAGTAGGGTGAACAGTGCTATCCAGATCTGCGGATCTGCAAGTGCTTGCATGGGGTGGTTCCTCCGTTGTTTGGGTCCACTGCCGAGTTTAGCACAGTCCGCGCGGCTGCGTTTCCACCCGGCAGACTGGCCACTTGACGGGTGACAAACCGCCGTTGAGCTGGTATGAAAGGATAAGGACTCACAAAAGCAGGTGCAGGCATGAAGGCCGATATCCTGATAGTAGACGACGTACCGCAGAATCTGCAGGTGCTCTCATCCATGCTCAAACGGCAGAGTTATCGCGTGCGGGCCGTCCTGACGGGGGAGATGTGCCTGCAGGCCAGCCAAAAAGTGCCGCCGGACCTGTTCATCCTGGATATCGACATGCCGCAAATGGAT
>JAADYX010000081.1 GCA_010092885.1 Chloroflexota bacterium | reverse complement strand
TATTCGGCCTCGGCGTGCCCCTCGGCCACTTCCAGCAGGCGCAGCCCTTCGTTGGCCAGCTCATCGTTGCGGGCCTGCCAGGTTTCGCGCTCCTCCGCGGTCAGGTCCGGCGGGCCCTGCGGGGTCCGGACGCGGTCCGCCCGTTCGATGACGACCTCCGGCGCGCCCTTGATCGCCACGCGAAAGCCGTCATCTGCCCGGTGGAAGGTGGCCATCATCTTGGTCTCGCGCGTAAAGGAGACCTCGCGCACCTCGGGCCGCTGCTCCAACAGCGCCTCTTTGGAAAGCCCCGCCTTGCGCCCGGCCACCAGCAGCGCGATCTCCAGTGGTTCGCCCAGCGCTTCACCGTCGAGCTGTGCGTTGGTGCACAGCATGCCGTTTTCCAGCAGGCGGCGCAGATGGTCGTCCTCGGTGGGGTCAACCGGCTGCTCATCGCGTGTGAACTCGCCCTCGGTGCTCAGGCCCGTCCCGCTGAGGGCGACCTGCTGCTCCGGCGTGGTCATAATGCGGGTGACGGTCATCTCGTTTTCGGTGAGGGTGCCGGTCTTGTCCGTGCAGATAACGGAGGTCGCCCCGAGCGTTTCCACCGCGGAAAGCCGCTCGATGAGCGCGTTGCGCCGCGCCATGCGCCACATGCCGCGCGACAGGCCGACAGTGGCCACCAGCGGCAGCCCTTCCGGCACGGTGGCCAGCGCCAGAGCGATGGCCGTCTCCACGACCAGCAGCAGTTCACGCCCGGCGATAAACCCGGCCACCGCAATGATCACCGCCAGGGCAAGGGTCACCCAGACCAGCCGCCGCCCGAGCGCGTCCAGCCGTTCTTCCAGCGGAGTCTCCTCGCTTTGGGCTTCGGCCACCAACGAGGAGATATTGCCGACTTCGGTTTCCATGCCTGTCGCCACAACGATGCCTTCGCCCTCGCCGCGTGTGACCGCCGTGCCCTTGTAGACCATGCTCGTGCGTTCGGCGAGGGGCGTCTCCTCGTCGATCGGATCGACCGTCTTGCTGACCGGGGTCGACTCGCCGGTCAGCGCGGATTCGTCCACCTGTAGTTCGGATGCCGCCGTCAGCCTGACATCCGCCGTGATGATATCCCCCGGTGAGAGCACCACCACATCGCCGGGCACGATCTCCTCGGCGTTCAGCGTGTGGGTGCTGCCCTCGCGCTTCACGAATGCGTCCACCTGGCCGAGCTCCTGCAGGGCCTCCATGGAGCGCTGCGCGCGCAGTTCCGTCACAAAGCCGATCACGGCGTTGATAATCACCACCAGCACAATCGCGCCCGCCTCGACGGTCTCACCGAAGGCCAGCGAGGCCGCCGCCGCTGCCAACAGCAGCAGCACCAGCAGGCTGTTGACCTGCTCAAACAGAATGCGCCAGATGCTGCGTGTTTCCGATTCGCGCAGTGTGTTGGGCCCGTACTCCTCGCGGCGACGGTCGGCCTCGCCGGTGCTCAGGCCCTGCTGCGGATTGACATCCAGGCGATCCGATACGGTGTCAGCGGGTTGGGCCCAGGGGGTCTCAATGGTCTGTGGGATGGCGGCTTTCCCCTTGCTTGTGTGTGCCTATACATACAGTATAGGCAGCACGCCAGCCGGTAAGCCAACAGTTGAGAAATTGTTTAGGCGGCCTTCATCTAACGCATCGCCACCCGGACGGCCGGTTCGGCGCGGAAGATCACCACGGATTCGACCGTCTCACCGCTGGCCGCGATCAGGGTGCCACCGGGTGAAAAGGCCAGCAGATCCGAGGATGCGGTTTCCAGGGTGAAGCACTCGCCGGCTTCCCTATCGTAGATCGCGATCAGGGCGCGGTTCTCCCGCCCGAAGAAGGCCGCGGCCCGGTCGCCAATGGCGAAGCGGCTGCCTTCCGGGGACCATACCAGCGGGCCCAACGGACCCTCAAAGCACAGCGGCAGCTGCTCGCCCAAGGTGGGACGGCCCGCCTCCCGCAGGGAGAACTCATCAGGCACGGGCTGGCGGCCCACGATGCGCGCCTCGGACGCGATGAAATAATCGCCAGCCGGGCTGAAGGTGAAAAACAGCGGGAAAGCGCCAAAGTTCAGTGTGTTGGTGACCGTGGTGTTCTCATCCTTGAACTCCCACACATTGATGACGCCCTCCTGCAGAGCGTAGCCCGCCCGCAGCGTAAGGGGGTTGGGCCAGTTCATCGCGGTCAGGCCGATTTCGGTATCCAGCCGGTGGGTGATCGCGGCATTGGGCACATCCCAGATGGTGATGGTCTCGGTCAGGATGCCGCCGACGGCCAGCCTGCCGCCATCCGGGGACCAGGCGAACTCGCTGACGGGCTGGTCGTCCAGGGTGAAGGGCAGTTCGATGGCGGGCTCCCAGGTCTGCGTGTTATAGACCGTCGGTGCGGTGCCGCCCACCGCCAGATAGGCCCCGCCCGGGGACCAGGCCAGCACAGAGGTGCGGCCCGCCACGCGGGTCTCCACGGAGCCCGTGGTCAGATTGTGGACCAGCACCCCGCCGGTATCCAGCGCGACGGCGATGCGCTCCCCGCCCGGCGACCAGGCCAGCGCGGTGGCCCCGGTCGGCAGATCGAAGCTGGCGAGCGGGCCCTCCGGGTCGCCGGTACGCAGCGAGTCGGCGATCCGGACATCGTCGGTGCGCGGCGCGGTGTTGAGCGCCAAAAAGGCCAGCAGGGCGAAGACCGCCAGCAGGCCGATGATCGCGGGCAGGGGTGAGCGTTCCGTCATGGTGTGACCTCCCAGAGTATGACCGTGCCGTCTGCCGATGCCGAGGCCAGCCGGTCGCCGTGCGGGGACCAGGCCAGCGCGTTGATCCCCGCCGCGTGGCCGTGCAGCGTCTCATGGATGGTGAGGCCGCGCACCAGCAGCACGCGGCCATCGTCGGTGGCGGCGGCCAGCAGATCGCCGTAATAGGCCACATCCGTGACCCACACATCGCGCCCCACCCGGACCGTATAGGGCCATTGGCCGCGCCAGATGGTCACGCCGCCGCGGTGCCCCACCGCCAGAAAGCCGTTGTCGGCCACACTGGCCGAGGTCGCGGCCTGCGCCCGGGCATCCAGCGTATGGAGCATAGCATGTCCGCCGACCTCATCCCAGATCACGGCGGTGGCGTCCTGCCCGGCACTCGCGAGCGTGCCGTTCTGCCAGGTCACATCGCGGATGGCGTCGGCGTGGGCGGTGTAGGCGTGCTGCGGCTGGCCGGTGGCCGCATCATAGAGGACGAGCTGCTGGCCCAACCCCGCCGCGATCTGACCGCCCGCGGGTGACCAGGCCGCCGCGTACAGGCCTTGCAGGGTCAGGTGGCGCTGCATGCCCCGCCAGATGACCAGCGCGTAGTCCGAGCCGTTGGCCAACCCGGAGACGCTCGCCAGGTGCCCCTCCCGGCTGAAGGCCACCCCCTCGATCCCGGCCTGATGCGCGTGGGCCTCGCGGTGTACCAGCTGGCCGGTTTCGCCATCATACCAGATGAGCGTGCCGTTGTTCAGCCCCGCCGCGATATGGTCCGGCCCCCAGGCCACGCTTTCCACCCAGGGGTCGTGCTGGCCGGTGTACACACGCAGCATGTTGCGCTCCCGCCAGACGGTGACGCTGTTGTCCGCGGAGGCGAGCC
>JAADYX010000080.1 GCA_010092885.1 Chloroflexota bacterium | reverse complement strand
TTAATGCGTTTGTATACTTTTCTCGTAAAATACTCAAAGGAGTACTGATCATGCGATTCTTCAAGATTTTCTGCGCAGCCTTTCTGTTGAGCCTGGCATTCACCGTGCCAGCACAGGCTGCAACACTCAATGTGGATGGGGCGAATCCGTCCTGCAGTGACACAACTGGCACACCCTACTGCACGCTACAGGCTGCTATTGATGCGGCCAACGATATGGATACGATCGTTGTGGCACCCGGCGTCTACGAGGAGGATATCTTCATAGACAAACAGGTGACTATCCAAGGGCCTTTTGCCGGAGTACCCGGCTACGATCCCTCACGTGATGGTACCGGCGAGGCCGTTATCATCCCTGCAACAAGCCGGGCCTCAGCTGACCTGCTTGGCCTCCGGCACGTGGTGGTCTCAGTCGACAATGTCACTATTGATGGCATCACGATTGACGCTGACAATCCCAACCCGGCTTCACCAAATCCTTATGAACTGCCGGATGGCACCCTCACCGATGCCAACTACAACATCGCCACCTGGGACGAAGATTTCAACGTCTATAACGTCAACGATCTTCTGGTGACCAACAACCGTCTTCTCAACGCAGCCGTAACCAGTTTCTACGGATGGAATCCAGGTTATTCGACTCTGAGCAATAACTATATCTTCAATGCATCCGGTCCGGTTGGGCGCGGAATCATCACCGTATTCAGCCACTATGCGACCGTGGAAAACAACGTGATGGAGAATGTCACAACGGGGGTCCAAACCAACAACTTCTCCCAGCCAAATCCGGATCCGACTTTTGACCCGGCCACCGATCAGGTATCAATCAGCGGCAATACAATTGAAGCCAACTTTATCGGCATCTTCATCAACTTACACTTCGCCAATTCAGCCGGTTTCATCATCGCCAACAATGATATCACGCCAGGCCCGTTCCCTGAGACAACACTGCCCACCCGGGGGATCGATGTATCAAGTATACAGGCCAACGTGGATGTGGATGTGGCCGACAACGATGTAACAGGTTTCGATTGGGGCATCGGGTCATGGAACAACCCGACATCCAATCCGGTTGAAGTGACGGGCGGCACGCTCACCGGAAACGATATCGGCTTCTATGCTTATGACTGCTCCGAGGAATATGGACAGGCTGGAGGGGTCACCCCCACAATCACAATCGTTGATGGGGTGACAATCGTTGATGCGCAGACAGCAAGCGTGCTGGTGAGCGACAATTTCTTCCCTGCACCGGTAGTCAACCCGATCAACTCTACCTGTTCAGAGGCCGGGCCTAGCGGTGAGGGCTCCCCATCCAACGCACCCGTTGTACAGGCGTCCAACCTGACTATCGTTGGTGAAGCACCCAACCATGTGATCGTAGAAACCGAAACAGACGATCCCCAGGGCAGCGATACAATCCCATCCCTTACTTTGAACAGCAGCACTGTCACTGCTGGGGACTCAACCGTTCGCAATGTGTGGCTGCGCAATACACTGTCAGCCGTTTTCAATGCGGATGGCAGCCGCTTCTTTGGTGCGCAGACGGGTATTGCAATGGACACCGGTCAAGTCACCCTGACCAACATCTACCTTAACGGCGCTTCAGATACGGGCCTTGCCATCACAGGCGGCGACCCGGCAGCTAGCGCTCTATCGGACAGCTGCATTGTGGACAATGCGAACACAGGCGTAGGCAACACAACCGGCATTGCACTGCCAGCACCAGATAACTGGTGGGGTGCACCGAACGGACCTGCACCGGCTGGGTTTGGTGATCCGATCACAACGGATGTGAACGCCACCAATCCACTGAGCGCGGCACCCCCTGAGTGTATGGGGCGAAACCAGGCGCGCAATGTCGGTTTTGAGACAGTCCTCGATCCGGTCACCGATTGGGATGTGCAAACCACCGGGAACGATCAGCGCTTGTGTGGTGACCCGCGTACGTTTGAGGGGAACTGCGTCATGCTGTTTGATGGCGATGCGGGCCTCACGGATCTGGCCAGTCAGGATGTACTGACCGGGCTGAGTGGTTCGGCAGGGGACACCTTCGTATTCAGTTACTATCTGGCTGGAGCTAACATCGCGCCGGACACACTGCGTCTCGGTGGCCGTGTTCTGTTCAGGCAGGGCACTCTGGCAGAGCCCATCTACTGCTTGACCTCAGATCGGGGAACATTCAACTGGCGGCAGGTTACCTGCACAGTCACAGCACCTACTGACTTTGAAACAGTCACCATTCAGGTTGGCATTCAGGATGCCAGCAGCGGGCTTGTCGCTTTCGACTCGGTTCGCTTGGAATGGATAAGCGCCCTCACACCCTAAAACGGCAGAATCGGAGCCAGTTCGCCTGGACTGGCTCCTCTGCTATTGCAACGATCAGGTCACTACTGTGATCAGTGTGTGCGGCCCATCGATCTCTTCCTCAGTTAAGATGCGTGAGACGTGTGAATAGTCCACATGGGGCTCTGACCAGCGGTACACCCAGCGCGCCGCATCAGCCGTTACGTTGATGCAGCCATGGCTGCGCGGGGTCCCGTAGTTGTTGTGCCAGAATGCGCCGTGCACAGCCGCCCCACTGAATGTGAAGTAGGTGACCCACGGCACTCCGTTGATGTCGTAGGGCAGATCCTGTGCCTCTCCACCGCGCATCCGCCGTGAGGGCCGCTTCCCCATGATGTCATAGTCACCAGGCGCCGTACGGAAATCATGGGATTCACCGGCCTCATTGACATACACTTTGCCAGATGCCAGCCGGGTGCGGAACACTGGTGTTCCGTATTCAAAGCAGGTGAGGGTCTGATTGTCCAGGTTGATCTCGATGCGCTTGTCTGTGACGTGAGGATTGATGGGCGCAAAAGCCTGTGGGGGAACCCGGCGGATGGTTCGCCCGAGCATCCACGCGGGCCGGTCCGGCTCAATATCATCCTCGATCCGGTACCAATGGCGGCCTTCATCATCGACCGCGCTGCCCACCACGCGATGCAGTTGTGTGTAGAAGCCGCGGTAAAAGTCCCATGTGTAGCGATACGACGTCGCAGCGGGGAGGTAGTGTTGGTTGGTCAGTGGCACCGTGACCTGGCCCCACCACCAGTCATCAACGGGTTCAGGCTCGTTGAACACCTCTTTTGTCGGTGCGACATACCCTGAATGAATGTACTCATCCTGCCCTTTGTCATTCGGACCCAGATAATACCAGACCTCGCTGCGTGTACGGATGTCGTAGGGTTCGCCCCGAACAGCGGCGTAGATCGGCAGAATGGCATGCAAATACACATTACGGATGCTCTCTGAGCGCGGGGAAGGCCCGGCAAACACCCGCATCCGGTTGGCCGTCAACCGCCCCAACATAGGAGGATAGCCGAACACCTCATTGAACGAGATCAGCGTATCCTCGCCCAGCGTATCGGGCGGAAAGGGGGGAAGGGGCAAATCAGCACGGGCAAGCCTTGCTTTGGCAGCGATCATCGCGGCAGCGCCTGCTCCGGCCAGCTTTATAAAACGTCGGCGTGAGATCATCTTTGGTCCCATCTTCTCCAATCGAACTACAGCAACCCCATGGTAACTCATTTGTAAACGTCTGCCCTGCCGCCTTCCATACTGAATTAGGATGCTTTCCCTGCGATCAACCTGCGGCGTTTTTGCGAAACCACTCCCCTCCTTTAGAATTGTCTGCATGGTAAAGAGATTCCCAGGGGTGACGGCTGCCGCCTTACTGGCCGCTGCAGCAGGTGGGTGGTTGATCGCTGCATCGCTGCGCGTCGCACTCCCTCCATTGGCCGAGATCTGGCCTGTTATCCTGATCGTTGCGGCTGCTGCTCTGATCGCCCAGGTCAATGCGGAACGCCGCCGCCGCCCGGCTGTGATGCTTCCGGGCACGATCTTGCTGTTATGCGGGCTGTTCTTCCTGCTGTTCACACTTGGGATCGGCCGCTTGGGTTGGGTTGACCTGCTGCGGCTGTGGCCCGTCTTTCCTCTGATCATCGCCACCGGCTATCTGATGGTGTATCTGGCCGGCGATATGCAGGAGCAGGCGCTGTTGGTGCCGGTTTACGTGTTCGGCGCCATCGGCCTGATCGCCCTACCTCTGACGCTTGGCGCTGTTCAGACCCTGGCCTTCCGGCAGACACTGCGCTTATGGCCGCTGGTCCTGGTACTGCTCGCGCTGTTCGTTTTTGCTCGCCCCCGCCAGGATTGACTCCCCATGCTCATCGGCATTGATGCCAGCCGGGCCACTGTTTCGACGCGGACAGGCGTGGAAGGCTACAGTGTCAACATCATCCAGAGCCTTGTTGCACTGGATACACCTCACCGCTTTCGACTCTACTTCCGGGATGAACCCGGCCCCGATCTTCTGCCACACTCTGATCGCATAGAAACGTGCCTTATCCGACGCCCGCGTATCTGGACACATACCGGCCTCGGTTTTGAAGTCCGCCGCAGTAAGCCCGATGTGCTCTTCGTGCCATCACATGTCCTGCCCTGGCCGGGAGTGGGCGGGGTTCCGGCTGTCGTGACCGTGCATGATCTCGGCTACCGGCACTATCCGGACAAACATCCGCTGCCGGACCGCCTCTACCTGAACTGGTCAACTGCACACAGCACCCGGCTGGCACGCCGCGTGATCGCTGTTTCTCATGCGACGGCCCATGACTTGATAGCCCTTGGCGGAGTCCCGCGTGAAAAAGTACGCGTGGTCCACTCAGGGGTAGATCGTTCGCTGGGTCCGGTCGCTGACGAGGCTGCGATCAACCGCATGCGCCGCAACCTCTCAATTCAGGGACCATACATCCTGCATGTGGGCAGCACGCGCCCCCGCAAGAATCTACCCGCTTTGATCTCCGCTTTTGACCGCGTAAAGGACACCGGCAGCAATCTGAAGTTGGTTTTGGCTGGGAGCAAAGGTTGGGACTATACACGCATCAAAGAACGGATCGAGCGGCTTGATCTGGCGGAGCGTGTCATCTTGCCAGGCTACGTCGATGATCAGGATCTGATTGCTCTCTACAGTGACGCTGAAGTATATGCCTTTCCCTCTCTGTATGAGGGTTTTGGCTTCCCTGCGCTGGAAGCAATGGCCTGCGAAGTGCCTGTTGTGTGCTCAAATGCGTCCTCGCTGCCCGAACTTGTGGGCGATGCTGCTCTGACCTTCGCACCAACGGATATCGATACGATGGCTGAGTCGCTGCGGCGCGCCCTCACTGACAATGCACTGCGTGCACAGCTGATCGAAAAGGGGAGAGCACGGGTGCGTCAGTTCACTTGGGACACCTGCGCCCGCGAAACCCTTGCCGTGATCGAGGAAACTGCCAGCGGTGTCTAGCGGAATGCGCTACAATTCGGATGTTATATCCCGGTTCACATGAGGAGCGAGTCAATGGCCGACTTCATGCACATTCCGTTCTGGCGGACGGGCGGCTATGAAGATATCACGTACCGCACACAGATCTACATCACCCCCCTCAGTCAGGAGACCGTCCGGTTGGGTATCTACCTGTTCGAAAACGGCGGCAAGCCGTGGTCAGGACGGTCGTTTGTCTATGAGATCGACCAGCACGCCGACGAGGTAGAAACGGATCGCAATGGTCTGCTGATCATTGATGTAGGCCCCGGCCAGACTGTCCGGATCGAAATCAATGCACCCGAGCACGAATATGGCACGGGTGAACTGCATCTTCTTTCGGGCGATGTGCCGATTCCCGTACTGGCGCGCGGTGACCTGGAGATTTTCGCAGCGGAGGCATCCGGCTTCGAAATGAGTGTCTCTGCAATTGAGATCACGGGAGCTCGACCCATTGTGGTTGACCCGCGCCGCTAGCGCAATCCGGGCGAATGTCTATACTCGTAGATGCAAGCATGCCTCGTGTTCCGCCCCACCTTACAGTGACGGAACCCGGGGCCTCTGACCACAACCTGGTCAATCACTAGCAGGAGATGGCCCACCATGGCAGACGAAACGACAACTACGCCAACGCTGGCCGAGGAACTCAACGTTATTCGCCAACTTGCCCACGATCTGCGCAGCGTTCTCAAGCAGCAGCGTGAAGCCCTTAAGGAAGAAGGCTTTCGCCTGCCGCCGGGAACCACCACCACACTCAATGACATTGGGCGCAGGGTTGAATCGGTGGGCCATCGGGTGGAGAGTTTGGAACACGAACGCGACCAATATCGCGCACTGGCGGATACTGCCGCACTCATCAACTCGTCGCTCGATCTGCCGTACGTGCTCAATGAGGTTATGGACACCATCATTGAGTTAACAGGTGCGGAACGCGGCTACCTGATGCTGCGCGATGACCTGACCGGCGATATGGAGCTGAGTGTGGCTCGCAACGTGGACCGGCAGACGATCGAGGACAGCGAGTCGTTTGAGATCAGCCGGAGCGTGGTGCAGCGAGTAGCGGAAAGCGGGGAGGCGTTATTGACTACCAATGCACAGGAAGACACACGCTTCCCGGACTCGCAAAGCATCGTCAGCTACAGTCTGCGTTCGATCCTGTGTGTGCCACTCAACCTGCGCGGGCAGGTAACCGGTGTCATCTATACGGACAACAAAATCCAGGAAGGGCTGTTCGACGAATCAAGCCGCGAACTGCTGGTGGCCTTCGCCAATCAGGCGGCTGTTGCCATTGAGAACGCCCGCCTGTTTACCCGTCTACAGATCACGCTGGACGAGATCAGCGACATGAAGAACCTGCAGGACAACATCTTCGCATCCATCGCCTCCGGCGTGATCACCACCGACGAGTTCGATCACATCACGCTGATTACGCCTCCTGCCCGCAGTATCATGGCACTGCCTGAGGAAGACGAGAACGTCGTGGGGCTGCCCATTCATGAAGTGCTGCCAGCGCTCGATCACCGGTTTGCAACGCTGCTGAGTCAGACCCGGGCAGACAATATCACGTTGACGGGTATTGAGTTTGACACCGAGATCGACAACCGCGGCCCGGTCAACCTCAGCATGAACATCAGTCCGTTGAAAAACGCCCACGAGCAGACTCAGGGTGTGGCCATCGTGATCGATGACAAAACAGAAGAGAAGGCGCGCGAAGCTCAGATCGCTGGCGTTCGCCGCTACCTGCCAACCGAGGTCGTCGACGGCATCCGTGGAGCCGATGAGCTGCGATTGGGCGGTACGCAGGAGGTCATCAGCATCGTGTTTGGGGACATCCGCGGGTTCTCAACCTTCAGCGAGAACCTCGATCCGCAGCGGTTGGTGGAGATCATCAACACGTACATGACCATCGCCTCCGATGCCATCCACATGCACAACGGCATCATTGACAAGTTCATGGGGGATGCGGTCATGGCTCTCTACAACACGCCGCTGCGCCCACAGGAAGACCACGCCCTCCGCGCTATCCGGTCGGCGGCAGCCATGATGGCTGACTTCCGCGCCTACCATGAGACTGTCCCCGCACAGGATCGTCTGACTTTCGGTATTGGGGTGCACACAGGGCGAGCGGTGGTCGGCAACGTCGGCAGCCCGGATCGGCTGGACTACACTGCCATGGGGGACAGCGTTAACCTCGCCAAGCGGCTTCAGGAGATCGCCGATCCGATGCAGATCCTCATCAGTGATGACACGTACCAGCTCGTTCAAGATTATGTGCGCGTCAACGAGTTGGAACCCATTCAGGTGAAGGGGCGCACCCAATACACCAAAGTTTACGAACTGCTGCGCGTCCGCTAGCCGCTGATGCGCACGTCGAAACCCGGGCCGGCGGTCCGGGTTTTTTGATCTTCTAAAGATTGTTCCAAGTAGAACGTTGTGGTATCGTCCTGCGTCATGCAGTATATTTCGCACCCTACAAAAGTGTAAAGACCTACGTTTAGGGGTTTATCCCCACCGTACGCACCCGTAGAATAGTAGGACAGTGCAGCCGGTAGACCGGTGAAAAGACGAGGGCAAACCACATGACCAACACGCAACAGCTTGACCAGGCCGCAATGGCCGTTCTTGAAAAGAATTGGACGGGCTTTTCCACCAAACCAACACCTGCGCTCTACCCGCATCAATGGTCGTGGGACTCCGCGTTCATTGCGATGGGGTACGCCCACTACAACCAGGCACGTGCTGAACAGGAACTGCGCAGCCTGTTTGATGCACAATGGCTGGATGGCCGTGTGCCACATATCGTGTTCAACACAATCAACAATGACCGGCCTTATTTCCCGGGCCCGGACTTCTGGCAGATCCATCGGAGCCCCGACGCACCGCCGGATCACCAGACTTCCGGCATTGTGCAGCCACCTGTGCATGCAACTGCTGTTCTACACGTTTACAAATACGCCCAGGACAGAACACGCTCCTTAGCCTTTTTGCGAGAGATGTTCCCCAAGCTCGCCGCGTGGCATCGTTGGCTGTATAGTGCACTTGATCCGCTCAACGAGGGGTTGATCTACATTCACCATCCGTGGAGCTCCGGCCAGGACAATTCGCCGATGTGGGATCGGGCGCTCCAGCGCATTGAGCTCACGCCGGATCATGTCCCGGAGTACACGCGCGTTGATCTCACGCTTGTGGATGCCGACGAACGCCCCACAAAATCCGACTATGACTGTTATGTTTACCTGGTGGATTTCATGCGGCAGCGCGACTATGACGAGCAGCGCATCTACGAGGACGGCATTCCGTTCATGGTGCAGGATGTCTTGTTCAACACGCTGCTGGTTCAGGCCAACCGCGATCTCGCACTGATCGCCGGCCTGATCGGTGAGGACGCCGAACCCTACTTGAGTTGGGCGGAAAACACAGCAGCCGCGATCAATGACAAACTGTGGGATCCGGTCAATCATATCTACATCGACTATGATCTCTACCACGACGAGCCCATCCATGCGCACGCACTGGCCGGTTTCTCCCCGTTGTTTGCCCGCATCCCTGATGAAGAACGTGCCTACAGCATGGTTGACTATCTGAACAGCAGCCGCTTCTGTCACATCGATGAAGCCATGATCGCTGCACCCAGCTACACGCGCGTCGGCTCCGCCTTTTCACACAGCCGCTATTGGCGCGGCCCCGTCTGGATCAACATGAACTGGCTGCTGTGGCAGGGCCTGACCCATTATGACTTCAGCCCGTACGCCAACCGGCTGCGCAACACAATCGTGGAGCTGCCCAGCACACGCGGCTTCTACGAATACTTCCATCCGGTGAACGGACGGGGCTATGGCGCTCCGGACTTCTCCTGGACGGCCTCCCTCCTGTTGGACGTTCTCTACCGCTCTGAATAGCGATTATCCCCTGCGGCCCGATGGTGGGTCGCGGGGGTCCCTCTTACCGCCGATTGTGACAAACATCACAGATAAGGCGGGTCAGTCGACCCTATCCGCCGGGCACTGACTGATCTACGATTCACGCAACAGAGATTGTATTCCTCGGCTTGCTGCCGCCTGATCGCAATTTCACAGACAACGAAATCGATAGCATGTAGGAGAAACCCAATGAGCGCTGAACGTCTTTCGGTTGTGGTGATCGGAGCCGGATCGACAGGGGCTGCCGTCGCTCATGACCTGGCACTGCGCGGCCTGGCTGTCACTGTCGTGGAGCGCGGTGCCATCGCTTCCGGAACAACAGGTCGCAATCACTGTTTGCTGCACAGCGGCGGACGCTACTGCGTCAAGGATCAGGAATCCGCGGTGGAGTGCATCGAGGAGAACATGATCCTGCGCGAGATCATGCCACACTCGCTGGAGCTCAACGACGGCTTTTTCGTCGCCGTCAGTGACTCGGACATGGATTACATGCGCAAATTCCTTGAAGGCTGCGAGGCCTGTGAGATCCCCTACAAGCAGCTAACAGCGGATGAAGCCCGTCAGCAGGAACCCTATCTGAGTGAGAACACCTTGGCAGCGGTTGCGGTGCCGGATGGGGTCTTTGAGCCGCAGCGTATGTGTATGGCCTTCCTGGCGACTGCTAAAAAGAACAACGCTGTGGTCAAACCCTTTACCGAGGTAGTCGGTCTGCACGTAACCGGTGGCCGGGTCCATGGGGTGCGTGTCTGGGATCGCATCAGCCTGACTGAGTACGACATTGACACCGATCTTGTCGTCAACGCTGCCGGACCATGGGCAGAGGAGATCAGCGCGATGGCCAATGTCGATGTGCCGGTGGTGCCAACGCCTGGCGTCATGGTCAGCATGACCGGCCGTTATGCACACAAGGTCATCAACCGCCTGAACGTCTCCTCCGATGGGGACATCGTCGTGCCGCAGCGGGAGACTTCTATCATCGGCACATCCTCGTGGACGGTGGACAATCCGGACTACATTGAGATCCTTGAAGACCATGTGCAAATGATGTACGACCGCGGCTCGGAGATGGTTCCGATTCTCAACAAGGTGGAGCCGCGCGGTATTTTTGTGGTCGCCCGCCCCCTGATTGGATCAGCCAGTGAGGATGAACGCGAGATCGCTCGCACCTTCCAATGCTTTGACCATGCGCAGCGCGACAACGTAGAGGGCTTTGTGACCATCGCCGGTGGCAAAACGACCACGGCACGCGCAATGGGAGAGACCACCGCAGATGTGGTGTGCGCCAAGCTCGGCGTAGATGAGCCATGCCGCACGAAAACCACCAGGCTGCTGTCCTACCGGGCCTTCTACAGGATTTAGGAGACGATCATGTCCTGGACGATCAACGTAACCATTGAACGCCACATCGTGGCCCGCCCTGTAACAACCGACCGCTACACCGTCGAGATCGAGCCGCATCGCAACATCCTTGATGTGATTGAGAAGATCTGGGCCGAGCAGGATCGCACCCTGACCTTCCGGCATGGCTGCCACCACGCCTCATGTGGATCGTGTGCCATCGTGGCCAACGGTCGGGAAGTGCTGCCCTGTATTGTGCACGTTGAGGATACAGTCAAGAAAGATGGTGGCACTCTGGCCCTCGGCCCCCTGCGCAATTTCCCCGTCATCGCTGACCTGGTAGTGGATATGGAGCCTCTCTTCGCCGTGATGGAGAAGGCCGGTATGCCCATCGTTGGACCGGCTGACCCGCTGCCTGGCCAGCCAGAAGACGACTACAACGCGTTCGAAAACTGCATCGAATGCGGCATCTGCATGTCAGCGTGCCCTGTTGTCGCCACGGACAGCGAGTATATGGGCCCGGCGGGTTTGGCAGCTGTTTACCAGAGCATCAATCATACAGCCGATGCCAGCGAGCGCAGCCGTCTGCTTGACATGGTGGATACACCCAGCGGCATATGGCGCTGCCACGTAGCTTATGAATGCAGTGAACTGTGTCCTTCCAACGTGGACCCGGCTGGCAAGATCATGACCCTACGGCGCATGGCGACTTTCCGCCGCATCCGCCGTCTGTTGGGCATCAAGGAGAAAAAGGAGGCAACTCATGGCATCGACACAACACCCGTCAAACAGTAGTAAGGCTTACCCCGGGCATGTGGGCTCACGTCCCAGACAACAGATGCTGCGGTGGGTCGATCCGCGGCATAAGTCCGCTGGCTACCTGGGTTTCATATTCAACCGGGTCGCCGGGATCGGGTTGGTACTCTACCTGTACATGCACCTGATCGTGCTTAGCACACTGACGCGCGGTCCGGAAGCCTGGGATGGTTTCGTGGCATTTGCCAAGAGCCCCCTGATCCTTGCGATGGATATCGTTCTGCTGGCTGGTTTGCTCGGCCATGGCCTGAACGGTCTGCGCGTCGCACTGGTTGGATCGGGCATTGCAGTGAAACAACAACGCACCCTACTTAACGGTGTGCTCGTATTGGCTGGCGTGCTCCTGCTGATAGGCGGCGCCCTGATCCTTGTGCTCTAAGGAGGCACTCATGCAACAACAACGCGAACGTTACCCTGACGATTCCATGCGCTGGATCGGGCAGTCGATCTCGGGTGTACTGCTCATCGTCTTGTTGGCTATCCATATGATTGCGCAGCACTATATGGTCGAAGGCGGCCTGCGTGACTATGAACAGGTCATGGTTTGGCTCCGTTCGCCGTGGGTGCTCGCCATGGAGATCATCTTTCTTGGTGTGGTCACCTACCACGCTCTACTGGGTGCACGGTCAATTGCGTATGACTTTGGCCTGCCGCTGGCCGTGCAGAAGAACGTCAACCGCATCCTCCTGGCGATCGGTGTGGTGACGTTTGGCTATGGTCTGTGGCTCATCCTGACGATCTACCAGCAGGCCCTGCAGTTCTGAATGCTTTCGTGGTGCACGGGTCGAGCACTCGTGCACCACCTGCCAGCCGCTAACAAACGACACCTCCACGCATGACGGATCACACTGTGTAGACGCATTTAAGAGCGATATGGTCAGGATACAGGCGTATAGCGATAACGAGTCGAACAGATATGCAGCGTGAGATCTACACAGACAGTCTGGCAGCTGTGCCCGCATTCCAGGAACTCTCTCCAAAAACGCTGGAAGCTATGGCACACTATGCTTTCATATTCCACTTGGAAGCAGGGGACACTCTGCGCCATCAGGGCGAACCGGCGCACACCTTCTACGCCATCCAGAAAGGCGCGCTGCGACTGCTGCGCTGCACCCCACAGGGCCATGAGGTAACGCTCAAGATCTACGGTCCGGGCGATGTGTTCGGTTTGCTGGCTGTCTCCGGTGATTACTCAGGCGGTGCAACCGTTGAGGCCATCCACAAGACAGAGGTGATCGCTCTGCTGGGCCAGGACATCCGCCAGTTGATGTACACACATGGCGATCTGGGGGTGTTAATCACCGATCTGTTGGTGGCCCACGTTCACCATGCGCACAAACGGCTGGGCAATATGACCGCGCTGCGTGTTGATGAGCGGCTGGCAGCCAGCCTGCTTGAACTGGCTGAGAAATTCGGCGAACTGTGCTCCTCCGGCATTATGATCGATGTGCCACTCACCCAACAGGATCTGGCACAGTTCATCGGTGCCACGCCCGAAACCGTCAGCCGGACGTTGAAGACATGGTCGCAAAACGGCCTGCTTCAGAAAGAACGGCGACACATCATCCTTCTGAAACCGGCCAGCCTCCTACGCATTGCTGATGGCCACTCCATGACATAGCTCCTTGTACTGCATGACATCCCTCACTATTTTGGTCCGGTATTGATCTAGATCAAGAATCGCATCGTCTCCGTGTGTTATGGTCAATTCAGATAACACACATTAAGGAGACGAAATATGGGACAATCTACCAATTCCCCCTTTAAGGGAGGTCAGGTGCTGGTTGCGGGGTTGGTAGCTGTAATCATCGTGCTCGGCTTTGTGGTTGTGATTCAGGCGGTAGGCCAATCGGATACTGCTGAGACGGTTGATGACGATGGGGACATCGATGTCATCGCCAACCTGGACAATGAATGCATCGACTGCCACGCTAATGCCAACCCGGGCATCGTGGAGCAGTACGGTCACAGTGCGCACGCCGGTGCCGAGATCCTATGCGAGGACTGCCACGAGGTTGAAGCAGGCTATCCGGGTTCTGTTGAACACCAGGGCACCCATGTGCTGCCGGCCTCATCGTCCGCGATGTGCGAGAACTGCCACGCTCAGGAGGTTGCTCAGTTCAACCAGAGCCGCCATGCGCTGCCGGCCTATGTCGCAGTGTTCGGTTCCGAGGATCTCTCCGACGATCTGCAGGCGATGTACGCGGCCATTCCGGAAGGTGGCTTCATCCCGGACAAATTCCGTGAACGCAACACAATAGCCCTGATGGAGGGCCACGCCGTACAGAACTTTGCGTGTGAGGGCTGCCACAACATTGGTGCCCCCAATCCTGATGGCTCCGTTGGCCAATGCCAGGACTGCCACATCCGCCATGAATTCAGCCTGGAGCAGGCCCGCAAGCCGGAAACCTGCAACGCCTGCCATATCGGGCCGGATCACCCACAGTGGGAGATCTACACCGAATCGGGGCATGGCATCCTCTACCAGACCGATGGTGACAACTGGAATTGGGATGCCGAACCGGGCACATTGTCCGTTGAGGATATGCCCGCGCCAACATGTGCCACCTGCCATATGAGCGGCTTCGGTGGGGCAGCGACCACACACGACGTCGGCAGCCGGTTGACCTGGTACCTCGCCGCGCCGATCAGTGAGCGGCGGCCTGCCTGGCAGGACAACATGGTCGAGATGCAGTCCGTGTGTCTTGAATGTCACAATCTGGAATTTGTCGAGACCTTCTATGAGGAGGGGGACGAACTGGTTGAGCGCATCAATGAGATGGTCATCTACTCGGACGAGATCATGGCACAGCTGCAGGAACACGACTTGGTCAGCCCAGAGCCGTTCGACGAGCCGATCGACTATGTGTACTTCAACCTGTGGCATCACTACGGACGCACAGCCAAATCCGGTGCGTGGATGCAGGGTCCGGACTATGTGCAGTGGCACGGTGCCTATGAGATCCTGCATGAGTTGGCTCATCTGCGTGAGGAAGCCATCGAACGGTTGGAGGCCGAAGGGCTGGAATACGAAGAAGTTGTTCCGATGTTCCAGAGCGACTACTTCGATCAGTTCCGTGAGGATGATGAGGAATGAGCAGCCTGCTCTCCGACCGTATTCGCGAGTGGCGACTCGCGCTGCCGGTCAGCCGAGATCAGGTCATGCTGCTGATGGTGGCTGTCAATCTGTTTTTCCTCGGTCTGGATACTTACCTCGCCCACCTGATCAGTGGGACGATTGTGCCCCGTGAATGGATCCCTATCGGGTTTGGGGTGGCAGGTGGCATCTTGATGGTGGGTGCCGGGCTGGTTGCACTGCGCAGCCGGATGACGGCCAATATCATCGCCACGGTTGTGATGCTGGCAAGCATCGCGGTCGGCGTGTTGGGCACATATTTTCATCTGGTGCGGGCGGCGCTGCCGTTCGCACCGGCCGGTGAACGCCTTTCCACCAACCTGCTGATCTGGGGGCCACCCATCGCTGGGCCGTTTGCCTTTGTGATGGTCGGTTTGCTCGGCCTAAGCGCCGCCTGGCAGGAAGATCCCGCCGACAGCGGTGTGCTCGTGCTGCCCGGCAATGTGCGGCTTCAGCTACCCTATAGCAAAACACGCGCGTACTTCTATATCGTCTCGATGGGCATTCTGGCTGCCTTGGTCAGTGCTGTGCTGGACCATGCCCGCACGGGTTACACGGAGGGCATCGCTGTCTTTTGGATCCCGCTGGCCGCGGGTGTGTTTGGCACGGTCGTGGCGGCCATGATGGGTTTTATCGAGAAACCCACATCCATCGATTTCATCACCTATATCACCACCATGGGCCTGATGATTCTGGTTGGCGTTGTAGGCTTCTATTTTCACATTCAGGCCGATATTGGCGCGCGCGGCGAGATCGTCATTGAGCGGTTTCTGCGCGGTGCCCCGGTACTCGCCCCGCTGCTGTTTGCCAACATGGGCATGCTCGGCCTGATCGCGCTGCTGGCTCCGAAAGAATGAGCACCACACCCAACCGGCGTACGATTCGTGCGGTCGCACTGCCCGCTGAGCATGGCGGCTGGGGTTTTCTGGGCGAGCCCTTGCTCTTGGGCCTGCTGTTGGCCCCTTCGGTGGGTGGGGGATGGTTTGCGCTGGCAGCAGCTGCGGCATTCCTGCTGCACCAACCCCTCAAGCTGACCATCAAGGACCGGAGGAAAGGCCGCCGGGTCAGGCGAACTATCTGGGCGGAGCGTTTTGCGGCCTTGTACGGCCTCATCATGCTCGCCGCGCTGGGGATGACGCTGCTTGTCGCGCCGTGGCAGGCTCTGTTCCCCATTGTGATCGCGCTGCCCTTCGGCATCGCACAGCTCGTATGGGACGCACAGAACCAAAGCCGGTCCCTGGCTGCGGAGGTCAGTGGGGCCATTGCCTTGGGTGTGACGGCGCCCGTCATCGCGCTGATCGGCGGGTGGGAACCCGGACCGGCACTGCTGTTGTGGGGCCTGCTGGTTCTACGTGCCGTGCCATCAATCCTGTATGTGCGCTCTCGTCTGCGCCTCGAACGTGACAAACCCGCCGCGATCCCCACTGCCCTTGTGGCTCATGGGGCTGCCCTTGTGCTTGGTCTCGTGGCCTTTGTGGCTGCGTCCGCGCCGTGGACAGCCCCTGCCGTACTCGCGATACTGGTTGTGCGGGCAGCGATTGGCCTGTCGCCGAAGCGCCGACGGGGCAGGGCACCGGTGATTGGTGCAATGGAAGTCGGCTATGGGGTGCTCTTTGTCACAGCCCTGACCCTCGGATACATACTATAGTTCTGGAGATTCACTGTGAAAACTCTCTTACCTCTTCTGCTCACCCTTGTCTTGATCGCAGGGTGTGCAGCAACCGAGCCCCTTGAAGAATCGCCCGCCGGCGATCCACACGCGGATCTCTTCAGCGATGCCCACCTGCCGGAAGCCGGACTCCCGGAGGGCCATCCTGATCCCGGCGAGGTCGCGGCCCCACCCGATCTGCCCGAGACCGGTGCGGTGCGTGGTGCGGTGATGCACGCAACAGATGCAGCCAACCTGCCCGCTGGCACCGAGGTTGAGCTGCATGGCATCAGCTTTGCCAACGGCGAGCATCTCGTGGAGTTCCTCAACACAACGACCACTACGGACGCCAACGGGCACTATGCCTTCAATGAGATACCATTGGATATGCCTATGTCCGCCTATGTGGTACGGGTGATGTATGATGGAGTTGAGTTCGTCAATCTGGCGATGGTTGGCTCACAGGCGGTGCTTGAAGTCCCCGTCATGGTTTATGAGAACACCACGGATGACAGCGTCATCGAGGTAGAGTCCATCTATATGATGTTTGAGGAAACGGATGCGGGTTATACAGTGCTCCAAGCGATGACCTTCACCAATACGAGCGACAAAGTGTACATGGCCGCTGACCCACTTGATGAGACCATCCCGGCAAGTGTGCGGATCGCCCTGCCCGAAAACGCACAGAACATCTCGATTCAGGGTGATGAACTCAACAGCCGGTATGTCACACAGGGCACCATCATCCACGATACGCACCCGGTATTCCCGGGATACGCTTCACATGAGGTGATGGTGCAGTACACACTCCCGAAGGGCCGCGTCGTGCTGCCGGTGGACTATCTAACCCACGAGGTCACCGTGCTGGCCCCTGAAGATGATATCGTGCGTTCTAAGGCCCTTTCGCGCTCACCAATCCAGCCGACGCTGCAGCCCTACCAGGCATTTTCCGCATCGCAGACAGCCGCAGGCAGCGCCCTGGCTTTCGCGGTTCGGGGTCCGGTGCCATGGCTGGCAGCCCTCCCGGTGATCGTGGTAGGCGGTTTGGCCATCGGTTACATCGGGGTCCGGCGTCGGATCGACCTACCCGGGTAGGAGCAGTATAGGGGCACAAAGATAACAGCCCACCATGAGGGTGGGCTGTATGAGTCAGGCGGCACTTACAATTCGTTGAAGTACCTGCGGATCGTCCAACAGGTCGCGGGTATAGCGCTCAAGCCGGTCAAGCTCATCAATGCACTCCGGGTAGGCCGCTGCCACACCCTCCCAATCGGAGAGTGCCATTCGCAGCACCGCCTCGCCCACCCGGTCGGCATCAAGGCGGGACACGTACTCACGTGCCACACTCTGCGCCACCCGTAGGAGGAAGCGTTCATTTTGCATGATACCCTCGCTGCCTCCGGCGCAATGACTGCCGCCGGAAACCATAAGAACCTGCTCCTATTATAACGGCAGATTGCGAGGAACCGTTCCGTTGGTTTCAATCTTCGAACAAATCAGGAGCTAATCCCGAAGGGGCAGACATCCACCGCCGTGTATTCACGGTTGGCATAGCCAAAGGCGTTGAGGACATCGATAGCCAGGGGGTTGTCGCGAATATAGTCGATCACCTGGTTGCAGGCCACCCCCTGGTCACCTGTATCCTGGAAGGCGCCCCACCAGATATCTGCCATCTCAGCGAACTCCACACCGGGGTTATCACCGAACTCGGGCAGCGGTGTCGGCGTGGGCGAAGGGGTCGGCGTCGGGGTGTTTTCGTCGTCCTGACCACCGCCGTCATCATCTCCACCATCTTCATCGTCGTCACCGGAGTCGTCGTAGTTGACTGCATACTGCCGGACCAGATCCTCGTGGGTTTCAGCGGCCTGCTCAAAGCGCCCGTCCAGCGTCTGCACGATCATCAGCCGGTAGCTGGCGTAGGCTCTCAGATAGGCGCTTTCGTCCGGATAGGTCCAGGACTGCAAATTGGGGTCGTCAATCGCAGTGCGGTACCTGCTGATGGCTGTTGAATAGTCACCGATGGCAGCGGCATCGTCCGCGTCGTGGATGACATGGATGCGGTATTGGGCGGTAGCGGCAACGCGCTGCGAGATGGTAAACAGGCTGCCATCCCAGCGGTAGGTGGTGGTGTAAGTCCGCTGCGGGCCGGCTTCTGGTGCGGCAACGGTACCCGTGGAGACAGTAACTTCTTGCAGGCCGTCGTTGTTGGCATCGAATACTTCGATCTGCGCAAAGGGTTCGACGATATCTTCAGCATGCAGCCGTTCAAACGTCTCCAGCTGGAGGCTCCATTCCACAATGTTGACATCCTGGAAGCAAACCGCCCCTTCGCAGAACTGCACGCTGTACACCAGATCGTTGATGAAATTGCCGTTCAGGTCGTCCGCGCTGAACAGGACAGGCGTACCCCGCGTGAGCGCATAACCGGCCGTATACAGCAGCCGGTAGCTGTCCACATTGCAGCCGAAGACGAACATATCACCCGGCTGTGGGAAGCGATCGTTGTTGCGCGGATCCTGCACTATCACCAGGATCTCCGGCACTCCGTCACCCGTCAGGTCACGGTCGGAGACGATCAGCCCACCCGTGCCACCGATAGCATTCCACGAGCGTAGGGTGGCCTCCAGAACGGTTGGGGCACCGCCCTCGGAAAGAAAACTCGCCAGCATCTCAGCGTACTGCTGGAAGGGCGGTGGTTCGCTGGGAAGGGTGGGGTTGCCCGGCGGCGGGCATACAGCCGGATTGGTGAAAATCCCCGGGATGGTGGGGGTAGGCTGCATGGCGGTCGCTGTCAGCGCGGCCATCTCTTCAGCAGCGGCGGTCTGTGTGGCAACCGGCCCGATCACCTGCGCATCCGATTGTGAACCCGCGGCCGGCAGCGTCTCAGTAAGCAGGGAGACAGAGATCTGCCCCCCTGGGGTTGCTGTGGCCAGGTCAGCCACGGACGGCACATCTTCCGGGGTGGGCGCGGTACCCACACAGGCGAGGACCGCCGCGATGAGCATCAACAGGATAAAGCCAGTTCGTTCCATACCGGCCAGTATAGCGACGACTCAGTGGCCTTTCCAGTCGGCAGGGCGTTTCTCTGCGAAAGCCTGCATGCCCTCGCTTTGATCCTCCGTGGAGAACAGGAAATAGAAGTTGCGGCGTTCCTGTGCCAGGCCCTCACGCAGGCTGACCTCGAACGACTTGTTCACCATCTCCTTGGCCAACCGGACTGCAATGGGTGCACGCGCGGCGATCTCATTGGCGATGCGCAGCGCCTCATTCAGATAGGCTTCTGTCGAGTAGACTCGGTTGACCAGCCCAAACTGGTAGGCCTCTTCGGCGGTCAGGCGGCGGTCGTTGAGCACCACCTCCATGGCGAGGGCCTTGCCCACCGCGCGCACCAGACGCTGTGTGCCACCCGCGCCGGGAATCACGCCGAGGTTGATCTCTGGTTGCCCGAACACTGCGCTCTCGCTGGCGATGATCATGTCACAGGCCATGGCCAGTTCACAGCCACCGCCCAGCGCGAAACCGCTCACCGCAGCGATGACTGGCTTGTTGATCGCCATAATACTGTCATATAGGGCACCGATGAAGTCACGCCGGACCATCTCCACGGCTGATGCATCCATCATCTCCTTGATGTCTGCACCCGCGGCGAAGGCTTTTTCGCTGCCTGTGAGCACCATCGCACCAATCGAGTCGTTGGCGTCGTACGCGCTCAGTGCATCATAGATCTCCTGCATGGTCTGGCTGTTGAGAGCATTAAGCGCCTTGGGACGGTTGATAGTCACCAGGCCAACACGCTCATGGATCTCTGTGAGGATGTTTTCGTACGCCATATCTGCTCCAATGGGTGTGAGGAGTGTGTGCCCTAATTGTACCGGGGTTTGTGTTATGCTCTGAATCCATGTTCACGATTTGACGAAAGCGAACTTCATGTTCAAGGAATTCCGTGACTTCATTGCTCGCGGCAGTGTCATTGACCTCGCGGTCGGCATTATCATCGGCAGTGCGTTTACGACGGTGGTCAACTCCCTGGTTAACGATATCATCATGCCCCCGATCGGGCTGCTTATTGGCGGGGTGGACTTCACCCAACTTTACATCAATCTCTCCGGCGGTGACTACGAGTCGTTAGCCGCTGCGCAGGAAGCAGGTGCCGCGACCATAAACATCGGCCTGTTCATCAACAACATCATCACCTTTTTGATTATTGCGCTGGCAGTTTTTCTGCTGGTACGCGGGATCAACCGGCTGCGCGCCCTCAGAGAACAAGAGGAGCCACCGGCCGCACCGCCAGCCCCCACCGTTCAAGAGAAGATGTTGGCTGTTCTCACCTCCATTGAAAAGAAGCTGGACCAGTAAGACATAACGAAATCATATCAACGCCGTTAAAACCCTGGACCCTGGGGACCATGTATGGCACAATGGTTGTGACAACAGGGCATTACACGAATGAACGTGGTGCTCGGTTCTCCTCCCCATTCTTCCCTCTCTTGGGCAGCAAGGGCGCAGTCGTGGTGTGCTGCGCCCTTGCATTTTTTTACTCCGTAAGGGTAGAGTCGCCGCCAAACAGCACACTCAGGACGCAACATGCCTTCACTTGATGCACTGCGTAAGCAACACCCGCGTTTCGTCTACCGTGGATATGATATCGCCGAGCAGGACGGCGATCTCCGCCTGACCTTCGATTTTCTGATCGAACCGGATATTGAATTCGCGCCTACATTGACTCTCCACAACGCAGCGAAACCGGCCTCCGCACTGCCACCCGGTGTACTGGAGAACCTCACCTTTCACCTTGGCCTGGCGGAAATCCCCAGCTACTGGAAGGCCGCTGCCTCGCCCGAGATCGTGGTGGCAGCCGGTCCATTAGATGGCGCGCAGATCACCTGGTGGCACAAGCTGCTGCTTGAGGGGATGGGTGAGTACTTCAACGTCAACCAGATTGACTTCACACAACCGGGTTTTGTCCGCATCCTGGCAGAAAACGAAGAGGAGCCTTTTGCGCGTGATGAGCGCATTTTCGATGAACGGCGCTTTCTGATCCCTATCGGCGGGGGTAAGGACTCGGCCGTCACGCTGCAACTGCTGCGCGATCTGCCTCACGCCTGTTTCGGGCTGAACCCTATTGCGGCCGCCTCGCTGATGATGGAGGGGTGCACCGAGCAGATCCGGGTGACCCGGCGCATCGACCGCCGCCTACTCGACCTCAATGCTGCGGGCTATCTGAACGGCCACACGCCCTTTTCTTCTGTGGTTGCCTTCGTGAGCACAGCCTGCGCCCAGATCTTTGGCTACAGTCATATAGTGCTTTCCAACGAACGCAGTTCCAACGAAGGCAATGTGTTCTGGTTGGGGCGGGAGATCAACCACCAGTATTCCAAAACGTTCGAATTTGAGCAGGCCTTCCGGCAGTATGTAGATAGGTACATTGGCCCGGTGGTGTACTTCTCTTTCCTACGCCCGCTGTATGAAGTACAGATCGCACGGTTGTTTGCCAGAATGCCTGACTACCATCAAGTGTTTCTCAGCTGCAACCGCGGTCAGAAAACAAACACATGGTGCCATGAGTGCTCTAAGTGCCTGTTTGTCTTTACGGCGCTGTATCCTTTCATCGGATGGGAGGGGCTGAGCACCATCTTCGACCACGATCTCTTCCATGACACCGATCTGCTGCCTATTGCGCATGAGTTGATCGGCACCGCCGACCAAAAGCCTTTCGAATGTGTGGGCACACATGCTGAAACCGCACTTGCATTCAGCATGAGCCTTCAGCAGGCAGGCAATCCGACCCCGCCGCTGTTGGCCGCACTCGCCCCGGAACTCCCGCCCGTTGACAAAACCCTGTTGGATGCGTGGAATCCGGAGCACGCCCTCCCGGCTGACCTGGTTGCTCTGCTGAAAGATGCGCTCCATGCTTGAGGGTCTGCGCGGGCAGCGGATCGTGCTGCTGGGCATGGGGCGTGAGGGTCAGAGCACGTATGTGTTCCTGCGTGAACACCTGCCTGAGCAGCCTCTCATTCTTGCCGACCGCGCGTCGTTGGCAGAGCTTGGCGCCGACATGCGGCGTATTGTCGAATCCGACACGCTTGTTGAGTTCCACAGCGGCGACTCACATCTTGACAGCCTCACTCAAGCTGATGTGGTCTTCAAGTCGCCAGGCATCCCGCCCAGCCTACCACCAATCCGTGAAGCGGTGGCAGCTGGCACGCGCATCACCAGCAACACAGCCCTGTTCCTCGACCTGTGCACCCGGCCGGTTATCGGTATTACGGGCACCAAGGGCAAGAGCACAACCACCGCAGTGATTCATCGTGTGCTGCGGGCAGGTGGGATAGATGCCCAACTTGTCGGCAACATTGGCATTGCGCCGCTGAGTATGCTCAAGCACCCGGCGGACGTTTTTGTGATGGAACTCTCCAGCTACCAACTGCTTGACATCACAACCGGGCCGCAGATCGCCGTGCTGCAAAACATCGTACCCGAGCACCTGAACTATCACGGAACGTTTGAAGCCTATGTGGATGCCAAAGCGAACATTGCCCGCTACCAAACCCAGAACGATATGTTCGTGTTCAATGCCGCTTATCCTATCCCCACACAGATCGCCGGTCTGACACCAGCCTCTAAGTGGACCTTCGGCCTGGAAGGCAATTTCGACTGCGCGGTGGACTCAGAAGGCTGGATCGTGCTGCATGGTGAGCGCGTGCTCCACAGCATGGATGTCCCCCTGGCTGGTCGCTTCAATCTGCAAAACGTAATGCCAGCCGTCGTGATCGGCCACCTGCATGGCCTACCCGGTGATATAACCGGCGCTGCGCTGCGAGACTTCGAGCCGTTGGCGCACCGGCTGGCACTGGTCGCTGAGGTTGATGGTGTGCGCTATGTCGATGACTCGCTTTCCACCATACCGGAGGCCACCATCGCCGCCATGGAGACATTCTCCGGTGCACCGCTGGCCCTGATCCTCGGTGGCACGGACCGCGGCGTGGATTTCACCAGCCTGGTGCGCGCCCTCACCAAACGAGAGCTTCGCGCGTTGGTCTTTTTTCCGCCATCCGGCGAACGGATCAAGGCAGAACTGGCTGCACAGATGGACGGTCTCCCGCCGAACCTGACCACGGGTGACATGGCCGAAGCAGTTGCCTTTGTGCGGGCCAGAACACAGCCCGGTGATGTTGTGCTGCTGAGCCCGGCCAGCCCCAGCTATGCCAATTTCCGTGACTACCGGGAGCGTGGCAGCCTGTTTAAGCAGGCAGCCCTCCGCCAGGTGTGACGAAATCGTTGCAATTCCACACCTGATATGGCGTACAATGCGGGTATGGACGAGACCATTCTTATTGTGGACGATGAAGAGTCGATACGCTCTGCTCTTAAAACCTTTCTGGGGCGAATTGGCTACCGTGTCTACACGGCTGAAACTGGTCCACAGGCACTCGATCTGGTGGAGCAGGTGCGCCCGAATCTGGTACTGTTGGATGTCGTACTCGACGAGAGTGACCCTTCGCGGATGAGCGGAATCGAAGTCTGCCGCCGCTTACGCCAGCGCGAACGTTTCATCCCGATCATCATGCTGACCTCCTACCCCGAGTGGCAGGTCGAGAGTTTGGGACAGGGGGCCATCGCTTTTGTAACCAAACCCTGGGACAATGACGCCCTGGCCAGCCAGATCCGGGCCACCCTCAGTGCTGTGACCCATATCCGCCGCGAAAACGCTGAGCCCAGTGACCGCCTGCGCATTGGCACGGATATTGTAATTGATATGGAGAAGTTCCGCGTTGCCCGAGAAGGTGTTGAGATCGATTTGACCCCTATTGAGTTTGCTCTGCTGACCTTCCTCGCGCGCCATCCGAACCGGCAGTGGTCCCGTGAAGATCTGTTGGACCGTGTCTGGGGTGTGGACTGGGTCGGCTATCCGCGCACTGTAGACCGGCATATCGCGGCACTGCGCCGCAAGCTTCATCTGGAACGGGATGAGCTGATCGAGACCGTGCACGGTGTAGGATACAGGCTGGTGCAGCCATGAAGTACCTGCGCGGGATTAGTGCCGCCATGGTCGGTCTGTGGATGGTGCTGGCCCTTGTGCTCATCCAACTTACCGATCCGCAAGCATTGATCATACTGCGCTTTGATTCCGTATGGGCTTTGCTGTGGTTCGCGGGCGGCCTGCTCACAATCGTCGTGCTGGTTGCGGTGTGGGCCCGCCCTCTACCGGAGACAGGGCCTGCCCGGTTCGCCAGCCATTTGAGCGATGCTGTGCTTGTGCTCCGGGCGAACGGCCAACCCCTCTGGTCGAATCCTCTCGCGGCTGCTGCCCTCGATCCGCTGCCCGATGAGGTCGCTGAGCTGGTTGAAGCTGCAAAAACGAGCGGCCGTACACGTATGCGTGTATGCGCCCTCAGCGATGCGCGGCGCTACGCGGTGCAGATCATCCCATTAGCGCGCCGGCGCACAGCCGTGATCGCGCGTCCGCTGCAGGCTGAAGCCGAGCAAACCACCTTCTATGAGAATTTCATCCACCGCATTGTGCACGATATGCGCAATCCGCTGGCGGGCATCATCGCCCATGCCGCAAATCTGCACCAGTCACCCACCTTTGAACCGGAGTCGTCGCGACGGTCAGCGGCTACAATTGAGCGTGAGGCACGGCGGCTGGCCCGCCTCGTAGACAGCCTGCTTTTCGACGCCCGATTGGCGTACGTCCCGCTCGAAAGGGAGCTGCTCCACCTGAGTGATGTGCTCGAAGAGGCCATCTTCGCTGCTGATGAACAAGCTATGCGCGAGGGAAAAACGCTCGAACTCGAGACTCAATCCGGTGCACTGACGTTCTTCGGGGATCGGGATCTGCTCGTGCGCGCGTTTGAGAATCTGATCGATAACAGCTTGAAGTACTCGGGAGACAACGGCCGGCTGATAGTCGAGGTTACCTGTGAAGCAGCCGACTATGTCATCCGGTTCAGCGACAACGGTGAAGGCATCCCACCAGAGTACCTCCCGGATCGCATCTTTGAGCCGTTGGTGCGCGCCCGTTCCCAAGGCAGTGGCAGCGGTCTTGGGTTATCCATCGTGAAGAAGATCATCGAGATGCATGAGGGCAGCGTTCACGCAGCCAGCACACCCGGCACAGGCACCATAATTACCATCCGACTGCCGCGCACTGGGGAGACCCCCTCATGAAACGGAGCGTGGTCCTGCTGGCAATACTGCTGCTGGCTGGTTGTCGGGTCATTCAGGTGGCGGTCGGTCAGGAGGATCCGCGCCCTTTTGCCAGTGGCCTCCCCCTTGTCGACGAGGGTGTGGTGCGCCCAGTGGCAGGTGTAGGCGTCGCGTTTTCCTCCGGTGAACCGGCGGTGACGATCTCGGCTGAACCGCTGCCCGAACGTGACTATATCCTTGTGGGCGAGCCCTACCACCTGCGGACGCAGTGGGCCCTGGTATGGCCGGAAGGAACATCCGGCGCAGCGGGTGGCGAGATCATTGTCGAGATCGAGGGGCTGGGTGTGGTCGGTGAAGGGTACCTGGATCATGTCGATAAGATCGGCCCGGATCTCTGGCAGGATACCGTCGACGCAGTCGTCGAAATCCCGGAGGCGGGAGCCTATACCGGGCAGGCCATCATTTTCGTGGAAGTGAACGGAGACGTATTCGAAGAGCGGATACCGTTCGGCATCACAGCACTGCCCTTCCCAGATGAATCCGACCGGCCTGCGGAAAGCCTGCTGGAACCCGCCTTTGGTGAACTGGAATACGATGGCATCTTTCTGGATTGGCGCGCCTGGTATGGTGGCCCCTGTCGCCTGGAAGCAGACACCCCGGAGACAATCCGCCTGCTGGACGAAGCCTGTCTGTTTGCAACCGAGCAGGCGCTCGTCGAAACAGCCGATCTGTTGTTGGAAGCCTTGGACCAATCGCGGGATGATCCTGTTTTGCAGGCCAGGCTGCGCGATCAGCTGGGTGTGATTTACGCTGTCTTTGGTGACTGGGAGATCGCTGCGCGGCAGTTCCGTGAAAGCCTGCGCATCTGGGAAACACAGGCTGATACCCTGGCCACGGCTGCGGCACTGCACAATCTGGGCACTGCGGAGATGATGCTCGGGCAGGATGCGGCGGGTGAAGCGCTGCTGATCCACGCTGTCCAGATCCGCGATCTGGCAGATGACTGGCCTGCTGTGCTGCTCACCTGGGCGCAGTTGAGTGTCTATGCTGGCGATCCCGAGGCTCTGTTTGAGATCGCAGAGTCAGCCTATGATGCCGATCTACTTCAAGCTGCCCTGATCGAGGAGCAGGCCTTCGCCATCATTGAGGCAGATGAATAATGACATTGCTCACAAAAATCGAGGAGTTTTGTCACATCGGTAAAAAGGGGAAAGAGCGACCAGTCTGGGCCGCTCTTGGGATTTCCTAGCGCGATTCGGTCAGTGTGTGCTGCAGGTTCCGCAGCCACCAGCAGCCTCTTCCGGAGCACCTTTGCCGTCCTTCGTGCGGAAGGAAGAGCCGCAGCCGCAGGTGGAAACCGCGTTCGGATTGTCAATGCGGAAGCCGCCACCCATCAGATTGTCAACGAAGTCAATGGTAGCGCCGATGATGTACTCGTAGCTCACCGGGTCAACAATCACCTTGACGCCATCCTGTGTGAGCACGGTGTCGCTTTCCTGAATGTTGTTCTCGAAAGCCATACCATACTGGAAGCCCGAGCAGCCGCCACCTGCGACGAACACGCGCAGACCATAGCCTTCAAGCTGCTTTTCCTCCATGAGGCTGCGCACCTTGGTGAGCGCCAGCGGGGTTACCGTGATGATATCGTTCTGGACAATGTCGGCCATTTTTGTCTGTCTCCCTCGTCTAATTGGGTCTAGTGTCCGGCCACATGTGCTTTTGCTCAAGAGGTGTGGCCGCATTGTTGGTTTGACCACGGGCTTCTTGTCAACGGCATCTCATGTGTGACCTTGAAGGTCAGACACTAGTATAGCATGCTTTAATTTACAAGACAATCGTCTTGTTTATGGAATGCCCAACGCTCACCGACGAAAGCCATTCGCGTAAGGCTGCTCCGAATAGCTTATCAGGTACGAACAAGCGCTGCCGCCCTCAATCAGATTCTTGCCCAGTCTGCGGGGCACCGTGCCCAATAAACGGCTGATATAGCGCATATCGAGGCTGCACATCTCCTCATGATGCGTGGCAATCTGCTCGTATGGGCAGTTGAACGTGTGCAGCAGATAGCCTTCTGCCGTGGCCTCCCACTTTGCTTCGTACCCCTGCTCAGTCAGATGGCGCACGACCAGATCAAGCCTGTCCTGCGGGCTGGCGTGTGGGTTCACTTCCAGTTCATCGGCCATCCGGTCCGCGATACCGTCAAAGATCACATTGATCTGGTCGCCTTGCAGGCTTCCCACGACTTCCCCAAACATGTGGTCTGCCAATGTCTTGACGTTACCAGGGAACAGGCTGTCACCTTTTTCAGTCAGTGAATAGACGTAGCGTGGGCGGCCCGGCGTACTGCGGTGACGAGGGACAGGCTGTGCGATCAAACCTTCACTACGCAGCACATCCAGATGATGCCGCACGGTCACAGCAGTCAGACCATCAAGTGCTTTGCTCAGCTCGTTGACGGTCGCTTCGCCGTGTTCGTGAAGATACTCTAATATCTTTTGCCTTGTTTTCTGCATAGGGTTCACCATGACCACCGTACTTATTTGAGTGCATTGTACAAACGCTGCAAATAAAAGTCAAGTGGGTCTTTTTTATTCTTTCTGTGCATTCTAAATTTTACAACGTATTAAACCGTTCGGTCGACATAGAACATAAAAAAGGTGCACCACGTCAATCATTGGCAATACTGATCTGACCTGCTAAGATGGGACCATCTTCCCAGGAGAAAGCACCCATGGCAATCAACGTACGACCCGTCCGCACTGAGGCGGAAAACCAGGCCTTCTTACGAATGCCCTGGACGGTATATGCTGACGATCCTATCTGGACTCCCCCACTGTGGAAAACGCATGTCGAGTTCTTCGATCCGGAGCACAATCCTGAACTCAGGCACATGACGATAGAGAAGTTTGTAGCATGGGATGGCGACAAACCGGTTGGGACTGTCATCGCGCACGTGAACCATGCCTACAACGACTTCCACAACCAGAATGCCGGGTGGTTTGGCCAGTTTGAACTGGTAGACGATCCACAGGTGGGGCAGGCACTTTTGGACGCCGTTGAGGCGTTCCATGCCGAACAGGGGAGCGATGATATCCTGGGCCCAGTTACTTTCAGCACCAACAGTGAGGTCGGCCTGCTGGTTGACGGCTTCGACCGGATGCAAATGCCGTTAATGCCGCATGCCCGTCCATACTATCAGGGGTTCATCGAGGCGCATGGCTTCGAGAAGCACCAGGATCTCTGGGCGTGGTATATCGACGGTGACAATTGGGGGGGGCGCGCCGCAGACAAGATCCCTGAGAAGATCGAACGGGTGGTCGGCAAGATCAAAGCGCGCCGCAGTTGGACAGTCGAATCACTCCAAATGCGCCATGTCGACCGTGAGCTGGCGGCGGCAACCGAGGTCTATAACGCGGCCTGGGGAGACAACTGGGGCTTTGTGCCGATGAACCCAACCGAGATCGCTCATCTGGCCGAAGAACTGACTCCGCTGCTAGACCCGAATATTGTGATCATCATCCGGCATGAAGGACGCATGGTAGGGTTTGGCATTCCGATTCCGGATATCTACAAGCCCATGCGCCTGGCGAACTGCAAACCCGGCGAACCGCACTGGCTGCAACTGCTGCGCTTTTTGTGGCATTGGAAGGTCCGGCGACAGATTGACGGTGTGCGTGTATGGGGGTTGGGCCTGCTGGAGGAGTATCGCGGCACTGGCCTGGATGCTATGATCTACTTTGAAATGATGAAACGCGGTCTGCCACGTGGCTACCGTCACATTGAAATGAGTTGGATTCTGGCCGACAATGATATGATGAACCGCCCTCTCGCTATGATGGGGGCCAGAGTGCATAAGACCTACCGAGTCTACAGCAAAGCCGTGGGGCCGGCCTCCGCTTGAGATTGGCAGGCAGCTGTAATACACATTTGGCCAGATTGGATCTATGATCAAAGAGGGGGCTACAATCAGGCCACCACACACACATAGTGGGGTTAGGGGTAAATATGAGCAAGTCCACAGACGACCCCAAGCGTCGTGTACTCATTATTGAGGACGAACCCACAACGCTTGAGATGCTCACGCAGTATTTGAACTTTCACAACTTTGAGACGATGGGTGCGCTTAACGGTATGCTGGGTCTACAGCGGGTCGAATCCTTTCAACCGGAGATCATCATTCTCGACCTGATGCTGCCCGATATGGATGGCCTGGTCATCCTCAAGCTGCTGCGTGGGCGGGACTCAACACGCGATCTGCCTGTCCTCATTCTGTCCGCGCTGGCCTCACCTGCATCTGTACGGCAGGGGTACGAAGCCGGAGCCACACGCTACATGAAAAAGCCGGTTGACATGAAAATCCTGCTTGAAGAGATCAACGATGCCCTGTCGGAAGGCCACCATGAGCCGTCGCCTTCCCAACAGGAAGCGGATGCGCTCCGACCGCCAACCGGCGAGGATGATGTGGACTTTGTGATCGGCAAATCGCGCAAATGGCACAGCGGCTCAGGCGATGACACACGCCCCGTCTGACGCCATTTCAACTATCTGCTGTACACATCAATCAGAGCACAGGATACTATGAACTGGCAGCCAACCGCTGAGGGACACGAATTTCGGATTGAAGATGGGCGCGGCGTCGTGCTCGCCCGGCAGGATGATACAGGGATGACAGCCTACATCCCGCATATTGAGGACTCGGAAGGAACCACCCTTGACCAATTCACCGATGGCTTCCGGACGTTTGAAGAGGCAGCGGTCTACGCCGAAGTCGGCTTGAAGCGCTTTCCTTCGGGCGCGGCAGCACTCACCAAAAGTCTTGCTGCTGCCGTGGATCTGTGTCTGCAAACACTGCCGGAAACACTCCAGCCTGCACACCGTCTGCGTCTTGAGAATCTGCGTAACTGGCTGCACAATGCAGCGGATGCCCACGTTGGTCCCCTTCTGGATGAGAATTGGCAGGCCTTCGCTTTCGATTGGTCCATTGACGGCTATGAGTTCACGGCACCAACGCCCTACGGTAGGGCAGTCATTATCGAACACCCGGCCCAACGCAGCCAGTTCAAGATAGGCGCTGCAGCCCGCTATGAGTGGCGCATCACGCATGAGACGGGCGCGATGTACGAGTCCCCCGGCACTACACTGGAGTTCGAGGAGGCAGAGCACGAGATCCGGACGATGTTGGCCCGGCTCGATGACCCTGCCCTCACAACGCCAGAACCCATAGTGTATACTTTGGCGATAAGCAAGCGCTACCTGCCCGAAGAGGAAAGCGCACTGGTCAGGGTTCGGTTGGACCACATACTTAGCAGGCTACAGGATGAGCTGTGAGTATCAAACTGCTGCACTTCGCCGATGTACATATCGGCATGGAGAACTACGGGCGTGTCGACTCACGCACTGGCATCAGCAGCCGTGTGATGGACTTACTGCGGCGGCTGAACGAGATCATCGCCTTCGCTGAGGAGAACGACGCCGACCTTGCCATCTTCGCTGGCGATGCATTCAAAACGCGCAGCCCTAATCCAACCTTTCAGCGTGAGTTCGCGCGGCGCATTCGACGGTTAGCCGATCAATGCCCGGTCGTGCTGTTGGTTGGCAATCATGATATCCCCACCATGACGGGCAAAGCTTCTACCGTTGAGATCTTTGAAACACTCGGTGTGGATAACGTCTACGTCGGCAGCCAACCGCGCGTGTTCTGGATTGAAACGAAGGCAGGCCCTGTCCAGGTGGGCACCATGCCCTACCCAGTGCGACAGCGGCTGCTGGCCGATATCAACACGCGCGGCATGAACCTTAACACCCTGGATGAACTGCTGCGTGAACAGGTCGGCGTGATCATCAACGACCTGGCCCAACAGGTTCAACAGTATCCAGATATCCCCGCCATCTTGACCGGTCACTTTACAGTACAGGGGGCCAAACTGAGCAGTGAGCGCGGTGTGATGTTAGGTCGTGATGTGGCCGTACTCACCAGCACTGTGGCCGACCCGGCCTGGGACTATGTGGCGCTGGGCCACATCCATTACCATCAGGATATGAACGCAGCGGCCTATCCGCCGGTGGTGTACAGCGGCAGCATCGAGCGCATTGACTTCGGCGAGGAAAAAGACCCTAAGGGATTCTGCTGGGTTGAGATCGAACGGGGCGCAACTAACTATGAATTCATCGAAGTCGCTGCCCGTCCCTTTGTGACGATCCGCGCTGATGTGCGCGGCCACACGGACCCGATGTCGGAGATCCTCAACCAGATCCGCCGGTACGATGTGCGTGACTCGGTGGTGCGGGTGATCATCAAAGCCACGCCGGAGGTCGAACCCAAACTCACCGACCGCGACATCACCAATGCCCTGGAAGGGTGCGCTTACATCGCGGCCATCCAGCGGGATATTGAACATCCCGTGCGGGCGCGGCTTGGCGTGGAAAATGTTGAGGGGTTGTCGGCTGTTGAGCTGCTGGATATGTACCTGCGCAAGAACGATCTGGACGACGAGCGTATCCAGGTGCTTACTGAATACGCCGAGGATCTGATCTACAACGAGAATCTCAACGGGCGGAAGTGACTGTATCCCGGCAGCAACCTGCTTATTGTTGACCAACAGCGCCGCGCCTGCCAGTGACAAAGATCCTTATGCATGTGACAAACGACAGATGACAATCGCGTAACAGCGATCTAGACTGAGGGTACAGATTAGTAGTGCAATACACTACAACCTCAGGTACGAGTGCTTAGTTAAGCGTGATTGTCCTCCTGCAGCACTCTGATCCTTTCCTCACTAAGGGGTGGTTGCTAAATCCCCGGGCAGCCACCCCGACTTTTTCCCACTCCGCGTGCGATCGACTATCATCTACGCCGGTTAACCATTGTGGGAGAAAGACGCTAGATGAGCCTTTCCGTGCTTCTGTTCACCATCGGCCTGATCCTCATCCTCTCAGCGCCCATTTCATTTGTGCTGTGGTTTAATATACGACGGACAGGCCTGCTGCTGGCCGCTGGCGCTGACCTCGTCATCGGCCTGCTGTTGGTCGGTGGCACCACCGCGAGCATCGCCTCACGAGTACGGCCTTCACCCCCACCTCTGACCCAAACCCTTGAAGATGGGATCACCTACCGCCGCGAGATCAGAGACGATCCGCGCCCGCTGGTGATCCATATTGTGTCCATAGACCTGACCACCGCTCAGGTGGATTTTCTGGTCACACCGCCGGAGCTAACCGGCGAGTATCATGTTTACGCCGAAACGACATGCGACTTCATCGTGGAACATGGCGCATTCCTGGCGATCAATGCCGATACCTTCCAGCCGTTTACCGCTCGCGGACCATACTTCAGCTACCCGCAGACCGGCGATCCAGTCCGTATGACGGGTATCAATGCATCGGAAGGGACCCGATACGCGGGCCTGGATGACAAAGGCATGCTCAACATCACGCGCGACAATCAGGTGACCTTCAGTGCACACCCGCAGCAGGGCGATCTGTACAATGCTGTTTCCGGCCCTTTGATCGTGGAGGATGGCGAACCGCGCACCGACCGCCAGGATGAGTTGGACCCGCGTACGGCGGCCGGTATTGCTGGTGAGACACTGCTGCTGGTCGTCATCGACGGACGCCAGCCTGGCTACAGCGCTGGCATGACCCTGCCTGAGCTGGCGGCGCTCTTCGTTGAACTGGGCGCTGAGTATGCTATCAACCTTGATGGCGGCGGCTCGACCACGCTGGCTGTCGCTGATGAAAGCAGTGAAAGAGGCTGCCGAACGCTCAATACTCCCGTTGATGCCGGGCTGATCGGCAGCATGCGCCCCGTGGGCAACCATCTGGGCGTGATACTGGAAGAGTGACCAGCGTACCAGAAAGACATGGCGGGTATACTCCGTCTCCACTGTGAACAGACCCACACATGGAGAACTTATCATGCAGAACAAACGAGGCTTGTTTATCCTTGGCGGCGCGGCTGCAGCTGTTGTAGCCATTGGGGTCGCCTGGTGGTTGGCATCCCCGCTCTTTCTCAACCGTACAGTGGACGAAGCCTTCCCGGGTGACGTTGTCATTAATGAGGACGGCGACCTGATCTCCCCAAGCATGGACGAGATCGAGCAGATGAGTGACGAGGAACGGGCAGCAGCCGAAGCCGCCGTTCAAGAAGAAGCGGCCAATATGCCCGACCGCCCCGCTGACGACCCCATGCCCGGCGATCCTGTCGCTGTATTGAGCGGTGAGGTAACCGGCGCGAGCGATTTTTATGAGGGCACAGGCACCGCGACCATTTACCGCCTGGCCGATGGATCGCACATCCTGCGCCTTGAGAACTTTGAGGTCACCAACGGACCGGATCTGCACGTGTTCCTATCCGGCGACCCGGCACCGGGCAGCAGCAGTGCCGTGCACGCTGAGCCCTCTGCAGATCTCGGCCAACTCAAGGGCAATGTCGGCGCGCAAAACTATGAACTCCCGGCGGACTTCGACGTAGAGAATGTGCAAAGCGTGGTGATCTACTGCGTGCCGTTCCGCGTGATTTTCGCCACAGCGACTCTCAGCGGGTAATTGCGCAGGGGGCAGCCCACTATCAGGATCCGGTAAGAAAGGCGGCGCTCTGCCCGTCTTTCTTATGCTTCACATGTATACTTACAGCAGCACAGAACACTATTGGAGGAACTATGGCTGAGGAAGTCGCAACACTCGGCGGCGGGTGCTTTTGGTGCTTGGAAGCCGTTTATGACCAGCTGAAGGGCGTCACGGACGTTGTGTCCGGCTACACGGGCGGTCACGTCCCCAACCCGACCTACGAGCAGGTCTGCAACAAAACAACCGGACACGCCGAAGTCGTGCAGGTGACCTTCGACCCGGATGTGGTCAGCTTCCGCGATCTGTTGGATGTGTTCTTCACAATCCACGATCCGACCACGCTGAACCGGCAGGGAGCCGATGTCGGGCCGCAGTATCGCTCTGCCATCTTCTACCACAGCGAGGAGCAGAAGCGCGTCGCTGAAGAGACGATCAAGGAATACGATGAAAAGGGGCTGTGGTCCAACCCGATTGTGACCGAGGTCACGCCCATTGAGACGTTCTACCAGGCGGAGGATTATCATCAGGAGTACTTCGCCCGCAACCCGTTCGCCGGATACTGTCAGGTTGTCATTGCGCCGAAGGTTGCCAAGTTCCGCAAGAAGTATATGGAGCGCCTGAAGGCGTAGCTCGTCATGGCCCCGCAGCCAGTCCGGCTGTGGGGCCGTTCGTTTCAGCGGTCACCGGCTGCGGGCTCCGGGCGGCGTGCTTGGTGGGAGAGAAAGCCGAGCCACACCAGCAGCGAGGGTATACTCGCCACCGCCAGCAGCACGACAAGGCCCCTTGGCGCAAGCTCTGATACATCAAGGATGTAGCCCGTCAGCCACGTTGAGAATGACAGCACGAGTGTGAATATCCCAAAGTCAATCGAGAACACACGTCCCAAGTAGCGGCCAGGCACGTTGATCTGCAAGAGGGCACTGCTGTAGGTCCAATTGAGCGAGCCGCCCGCGCCACGCAGTACCAGCGCCACCATCGCCAGCGGAAGGTTCGGCGCCAGGCCAAACCCTAACCACCCGATTGGGAGCAGCACAAAACCAACCGCGATGGCGATCTGGAGTTTGCGCACAGTCGACTCGCCCAGTGCATCGGCAATCAATGGGCCGAGCACCGCACCAGTCCCCACTGCTCCGAGCATCAACCCCAGTGACAGCGCCCCATCGTCACCCAGCCGGAAGATCTGCTCAGCATAAACCGCCACCATGATATCCACACTGCCGATCTGCGACAGGGCCTTCACTGCGGCGATCATGGCGATGCGAGGCCGTGCGGCCAGATAGGCCAACCCATCCACAAAATCCTGCCAACCACTTGCTTGAGTAGATACGTCCGTTGGCTGCGGGCGGGAATCGCGCTGAATGAGGATCACGAGTAAGGCAGCTCCCCCGAACGTCACCGCATCGATCACGAGGGCTGTGTTGGTGCCGAACACCGCCGCAAACACACCCCCTGCCGCCGCGCCCAAGGCCAGCATCGCGGACCATGTCGCGTTGATGAGCGTGTTGGCGGGTACAACTTCACCCGGCTCCACCAAATCGGGCAGGATCGCAGCCTGTGCGGGTTCAAAGAACGCAGAGACCACAAACTGCGCAATGCTGAGCACATATAGCAGCCAGACTCGCTCCGGGCTGTTGACAAACAGGATGCCCAGCACAATGAAGGCACGCAGCACATTCGTCGCGAAGAGCACCAACCGCCGGTCGAAGCGATCGGCGATCACACCTGCGACCGGGCCTATGACAAAGGGCGGCAGGAAGCGCGCGATCAGCAGCAGGCTGACAGCCTGTTCGGCCTCGGTGTAACGGTTGACGATAGTCAACACGGCGATAGTATTAAACCAGTCACCGAACAGGCTGACGGCATAGGCCAACCACAGATTACGATAGCCGGGACGTGCGCGCAGCAACGTGAGGTAGCGATTGATCATGGAGGTATTGTCTCATATGCAACTGTTGGGGCGCGAAAAGCCCTATGTGATGGCCCACCGGGGCAGCATGGCGATCCGTCCGGAGAACACGCTTGCATCATTCCGGCAGGCGGTAGCCGACGGGGCAGACATCCTTGAAACTGACCTCCACCTTACGGCTGATGGTGTGTTTGTCTGCATTCATGACGCCACAGTCGACCGCACGACAAACGGCAGTGGGACCGTCGCAGCGATGGCCTACGCGGATCTACGTGTGCTCTCGGCGGACTGCGGACAACCTGAGTACCGTGGCGAACACATTCCACGGTTGGAGGAACTCCTCGACATGCTGCCGCACGATCGAGCGTTGGCATTGGAACTGAAGTCAGATGTATTTCGCGAGGAAGGTGTGTGTCGGGCGCTTGCCACCCTATTGGGAGAAACCCTCACACGGACGGTTGTGCTCTCCTTTGCTGTTGACCGGCTGCTCGCGGTCCGGCGTGCTGTGCCGGAACTGCCAACCGGGCTGATCACGATGCGGCGGCTTACACCCCATCCGGCGGTACACATGATGGGCGTCTTTTGGCCGCTGCTTCTTGTCAATCCGTTTTATGTGTGGATGGCTCACCAGCGCGGGCAGCTTATCGCGCCACTTGATCCCAAGCCGGATACACGTTTAGGATTGTACCAACGCCTCGGGGTAGATGCGGTGCTCAGTAACAACCCGGGGGAGACCCGCCGCAAGATGAGCCGGTCCCACCCGGAGAGTAACAGACGTTAGCTGCTGCGTTGGTAGTTGAAAGCCAGCAGCGTCAGACCGTTCAGGCTGACAAGCACCGTACCGCCTTCGTGCCCAATGACGGCCAGGGGCAGTGGCAGCTCGAAGAAGAAGATCGCCCCGATCATCAATGCGATCATCGTCAGTGCAAAGCCGAGATTCACCACGAGCTTGCGGCGTGTGCGGCGGCTCAGCGCGGCGACGTAGGGCACCTTGTTCAGGTCATCGGCCATGAGCACCACATCGGCGGTTTCCAGTGCAACGTCCGTACCGGCTGCGCCCATGGCAATGCCCAGATCAGCGGCAGCGAGGGCGGGTGCGTCGTTCACACCATCCCCGACCATGGCAACAGTGCCATACTGCTCTCGCAATGCCTTCAGGCGGGTGACCTTGTCCTCAGGCAGCAGATCGGCGAAGTAGGCATCCACACCCGCCTGTTCAGCGATGGCATGGGCTACACGTTCATTGTCGCCGGTCAGCATGACGATCTGCTCAACGCCCTGCGCCCGGATCGCATCGAGGATGTTGGCCACATCATCACGTAGTTGGTCTGCCAGCGCGATCAAACCCATCAATTCCAGCGTGACGCCGTCACGGGTTTCTGCCACCATGACAACTGTCTTGCCCTCGGACTGCAGTGCATGCAGCGTTTCATTGAGCGGATGCTCGGCGAACTGAGCAAAGTAGCGCGGGCTGCCGATGTGCACCTGCCGGTCGCCCACTGTGGCACGGACGCCACGCCCCGCCTCTGATTGAAACCCGGTCGCTTCAGGGATTTGCATGCCAGCCTGTTTGGCGGCCTGCACGATGGCCTGTGCCAATGGGTGCTCAGAACGGCTTTCTACCGCAGCGGCAGCGACAAGCATGTCCTCGCGCTTGACCCCATCGACCGGGACGATATCCGTCACGTGGACTTTGCCATAGGTCAGGGTGCCCGTCTTGTCGATGGCTACCACTTTAATCCCAGCAGCCTTCTCAACATAAATGCCACCCTTAAACAGGATGCCCCGCCGTGCCCCGTTGCCGATTGCAGAGAGGATGACAGCCGGTGTACTGATTATCAAGGCACATGGTGAAGCCGCAACCAATACTGTCATGCCGCGGTAGAAGGCCGCATCAAAGCCCTCACCGAAGAAGTAGACCGGCACCGCGATCACGGCAACTGTCAGCGCGATCACAAACCACGCATAGTATTCTTCAAACGTATCCAGGAAGCTCTGCGTCTCGGCTTTTTCCGTGCGTGCTTCTTCCACCAGCTTGATAACGCGAGATAGAGTCGAGTCGGCAGCGCGGCGGTCAACCCGCACCTTGATGCCGCCATCCTTATTGATCGTACCGGCAAGCACTTCCTGATCGACGGTTTTGGACACAGGCACCGACTCGCCGGTGATAGCTGATTGGTCCACCGTCGTTTCACCCTCGATAACAGTGCCGTCCATCGGGATGCGGTCGCCAGGCCGCACGATGATCACATCGCCCACACGTACATCCTCGATGTGCATCGTTCGGGTTTCGCCATCACGCTCCACAAGGGCCTCAGTGGGCCGCAGCTTGACAAGTGACTGTATGGCCGTGCGTGTGCGGTCAAGCGCATAGTTCTGAAGCACATTCGAGAGCGAAAAGAGGAACAACAGCAGCGCCCCTTCGAAGGGAGCACCCACGATCCACGCGCCGACAGCCGCCAGAACCATCAACAGGACAACATCCAGTTTGAGTTCCATCAGCGTTTCGAGGCCGGCGCGCAGACCGAAGTATCCGCCTGCTGCGTAGCTCAGCGCGAACAACACCATGGTGAGTGTGGGGGCTTCCAGCAGATTCTCGCTGAGCAGCCCACCTATCATCGTGATGAAGGTCACACCAACGAGAATGGCTTCGATGTGCTCGGTGGACAGCCAGTCCCGGATTGTCACCACCCAAGCAGGCAGGTGTGTCTCACCAACGGTCACATGTTCAATGTGACCGGGACGGGGACCTTGCTGGGCGATCGTATATCCGCTTGGTGTGGCTGCTGCCACCTGCAGAGAGACAGTGCACTCCTCGCAGTTGGGTTGGTTGCCGCAGCTATCAGTCTGGCGGGCACGCATCCGCTGCCATACTGCACGGGCCAACTTCTGTGCCCGTTCAGCTGGCAGGTGGTTGGCATCGTAGTCAATATCAAGCGTGGCGGCAGCTGCGTCATAATGTGCGGCAACTACCGCCGGTTCTTCTTTGAGCGTGTCAGCGAGTTCATCCGCGCAGCTTACATCACTCATGCGATATATCTCCTTGCTGGGTGGCACACGCCTCACACAGACCGTGTACCGTAATGCTGGCGTCGTGTACAGCGAAGTTATGAGCCGCCGCTGACGCTTTTACGGCGCTCATGTCGAACGCAAAATCATCCAGAATAGTGCCGCATCCCTTACATACCAGATTGATATGCGGTGAGTTGTTCGGCTCATAGCGCATGCTGCCATCTTCAATGCTGCCCACTTCATGGATCAGGTCGAGCTCCACGAGCAGGCTAAGCGTGTTGTAGACCGTCGCGAGGCTCATGGTCGGGTGATATTCAAGCATGGCGGCATGCACCTCGCGTGATGTCGGGTGTTGGCCACTGTGGTGCAGCCATTGGGCTATTGCGATGCGCTGCGCCGTCAGCCGGACTCCAGCATCTTGCATGCCTTTGATAAGGGGATTGCTGCACAGGAGATCATTCATACTTTGTTTATAGTCTTTCTCTTTTTAGAACCATTCCAATCTTACTCTCATTATACACCATCTGTGTGCTGTGTTCAATACTGCACAAAGTTGACTCAGCCACGGCCCGTATGGTATTCTTCTATCAGGCGTGAGTTCTGTCACGCGCGTATTTAGCTATCCAATTTAGGAGGGTCAAAATAAGTAAGACGCAGTACAGGGTCAATCGCGACATCCGTGCGAATAAAGTCCGATTAATCACCACAGACGGAAATGCCGGAGTAGTCGATATTCGCGAAGCACAGCGGCTCGCTGATGAGGCTGGCCTTGACCTGGTTGAGGTTGCGCCCAGCGCCAACCCCCCAGTGGTCAAGATTATGGACTATGGCAAGTTCCAATATGACCAGGCCAAGAAAGAAAAGGCCGCCAAGAAGCAGCAGAAGACCCAGGAAACAAAAGAAATCCGCCTGCGTCCGAAAACTGATGACCACCACCTGAACATCTACATCAAGAATGCGCGCAAGTGGCTGGAGTCCGGAATGAAGGTGAAAGTGCGGGTCCGCTTCCGGGGTCGTGAGATCACCTATCCGGAGATCGCCCGGGAGAAGCTTGACTTCGTCGCCGAACAGCTCTCTGACGTAGGCGAGGTGGAGCAGCATCCCAGTATGGAAGGGCGCACGATGCTCATGGTGCTCGCCCCCGCTAAGGAGTAGAAGTCCGCACGTCTTCTACCAGCTAAAATAAGATGGCGGTCTGTGTCGGATGCAATGGCATCCGGCCTTTTCCTGCCGTGAACGAGGAGACTTACGATGGGTAAGAAGTACAAGCTGAAGACACATAAATCGACGGCCAAGCGCTTCAAGGTGACCGGCTCCGGTAAGATCATGCGTACGAAAGGGCCCAAGAGCCACCTACGCCGCAACAAGGCCAAGCGCGCACGCCGCAGTTTTGATCGCATGCAGGAGGTTACCAATCCTGCCGCCAAACGCCGGATCAAAAAGCTGGCCCCCTACCTGAGCAAGTACAGCACCAAGGCTTCCACACCGGGCAGCCGGGGTAAGGGCAAGCGCTAAACACGCCTAGACACAACAACAAGGATCTATCATGACGAGAGTAAAAGGGGGGACCGTCACCCGGCGGCGCCACAAGAAGGTTATCAAGTCGGTAAAAGGCCAGTACGGTACGCGTGGCCGGCTGTTCCGTCGCTCCAACGAGGCGATGATGAAGTCACTGTGGTATGCGTACCGTGACCGCCGTGCCCGCCGCCGTGACCTGCGCCGTCTGTGGATCACACGCATCAATGCCGCGGCTCGCCAGAACGGCATGAGCTACAGCCGGTTCATTCATGCACTCAAGCAAGCCAACATCGAGCTTGACCGCAAAGTGCTGGCCCATATTGCTGTGTATGATCCGGAGACATTCAGCGCGATTGTTGAAGAGGCCAAAGCTGCCGCATAGCAGTCGCACACTCAGACCAATAAACCGCCCTCTTAGAGACTAAGACGGGCGGTTTTCGTTTTCGTCCGAGTCCTCTTTACGCATGGACGCACGGAGTCTGGAAAGCCGAGACTGCTCGCTGCGGTTGGCCGGTGGCAGCGTGTCATCATCTTCGCGATCCATGATAAGTGTGCTCTCGCCTGGGGATTCGGCGGGCACGTCGGAGAAGCCTGCGATCATTGCCGTAAGGGGATGCAGCGGGTCATCTTCGGAGGCATAGTCAACACTGCGAAGATCGGCGGCGGTCACGTCGTCCTCTGGGGTAGCGACGATCTCTACCTCAAAGATCAGCCCGGCCAGCGAGACTGTATCGGCTGTGCGGATGGCCTGTGCCATGCCCTTGCTCACAGGGATCGTGTTGACGTAGGTACCGTTGGTCGAGCCAAGATCGATCAAAAAGAGATTGCGGCCCGTCGGGCGAATCAGCGCATGGCGGCGCGACACGCCCAGTTGTTTGGCATCCAGATTGGTCAGATCGACATCCGGCATGCTCTTGCCCGAATCCGATCCACGTCCCATCACCACATCGTCGTAGATGACAAGCCCAAGCGTAACGCGCGGAGCTGGTTCAGCGAATTTGAACAGCACAAACCAGGTATCCGGATCTTCAATGCGATGATAGTGGCTGGGCACCGGTTGAAAGTCAATATCGTGGGGTGTAAAGCGCATTCCGTAGCCTTTAACAGTAGGCACAGTAAAAGCCTGTCGCTGCTGCGAGTTCAGCTTCCCGGTGCTGGTTCGCTCATCCTGTTCGTCGTGGGGCATGGCCAAATCCTGCATCCGCGTGTTTGCATCTGTATTATCGTACTACACAGGGGAGATATGCAACCTATGGTCACAATAGTCTTCAACAAACCGTATGGTGTCCTGACCAAGTTCACGGATGCCGCGGATCGCCCGACCCTGGCCGATTACATCGATATCCCGGACATCTACCCGGCAGGGCGTCTCGATAAGGATAGCGAGGGACTGCTGATCCTGACCAATGACGGTGTGCTTAACCAGCGTATCACCCATCCACACAGCAAGCTGCCCAAGACATACTGGGCTCAGCTGGAGCATATCCCCTCTGACGAAGCGCTGGAAAACCTACGACAGGGCGTATTGATCAAGGGTGGGCAAACGCGCCCGGCCCAGGTTGAACGCCTCCCCGATGATCCCGGTTTGCCACCGCGCCCGGTTCCGATCCGCTATCGCAAAAATGTGCCTACCGCCTGGATCGCGCTCACTCTAACGGAGGGGCGCAACCGCCAGGTGCGCCGGATGACAGCCGCTGTCGGCCACCCCACACTGCGTCTCGTGCGTGTAGCAGTCGGCCCGATCAGCCTCAACGACCTTGCTACCGGAACCTGGCGCGACCTATCTATACAGGAATATAGGTCCATCATGGACCAAACCAGCTAAGCGGTATGCTATAATGTCAGTGTAAGCCTGTCCCCGGTTTGGGGACAGAGAAGCCAGTTTCAGGAGGTAACACCATGCAGCGTGTACTTAACTTTCTGGCTGGGCTGCTTATTGGCGCACTGATCGGTGCTCTGCTCGGTATTCTGCTCGCTCCCTCATCCGGTGAAGAACTCCGCGATGATATCTCACAGCGAGCCGAGAAAGTCGTAAGCGACGTTCGTTCCGCCATCGAGCAGGAACGCGAGCGGCTTGAGACAGAACTTGAAGCCCTCAAGAAGGGCGAGATCCAGGTCGCCTGAGCAGCCAAACAGCCCCTACAGGCGGCGTGGCCCTACGGGGTGCGCCGCCTGTTCCTCTTTGTGAGAAAGGATCTTCAGCATGAAACGACTCATCATCACCCTGCTGGTCATCACTCTGTTGGCTGTTGCTGGATGCGACGACACGACGACGCCCGCCAGCACCCAGCCACCCACGCAGCCACCCGTCGAACCCACTGGGGAAGATGCTGCTTGTACCAACGCAGCCATCGTCGTCGAGAGCACCACGTTGGCAGATGGCACCGTGGTGCTCGGCGGTGAGATGGTGGAGAAGAGCTGGGTGATCGAAAATACGGGGACCTGCACATGGGACAGCAGTTACACACTGATACAGATAGGAGGGGGCTTTCTACAGGCCGTCGATGCAGAGACTCCGCTGCCAGAAGTTGGACCGGGCGAGCAAACCACGATCACCATACCGATGACACTCAACAGTGAAGCGCCTCTCAACAGCGAGCAGGAAGCCGTATTCCAAATCCGCAGCCCTGAGGGCGACCAATTCGGTGAAACGCCTTACGCGCTCATCACGGTTGGCAGTGATGCAGATGTAGTACCGACCCCTACGCCGCGTTCGGGATAGGGGGCACTAGCGCAGGGTGAGTGTGTATGTCGCGGGCTGAGTCGTGTCGCGGGTCAGCCCGGTGATGATCAGTACGGCCGCTGAGCTGTGCATTAGCTCAGCGCGGTTGCCTTCATCAAGGGCCAACGGGACCACATCACCTTCAGGCAGTACGGCCCACACGGCGAACGTCTGCGGCAGGACATTGTCAATTCGCGCGAAGCCTGCTGCCTCCCATAGACCGGTATCAGTTTCGACATCATCCGCAAAGTCGATTTCGGGCACACTGAGATTGTCGAGCAGCAGGCCGGGCTCATTGACCGCATCATCGGTCAACATCTCGAAGCGGACCAATACCTCTCCGCCTGCATAGGGTGTCAGGTCGAGCGATTCAGCCAGCCAGCCGTCCCGGCTGATGTTCGTGCTGTAGCCTGAATAGCCCGGTCCATAGGCCAGTCCGTTCGGATTGGCACGGGTCGTGTACGGTGTTTCCAGCAGGTCCCATGACGCGCCACCGTCCGTGGAGATCTGCACATAGGCATAGTCCCAGCCTTCCTCGATAGCGAACCACACATCGTATTTGAGTGTAGCCTCTGCGACCCCAGTCAGATCGAAGGCGTAAGTCAACATGGAATCCATATCGTCGCCGCGATTGGACCACCAGGCCGTGCCGTCCAGGTCAACCGGCACGATGGTCACCTGGTCAGAGCCATCGAAAGCCACCGGTCCATCGACCTCTACGTAGTGCAGTCCGTATTGGTTGAGGGCTACGCTGGCCCCGGGCTGGAATTCGACAAAGGATGGATCACTAGCGAGTGTTGCTACGGCCCATTCCATGAACACCGTATCAGCGTCCAGGCCGGTGCCCAGCACATCGAGCATGCCCTGAATGCCAGCCATCCCGTTTTCCGGATGAGCAACCAGTATTCGGATGCCATCCTCACCAAAGCGGTCCAGCAGATATGTGCCCAGCAGATAGCCCCCGCCGTAGTGGGGGGTCGTGCCCGAGTCAGGCCACGTTGTAAGCTGAATGGTCGGGTTCGCCAGGTAACTGTCCGCAGCGGGCGAGCCGCTCAACCCCGACACAATCCGGGCTGTTTCGCTAAGCCCTTCGTTGATCCATGTGTCCTCATTTCGATCAGCACGCCAATGCACAAGATGCTGGAGCTCATGGGTAAGTGTGGTGAGATACATCGGTGTGCCCGGCGGCGCAAAAGCCAGATTCATCACGAACATGGCCCGCTCATTCGAAGTCGGCACGGCCTCCTGTGACCATTCATTGCGGCTGGTGTAGTATCCGGCGTAGCCTGCGGTGGGCTGCTGCGTATGCAGGATGTGCAGTGGCATAGGCTCCACACCGCCGAACACGTCAGTCACAGAAGGCACGATCTCCTGCGCGAAACGGTCCACCTGGGCACGGAGCTGGCCGGCATTGTAGAGTGCTCCGGTTTGCACCCAGGCATGCACCAAACCTGACATGTAAACCAGTTCCGCCTCAACTGTGGTGAAACCGCCGTCCGTCGTGACATTGAAGGTATCACGCTGGCCCACGACCCAAGTCTGCTGTGCGGGCAGTGCCGAATCCACCTCCACACCCAGCAGCCTGCGCGCGATGTCTGCGGCGTCACGGGTAGGTGGATCGGGTAGGGGCTGCGCAAGGGCATCCGGTGGCTCAGCAGTCTGCGTGGGGAGGACAGCAGTATCCGGTGGCCGCGGTGTGGCCGTTATGGCTGTGGGGGTAGGCTCCACTTTAGTTGGTTCTGGCACTATGCCGCAGCCGCTCAACAGCAGACCGGCAGCCAAGCACATCTGCGTTACAATCAGACCAATCCGACTCGTTATCGGGAGCTTTCTATGGATGTATCGCTTACTGCTGTCCGTCAAGCCCTCACCCTCCCTGACTTTGATGTCCATTCCGCCTGGGCGCGCATGATTCCCCAATCACGGCGTATGCGGCGGCCTATCGAAAAACCGGGAAATGCCCGGCAGGCGGGTGTGCTGGTGCTCCTTTACCACCACGCCGGTGAGCTGACCTTTGTGCTCACCCGCCGCACAGATACACTCTCGTCCCACAGTGGGCAGATCTCCCTGCCGGGGGGGCGTCATGAGCCCCAAGATGATACCACGCAGGAAACGGCTCTGCGCGAGGCGTGTGAGGAAATCGGCATCTGTACGGTGTTGGATGTGCTCGGCAGCCTGACACCGCTCTATGTGAACGTCAGCGACTTTGAAGTGACCCCTTATGTCGCGTACACAGCCGACCGGCCCGCCTTTAACATCGATCCCGTGGAGGTGGCCTATGTCATCGAGATGCCCGTGCGACTTCTGCTTGATGACACCATTAAGGACCGGGAGCAGTGGAATCTGCACGGTTACGATCTGGATGTACCCTTTTATCGCTATGGCGAACATGTTATCTGGGGCGCAACGGCCATCATGCTCAGCGAGTTTGAGGGGCGACTGCGCACCGTTATGAACACACCTACCTGAGAGGACACTCACACAATGGATGAAGCACTACTTGACTACGTCAGAAACCTGTTTGCAGTGGAAGACGACCACCTGACTCGCATCCGGCAGCGCACGGAAGAGGAAGGGCTGCCAACCATTGGAGTACGTCCGGAAGAAGGCCGCATGCTGCAGGTGCTGATGGCCGCTGTCGGTGCCAGACGAGTGGTGGAAATCGGCACACTGGCCGGGTACAGCGGTACCTGGATCGCACGGGCCTTGCCTGACGACGGTAAGCTGATTACGTTTGAAGCTGACGAACATCATGCCCAGGTTGCTCGCCAACTCTTTGAGGAAGGCGGTCTCGCTGAAAAGGTGGATATTCACGTAGGGCCTGCGCTTGACCATCTGCGCAGCATTGATGAGACGGTGGATGCTGTATTCATCGATGCCGACAAGGACTCCTATCCGGCCTATCTCGCCTGGGCAATGGACCATGTTCGCCCAGGCGGATTGATCACAGCACATAACGCTTTCATGCGCGGCCGGGTGATCGATCCGGACGCTCAAGATGAGCCCGGTGTGCGCAATATGCGTGCCTTCAACCAGACAGTCGCTCGTGACGAGCGACTGACCGGCATGATACTTCCCTTCGGTGACGGCCTGACTATTGCGGTCGTTCGGTAGTCGGGATGGCCCGGTTCGCGAGCACCACTGTGACGGCAACTGCCAGCGCACTCAACCCGATACCTACAATGCATACGGTAAGCAGTGCAGTGCGGCTTATGCCGATCAACCGGGTTCGCTCCTCGGGCGAAACAGGCTCGGTGATGTAACCGGGATAGGGCGGTGTGGGTATCACCACAGCGCCCTCATCCGCTGCGGCAGCGATAACCGCTTCGCCCATCGCCTCGACCACAGCCTGCGACTCACTGCCATCCACCACCACAAACAGGTTCTTGCCATCGGCCGGCACGATGAGTGTGGCACTATACCAACTGCCATCCTCATCGGAAAGATCCTCAACCAGCACCTCTATCTCACCGATCATGATGGTCTCCCCCGGTGAGATGTAGTCAATATCGTCGAGCCAGTCACGGGCATCACCATAGATGGTTGGGCTTTGCGTAAGCCGCAGCCATTCGCCATCCGGGTTGGCGTACTCGTAGATTACAGTCTGTCCGCCGTCAGGCACATAGAACGGTTCAAGTGAGCCATACGTCTCGGCGGCACGGGTCGCTGCCAGCTCAATCGTGTAGCCCGCAGGGGTATCCGGAATGAGCGGGTCGAACTGGGCCGTGATCTGCTCAGGGCGCTCCACCACCCGGATCGTATCCGGCTTGATGTATGGTCTGTCAACACGCAGCACACCCTGCGGTTCGCCAGCGGTATCCCCGACTACCGGCTCAGCGAAGTTAGCCGCCTCGACCGATGCATCCACCTGGGTGAGCGACGTTTCCTCACCAAAGCGCTGGCCACTCAAACGGTAGTCAGCAGTGGGGCATCCGGCCAGGGCGCGCTGATTGTTGACGATGACTGCGTAGGCATCTGCGTACGCGGGGATATCGACCGCGATAAACGGCCCATCCGTGAAGACATCCGCCGTACCGTCCTCCTTCACGCCAACAATAACCAGCGAGAGATCGGCTGTCGTCTCAAACAGTGAGAAGATCAGGGGTTCGTCACCCACCAGCCGGACGATATCGGCACCCAGTGACTGCACACCATCAGCCGGACGGAACCGGCCCAGCGTGAACTCGCCCTCCAGCCGAACGGTTGGGTAGCGGCTGCCCCCCTCATAAGCCCGCAGCAGATTGTTTACCGCAAACGCTGCCGCTTCCTCTTCCAAGGTCGTGTTGTATGCGCCCAACGCGAAATCAAACGCGTCATAGGCTGTGCGGGTTCGCGTCTCCTCCCAGATCAGGCGAACGAGCTCCGGTTCGTAGGTTTCCGCCAGATGCGCCATAAACAGCCACGAACCATACCAGCGAAGCCCATCACCGCCCCGTCCGCTGCTTGCCGGGAAACAGTAGTCGGGGTTTTTGAGCAGGTAGGGGAGATACCCCTCTGCCAGATCAGACCCCGTCATCTCCTGCTCAACCCACGTAGCCGTTGCTTCGTAGAGCCAATCCAGCGGATCACGTGCATCATACCCGCTTTGCAGCATGTGGTTGAACTCATGTGCGACCACTGCCGCCAGGAATTCATCGCGATCAGCACCGGGATCCAGTTCCGCCAGTTCGGCGTAATCATTGTCCAGAACCATGTAGCTGTACGCGGCATCCAGCTCGACCGCGCTCGTGTTGGGATTATCGCGGACAATGCCCCCTTCCGGGCTGACATAGCCCGCAATCCCTGTGGAAAGCAGCTGCACAAGATAGACATCCAGCCGCTCATCGCCGCCCAACTCACCATCAGCAGGGGGCACAGCCCATCCCCATTCTTCGACCTGTACGGTCCATGCCTCTTCAAGCAGGTCGCCGACCTGCTGCACATACGGTGGTGGGGCATCATTATCCCGATCCGCATCAGTTGGAACTGCGTCAGGCCCAGTGAGCGTGTAGTGCAGCAGAAAATGCTCCGTGCCGTACGTCTGTTCGGCCAGCAACGATGGACGGCCCGTCTGTGCCGCAGCGGGCACGGCTATCAGCATGGCGACCAGGGCAGCGAGTGCTAGGCGCATGCGCATCCCTATTCGGACTGCGGACGCTTAAAATAGTAGTGCACCTCACCATCAGGCTCGTGGACGGCACTCACCAGTTCCCATCCCTCATCACCGAGCTCATCCCAGGCACCACGTTCGGTTAGTTTGAACTCCCGACGTAGGCCGCGTTTGCCCAGCAGCGTGACCGTACGGTTGACCAGTTCACAGTATTCCCATTTCTGCATAGTGCACCTCCTTACCTCCTATTCTACCTTGCAAATTCACCCCTGCCGGAATAGCCCCTCACTGTTCAGTCATGCTATAATGCTCGCGACAATCTGTAGAATGCCGAGGAGCACTCCTGATGAATAATCTGGCCAAGCGTTCCATTATCTGGATAGTTTTGGCAGCACTTCTTAGTGCCACATTGGCCTGTGGCGCGCTGAGCGGCACCGATGGCGCGGATACCGGTGGTGACGACAACGGTGGCGAGATCGCCCCGCTGCCCACCGACCCGCCCACGCAGGCCCCTGAAGAAGAGCAAGAGGCAGAAGAGCCAACGGACGAACCAGCGGCTGAACCCACAGCCACTGTGGAGCCCACTGACGTCCCTGTTGAAGAGCAGAGCATCCTGATCGTCATTGAGGACAAGCTGTCCGGCCAGGCGAGCTTTACCAGCAGCGACGAGATCGGCGAGTCGCTGGATGCGCTGGGCCTAAGCTACGACACCTGGAACACGGGGGGGGATGGCATCCCAGCTGAGTCCACCCTCGCCGAGTACACAACAGTCATCTGGACGGTCGGTGATGACTGCTGTGATGCACCTGAGCGCGCCTCCTTCGACTCCATGGAAGAGTACATCCAGCAGGGTGGCAACCTTCTCATTGAAGGCGGCTCAGTCGCCTATGCGCTGACCTGCAACCTGAATGACTACGATTTTATCGAGGGCAACTTCGGTGTGACCGTTGCCTCCACCTGCCAGGACTGGGGTCCAATGGGCGACATCGTCGTTGAGACAGACCACCCGGTAACGGATGGTTTCGCCAGCGATGCACTGGAACTCAACGTGTTTGGCCGTGTCCGCCCGGATATCGTGCAGCCGGAGGAAGGCACGACAGTTCTATTTGTGCGTGGGCCAAACAGCGCTCGCCGCGACTCACCTGCCGTTGTCGCTACACAACCCACGAGTGACAGCAAAGTGGTTTATACCATTGTGCCGCTGCAGTGGTTCAGCAACGCCAGCCGTGAGCTCTTCCTGAGCAATGTGCTCGATTGGTTCTCTGAGTAAGGCAGCAGCTTCCGGTTTTCAAAAGGCCCCATTCCGCTTGGAGTGGGGCCTTTTGCCATAGGCGTCATCGCATGAACAGATCGCATCCACTCCGCACAGACCGCCGGCGACGCCTGTCGAGCCGAGTGGGGCCCGCAGCCCATCGTACAAGCTGTCCGGGGTGAGGGTGCACGACCATCAGATGACCAGAGTAACAAATCCATAACGATCTGTGGGAGCTCAGCTTTTTGTCAGGAGAAGACGCTGGTATCATCAGATGAGAGCCTGTCATCAGAGGATCAATCCATGCCACGCATCAACAGCTATCTGTGGGAACTACCCCACACGCCTGAAGCTGACGACCCTGCGGACATCGCCGCGCTGCAGGCCGCGTTCAGCCAGCCTGTGATCACCCATGTTGAAGCCCCCCTTGGTGAACTGGGGTACGCTCTGCGCAGCAGTGACATTATTGTGCCGCCCGACAAGCAGGTCATGATGGCCGAACTGGCTGATGTATACAAGGCCAACGTACGCTTCATCAAGTACCTCACTCCGGATATCATCGCGCGGGTTCACTTTGAACACGATGAGTGGGCGCTGCGCCTGCCGCAGTCTGAGCAACACATCTTTGTTATCATACTGGACCGCTTCCGGTTGGCTGACCCGAGCACCATGATGCCTGAGCCTGCATGGGAGGGCCGTCTTAACAGCCGGGTGAGCAGTTTGCCCGGTGAGATGCTGCATTACTCCGGGCGAGACCAGCTGTGGTCCTACACGACACCCGGTGAGTTAACCGACCTACTTAACCGCTTCGTACAGAAGTTCACGCAGGCCGGCGTCGCCTGGCTCGAAGCCCTGTAACTCGCATTAGTGAAGCATAAAATCAACGGGATGCGCTGGCGGCCTGACCAGCCGAACACTACACTCATGTTTGATATCATAAGCACGGCTGTTTCCAACCCTTAGGAAACAGCGCATTATATCTGGTGGAAGTGGTATGGACTACAAAGATTATTATGAAATCCTGGGCGTGCCACGCAGCGCCGATGAAGCTGAAATCAAGAAGGCATTCCGCCGGTTGGCTCGTGAATATCACCCGGACCTTAATCCGGACAACCCTGACGCAGAAGCAAAGTTCAAAGAGCTGAATGAGGCGTACCAGGTCCTTAGTGACTCGGAAAAGCGTGCCAAATATGACCGCCTCGGACGGCGCTATCACCAATGGGCCCAGCAGGGTGGTGCACCCGGCGGATTTGATTGGTCTGAGTGGATGGCGGGTTCACCCGGTGCAGGCGGCTATCGTGTTGAGTACACGGATGCGGGCAGCTTCAGTGAGTTCTTCCAAACGATTTTCGGCGGCGGCTCACCATTCGGTGGGGGTCGGATGCGCGAAGCGGGACTGGGCAGCTTTGAGGATATGTTCGCCGGGCGGCGCGCTGCCGCTCAGGACGTAGAAGGCACTGTCGAGATCTCACTTGAAGAAGCATACTTCGGAACAACCCGTATTGTTACTTTGGACAGCCAACGCCTTCAGGTGAAGATCCCTCAGGGCTCGCGGACCGGCACGAAAGTCCGGATTGCGGGCAAGGGAGCCGTAAACCGTAGTGGTCAGCGCGGTGACCTGTACCTGAATGTGGTTGTGCACGACGACCCGGACTACGAGCGCGATGGCGACGACCTGTACTATGATGTGCTGGTCGATATGTACACGTTGATCCTCGGTGGTGAGGTGGAGCTGGCACTCATCAGCGGTGACACGGTTCGCTTGAAGATTCAGCCCGGCACGCAGCCCGGTCAGTTGATCCGTTTGCGGGGACGCGGCATGCCAAATGTCCGTGAGCCGGATAGGTTCGGCGACCTCTATGTGCGTGTACACACAGAGGTCCCCACTGACCTGAGTGCCAAAGAACGCGCACTGTTCCGTGAGCTGGCCAGCATACGCGGATATCCTGTGCGCGAACGTGACAGAGAATAGTGATGGAGAGAATCATGGGCAAGCGAGGACTGACTGGTGTGGCATTGGGGGCGCTTGTCGCCTCTGTTCTGGCATGTGGCGCACTGGTCACACCAACGACAGAGGGCTCAACTAACACAGTAGGTGAGGAGCCAATAGACTTAATTCCGGCAGTTTTCGTTGACGAGACGCCCACACCGCTGCCGCCTGAGTTTATCGCCGAGGCAGACGCCGAAGAACTGCTGTTGATCAATATCTACGAGCGTGTCAGCCCGTCAGTGGTGAGCATTGTGGTGAGTGCAGAAGCAGGCGGGGCCGACCTGCTTGACATAGGCAACGGCTCCGGTTTTGTCTACGATGAGGAAGGGTATATCGTCACGAACAACCATGTGGTGGAAGGCGCGCAGGCCATCCGGGTGACATTTGATGACGGCATGGTGCTCAATGCTGATATCATCGGGACAGACCCATTTGCTGATCTGGCTGTGATCAAGGTCGACCCACCGGAGGGCTATACACTGGTCCCCGTGTCTTTGGGTGACAGCAATGAGGTTCTGGTCGGCCAGCGCGCTATCGCAATTGGTAACCCGTTTGCCCTCTCCAACAGTATGACCGTTGGCATTGTCAGTGCCGTGGGGCGGACCCTGCCGAGCGTGCAGCGTTTCAGCAACCCGCTCATCATCCAGACGGATGCACCGATCAACCCTGGCAACTCCGGTGGCCCCCTGCTCAATTCGCAGGGTGAGGTGATCGGGGTGAACACAGCAATCCGGAGTGAGACGGGCACCAATAGTGGCATCGGGTTCGCGGTGCCTGTCAACGCCGTGAAGCGCATCGCGCCCCAGCTAATTGAAAGGGGCGAGGTCCAATATCCTTTCATGGGTATTTCCGGACTTGGTGGGGAGATCACTCTGGCCGATCTGGCGCTGGAGTTTGACCTTCCCGTTTCGCAGGGCGTGCTCATCACCGATGTGCAGCCCGGTGGGCCAGCCGACCGGGCGGGTCTGCGCGGCGGTTCGCAGACCGAGGCTTTCCGCGGTGCGCCCATCACGTTGGGCGGTGATATCATCATCGCCATTGATGGTGTACCCATCACCAACTTCGATGAGCTGGTTGGCTTTCTGGTCGCCAATACCAGCGTCGGGGAGGAAATCGATGTGACGATCATCCGCGATGGCGAGACACTCACGATACCGCTGGTTCTGGCAGAGCGACCCTGACCGTTCGTGACACCTATTCCACGGGCAGCCACACGCGCTGCCCGTTTCTGTTACAATACGTCAGATGAAGCGTATTCTTTATATTCACCATGCAGGAGGAATCGGCGGGGCCCCGTTGAGCCTGCTGTACCTGCTGCAGAAGTTGGACCGCTCCCGCTATGAGCCTGTCGTTGTTACGCTCAAGGACGGGCCTGTGGTCGATCTCTACCGGGCGGAAGGCATCGAAACCCATGTGGAGCGCCGCGCAACAGACTTCAGCCATACGACCCTCGAATGGTATGGCGGGCGCGATCTGTGGCGGCTGCCCGGCAAACTCGTAGGCATCCCGCGCAGTATCTATCATCTACGCCGCATCGTTAAGAAATTCGAACCGGATATTGTGCATCTCAACTCATCAACGCTGGTATCCGCCGCAATTGCCAGTAAACTTGAAAGTAGACCGGTTGTCTGGCATATACGCGAACCGCTGCACTCCGGTTATGTCGGACTGCGCCGCGCGTGGATCAGGAAGGTAGCGGCACAAACGGCCTGCAGGCTTGTGGCGATCTGCCAGAATGATGCCGATCAGATCATGCCCGGTGGCGATCCGCGGCTGCGGATTGTGTATAACTTTGTGCACTTTAACATGTTCGACCGCTCGTTGACTGGCAGCACGTTCCGCGAAGAGGTCGGGTTGAACCCCGACACACCCATCGTGGCGATGCTCGGTGGTGTTGCCGAACCGAAGGGCACACTGACTCTGATCAAGGCACTGCCTGCTCTGGTGGACCAGGTGCCTGACGCCCGGGTGATTGTTGCGGGGCCTCCGCCGCGCCCTCTTGATGAGGGTGGGGTCAAAGGCATGGTTAAACGGCTTTTGGGCGTGGATGCCTATCAGAAGGCTGTGCAGCGTGCGATTGATGCTCTGCCTGAAGAGGCCCGCCGTGCTTTGATTTTCACAGGAATCAGGCGGGATATGCCCGATGTGATTGCAGCCAGCAGCTGTGTGGTTTTCCCATCGAGTGTGCCGCACTTTGCCCGCCCGGTGATCGAAGCCGCAGCGATGGGTGTGCCCGCTGTCGCCTCTGATCTCGGTGGCCCGCGTGAACTGATTGTCGATGGAAAGACTGGCCTGTTGGTACCACCGGGTGACCCGCAAAGGCTTGCTGCCGCGATTGTGGAGATTCTGTGTAATCCGACGACTGCCCGCCGCATGGGTGAAGCCGCCTACCAACGTGCTCTGAACCTGTTCGATGCCGAACGCAACGCGACCGCAACGGTCGCCCTGTATGAAGAGATAATCTGATGGAACTGACTCGTATCCCTGCTCGTGAACTCCCCCGTGTCGCCTGGAAGCGCGTGGTCCGTGAACTTCGCTCACGCACGGCACCGCGCAGGCCAAAGCCAGCGACTGTCACCACGGATATGAAATCCGTCGCGCGTGCCTTCCATATGCGACAGTATCCGCGCTTTTTTGGCCTCATCCCTGAACAGGCTGCACTGATCGCACAGTTCTACATGGATAGTGCCCAACACACCCTGCGTGAAGCAACCCATATCGCCCAACACCGGTTTGATATCCTAGGTTCGGGCGAACGTGATCTGGGGGCCAACATCGACTGGCATACGGATTTCAAGAGTGGTCATCGCTGGCCGTTGGAGCACCATACACGGCTCAAGCTGATCAGCGAAACAGGCGGCTACGATGTCAAAGTACCGTGGGAGCTAAACCGCTTTCACCATGCGGTGCGGTTGGGTCAGGCGTATCTCTACACATACGATGAGCGCTACGCGCGCGAGATCGTTTCACAGATCCAATCATGGATTAAGGCCAATCCCTATGAGTTTGGCGTGAATTGGGCCGGGCCGATGGATGTCGCCATCCGTGCGGTGAACTGGATCTGGGCCATGTACTGTATTCATGGGGCCGACCCGCTCACCGATGAGGTGCTCGCCCTCTGGCTGACAAGCCTCCACCAACATGGCGAATACATCGAGAAGCACCTTGAAGACGGTTGGCCTCGCACCAACCATCTGATCGCCAACCTGACCGGCCTGGCGTACATTGGCATCATGTTTCCGGAGTTCACTGATGCGGACCGCTGGCGCGAGATGGGGCTCAATGGCATCTGGGCTGAACTCAGCCGCCAGATCAATGCTGATGGGCTGAGCTATGAAGCCTCCACCGGATACCATCGCCTGGTCACGGAGATGGTGCTTCATGTAATCGGGCTGTGCATTATCAACGACATCCCTGTACCTGAGCCGGCTATCCAGCGCACGGCAACCATGCTGGATAGCATTATGCTCTATACACAGCCAAACGGCATCGCCCCACAGATAGGGGACTTTGACAGCGGACGCCTGGTTCCACTCACTGTCCATGTGGACGAACACCGCACTCAACACGACCATCGCCACCTGCTGGCATTGGGCTCGATTATTCTGGAACGCGAGTCGCCAGAGTGGGCCGGGTTCGTCGACCCTACACAGCGCGCCTGGTCAATTGCGGCTGGCGACGAATGGCAGGATGCGTTCTGGTTCTTCGCCTCTGATGCATCCGCTCGCTATACAGACGTGCTGACTCTAACAACAGAGCAGCCCGAGGGGACGGACCCTGACGCATGGGTGGAAGTTGCTGGTGGTATGCGCATCAGAGGTCGTGCGCTCGCCAACCGCACCATTACGTTTGACGATCTGATCAGCTCGCACGGATTGGAGGCCAGCGGCCTGTACATCATGCGGCAGGACTCGCTGCACATGACCATTGATGCCGGCAGTGTCGGCACAGACGGAGTCGGTGGCCATGCCCACAACGATGTCTTCAGCCTCACCATGCAGGCATTTGGGCAAAGCTTCATCGTGGATCCGGGCAGCTATCTGTACACATCAGAACCGGAGGAGCGCAACGCCTTTCGTTCTACGGCCTATCACAACACACTTCAGGTCGGCACGGAGGAGATCAATCCCATTCCCGATGATGATCTGTTCGCCCTGCCGGATGCCGCACATATTGCGATCCGCCGCTGGATCTCCAACAATGACTATGATCTGCTGGACGGCTCCCATGATGGTTACAAGCAGTTGGGTGTCGTTCACCGGCGGCAGGTCGTCTTCGACAAGCGCAACCGGCTCTGGTTAATACGTGACACGCTTGAACCCGTCAAGGGAGAACCAGTACCAGTTGATGTCACGCTGCGCTTCCATCTACCGCCTGAGCTTGACGCCCAACCCGACCGTGACCGGACGGTGCGCGTGCTAAGCCAGCAAGGGCCCGGCATGCTGATCGTGCCATTTGGTGAGTTTCCGTTGGAGGCCAGTGTGCGCGATGGCTGGTACGCACCGCGCTACGGCGTCAAAGAACGCACGCCCGTTGTCACGTACAGCGGCAAGACCTCCAGCGAATTGATCCTGATGCTCTTCCCCCGCCCGGATGGCAGCAAAATCGATATCCGTTCGGCACGTGCCATCGGGCAGGATTCACTGGTCAGTATGCGGCGCATCATCGCCCCGGGCGGGTCGCGGTTCGCTCGCTGACTGCGGTACAATCGCGGTCATATGCAGCAGGTATTCTTCGATGGCAAAGGCCAACTCATGGTCAAAGAGGTACCCGCACCCACCGTCCCCGCGAACGGTGGGTTGGTGCGCGTGCACGCCTCACTGATCTCCTCCGGAACGGAACTCAGTCAGTCAACCGGGGAGGGCAGCCTGATCAAGAAGGCTCTCGCCCAACCTGAACTCATCGGACGCGCGATGCAGCTTGCCTTGCGTGAGGGTGTCGCCTTTACTGCGCGGGCTGTGCAGGATATCGCCGATACATGGTTCCCCGCCGGATACTCCTGCGCAGGCGAGGTCATCGGTGCGAGCGATACCATGCTCATTGGCCAGCGGGTAGCCGGCGCGGGCGCCGGGTTCGCCAACCATGCCGAATTTAACGCTGTACCGAGCAACCTTCTGGCCGCTGTTCCAGACGGTGTGAGCTACCATCAGGCAGCCTTCACCACAGTCGGTGCTATCGCAATGCAGGGCGTGCGCCGGGCTGAGGTCACCCTGGGCGAAACTGTGGTGGTTGTCGGCCTTGGCCTGATCGGCCAGCTCACAGCGCAGATCCTGCAAGCGGCTGGCTGTACGGTCATCGGCACGGATTTGCTTGCTGAACGCCGGACCCATGCTGAGCGAGCCGCAGGTGCCCACACTGCCCCGCCTGAAGACATTGACGCACTCGTGAGAGATATGACAGAGGGTCAGGGTGCGGACCGCGTGATCCTGACGGCGTCTACCCGCAGCAGCGAACCAACCAATCAGGCCTTCAGCCTATGCCGCGAACGCGGGCGCGTGGTGATGGTCGGCGCGATGGGCATGGACCTCGAACGGACTGCCTTCTACAACAAAGAGCTGGATTTTGTGATCAGCCGCTCGGCTGGACCAGGTCGCTATGATCGCGCGTACGAGGAACGCGGCATCGATTATCCGATCGGCTACGTGCGCTGGACCGAACAGCGCAACATGGCCGCCTTCCTGAATTTGCTGGCGACCGGGCGTATTGAGGTCGACTCGCTGATCAATGCGACCTACCCGGTACAACAGGCCGCAGCCGCCTACGAGGCCGTTCGAGAGGGTGCGTTGGCCGTGCTGCTAACCTATGGCCATACAGAGACAGTGAAAGAGCCGGTCACCCTTATCCGGCAGGCCGCCGAACCCAAAACGAGTGATATCGGGATCGCACTTGTTGGGGCGGGTATGTTCGCCCGCAGCATGCACATCCCTAACATCAAAGCCAACCACCATCTCATGTTGAGTGCTGTGGTCAGTGGGAGTGCTTCAGCCGCCCAGATCGCTGAGAAAGAAAGCATCGGGTTGGCCACCACTGCGCTGCATGAGGTCCTGGACGCGCCACAGGTAAATGCGGTCCTGATCAGCACGCGGCACCATCTGCACGCGCAGCAGGCTGTTGCTGCGGCCCACGCGGGCAAACACATCTATCTGGAAAAGCCCATGGCACTGACCGTAGCAGATTGTGAGGCCGTTCTGAACGCCGTGGAAGCCAATGATGTGCTGCTCACGGTTGGTTTCAACCGGCGGGCCGCACCGACCGCCCGGGCTCTGAAGGCCGCGCTTGATCGCATCAGCGGCCCGAAGACGATCCTCTTCCGGGTGAATGCGGGCACCATTCCAGCCAACCATTGGCTTAACGATCCGAACGAGGGTGGTGGCCGCTTATTGGGTGAAGGCGTCCATTTCATCGATTTCATCTGCGGCATGCTTGGCGCTGAACCGACATCCGTGTGCGGCCATCTTGCCCCGGACGGGCAGAGCTTTGTGCTGGATATGGCCTTCGCTGGCGGAGCATTGGGCAGCGTGGTGTACGCTGCCTACGGCGATCCGGCGTTCCCAAAGGAGCGCGTGGAAGTTTTCGCCGGAGGTGGCACGGCTGTGCTCGATGATTTCAAGACGTTGACGTTTCACAATATGCCGGGCGATCCGGTTCGCAGCCGCACACAGGATAAAGGCCACGCCGCCCTGCTGGCCAACTTTGCAGCCGCCATCCGGGGTGAGGCCGATCTGCTGGTAACCGGCACCGACGGCCTGCGTGCCACCCGAATCGCCTTGCAGGCCGCACACAACGCATCACTGGATTAGGCAGAACCTTATGCCACTTCGATTTCTCACCGCGGGCGAGTCCCACGGGCCCCAGCTCACTGTCATCCTGGAGGGTATGCCCGCCGGTCTCCCCCTCAGCGAAGACGATCTCGTCGAGGATATGCGCCGCCGTCAGAAGGGTTACGGCCGCGGCGGGCGTATGCAGATCGAGAAGGACGGGGCTCACATTACCGCTGGTGTGATGAACGGGCTGACCACGGGCGGCCCCATCGCCCTGACGATCTACAATCGCGACTGGCGCAACTGGCGCGACAAAGCTATTGACCCGTTTACCGTGCCGCGCCCGGGCCATGCCGATCTGACCGGCGCGGTCAAGTACGGCTACACGGATCTGCGGCTCTCATTGGAACGGGCCAGTGCCCGTGAGACAGCGGCACGGGTCGCGGCAGCGGGTGTGTGCAAGAAGCTGTTGGATATTTTCGGGATCCGGGTGGTAGGTTATGTCACCATGATCGGCGGCGTGCGTGCCGGCCTGCCAGAAACCATCGATCCGGCGGAGTACGAACGGCGTGCTGCCACCGCGGAGGAAAACGAGGTGCGCTGCCCGGATCCACAAATCGCGGGGAAGATGCGGGCCCGCATCAAAGAGGCAATACAGGCTAAGGATACACTTGGTGGTGTGTTTGAGATCGTCGCCTTGGGTGTCCCGGCTGGATTGGGCAGCCATGTGCACTATGATCGCAAGCTCGATGGCCGGTTGATGGGCGCAGTCGGATCGATCCAGTCCATCAAAGGAGTCGAAATCGGCCCGGCGTTTGCTAACAGTGCCAAGCAGGGCACACACGTCCATGACCCGATTGTGCGTGACACAGACGGCGCACTCAACCGGTCATCAAACCGCGCGGGCGGCACCGAGGGCGGGATCACGACCGGTATGCCAGTTATTGTACGGGCCGCCATGAAACCCATCAGCACCACGCTGAACCCGCTGCCAACTGTCGACCTCGCGACGGGTGACCCGACTGAAGCCATCTACGAACGCTCGGACTACTGCGCCGTTCCGCGTGCGGTGCCGGTGGGCGAGGCGATGGTTGCTTTCGTGTTGGCTGATGCGCTCCTCGAGAAGCTGGGCGGCGACAGCCTCGCTGAGATGCAGCCGCGTTTTGATGCGCTGCGCCGCAGCCACATTGATGATCTCCCGCAGGCGAATGAAGCGTGGCAGTTTGGCTTTACAGATTGGGAGAATGATGCAGGAAAACAGCAAAGTTGAGCGCACCGGTGACGGCTGGTCATACTGTATTGACCTGACCCCAATGCCTGAATACGTCTTGGTACGGGTTGAAGGTGCCATGGATGAAGCCGCTGGCGAGCAGTACCGGGTTGACCTGACCGAGGCGTACCGGTATATGGTCACCCATGGCAGCAGTAGAGCGCCCATCATCGCCGACTACCGCGAGTTCGAGACATCCAGCTGGTCGATCCCTCGTTTCACACGGGTGCACGGCAGTGTCTACAGTGCCGACCATCGCCTCATCGTGATTGCTTACGATCATGAGGGTGAACCGCCTTTGATGGTTACCATGCTTCTCCAATTCGCGCGGTCCCTCTTCCGGAATGTGAGCATTGTATACAGCATGGAAGAGGCGCTCGCCCTGGTATGAGGTATCACAACGTTGTGTTGGCGGGCTTTATGGGCAGCGGCAAGAGCACAGTCGGCCCATTGGTTGCAGATCAGCTGGGCTTCCGCTTTGTAGATACCGATGCCGTCATCGTGCAAGAGGCAGGTCGGAGCATTCCGCAGATCTTCGAGCACGAAGGCGAAGCAGGCTTCCGTGAGCGCGAAGCCCGAATCTGCCAGCATGTAGCCTGGGAACCGGACACAGTGATCGCCACGGGCGGCGGCGCATTGATGAATCGCCGCACCCGGCATGCTTTTCTGGCACACAGCATGGTGATCTGGCTGAAGGTATCCTTGGCAGAGGTCGAGCGGCGGGTCGGGCGTGCACAGGATCGGCCTCTCTTCCGAGATCCGGTGCGGGTCAGGCAGCTTTTCCAACGCAGGCTGCCAGTCTATGCCGGGTTTCCCTTCCACGTTGAAACCGATAGCCGCGCCCCCCAACCGATCGCCGAGGAGATTGTGCGCCTATGGTACAGCAGCTGACCATCAACGGCGGGCAGGGCCCTTATCCAGTGATCGTGGGTCCGGGTGCCTTCATGGCGCACATCCCCCAGATCGCTGGCGACTATGGACGCATCGTCATTGTGACCAATGAGACCATTGCCCCACTCTTCGGTGAAGACCTGCGAGATGCTCTGCCCAACAGCAACCTGATTGTTCTACCCGACGGTGAAGCGTACAAGACCCTTGATACGGTGCGCGCCATTTACGATGGCATGTTGGCCACCGGTGCCAACCGGGGCACGCTCGTGCTCGGGTTGGGCGGTGGTGTGATCGGCGATATGGCGGGTTTCGCGGCAGCAACCTTCATGCGTGGTGTGGACTACCTACAGGCACCGACCACCCTGCTGGCCATGGTCGATGCCAGCATCGGCGGCAAGGTAGGCGTCAATCTGCCGCAGGGCAAGAACCTTGTCGGCGCCTTTAAGGATCCGGTAGCCGTCGTCGCTGACACGGACACGCTTGAGACCCTCATGCGCTTGAAGCCGCTGGAATACACCTACGGTATGGCAGAGGTGATCAAGGCGGGCCTGCTGCGCGATCCCTGGCTGTTGGACTATCCGCGCAGCGGATCACAGGAAGAGATGGTCGCGCGTGCCATCCGCGTAAAGGCTCACTTCGTTGAAAAGGACCGGCTGGAACAGGGCGTGCGCGCCTATTTGAATCTCGGGCACACCTTTGCTCACGCCATTGAAAAGGTCAGCAAACACGAAGCAGCCCATGGGCTGGCCGTCGGAATCGGGTTGGCGGCTGCTGCGCGGCTTTCCTGGCGGTTGGGTCTCGCCGACTGGGATCTGGTACAGCAGGTGGTCAACCGGTTGGAAGGCTGGAACCTGATGCACATGAACTACTGGGATCCGGATGCAATTTGGGAGGCCATGCGCCACGACAAAAAGTGGCGCGATGGCGTTTCGCGTTTTGTGCTGCTGCGTGGGATAGGCGATCCAGTGCTGGTGGAGGACGTTGCACGGGAGGATGTGATCGCCGTTCTGGATGATATGATGCCCCCTATGGAGTAACTTTATGCAAGTGCTTGTCCTACACGGCCCCAATCTGAACTTGCTCGGCACACGCGAGCCGGAAGTCTACGGCACCTTAACGCTCGATCAGATCAATGTACGCTTGGATGCCTTCGCTGCGGAGCGTGATTTACAGCTGCGCATGGTGCAGAGCAACCACGAGGGTGTGCTGATCGATGCCATCCACGATGCCCGCACCTGGGCTGACGGCATCGTCATCAATCCGGGCGGCCTGACGCATACCAGCATCGCCCTGCGTGACGCCATCGCTGGCGTGGAGCTGCCCACTATCGAAGTGCACCTTTCCAACGTGTATGCGCGCGAACCCTTCCGCCACACGTCGTTGATCTCACCAGTGTGCCGCGGCGTGATCGGCGGCCTCGGCTGGATAGGCTACCGCCTCGCTCTGGAGGCTCTGCTCGACTCATGAGCCGCATCCTTGTCTCCGGGTTGACCAATATCGAGACCACCCTGCGCGTTGAGGGCTTCCCGATCACGTATTCGCCGGTTCGTTATCCGTTCAATGGTGTGCGCAGCACGGTGGCCGGGGTGGGGATCAATATTGGGCTGGCGCTGCACACCCTCGGCGATCAGGTTGATCTGCTGACGATAGTCGGCAATGATATGGGCGGTCAGCAGACATCGAGCGCGCTTGAGACGATGGGTCTGCACACGGATTTCGTGGTGCAAACTGTGGCACAGACGGCTCAATCCGTCATCCTGTATGATTCAGCGGGCAAACGCCAGATCAATGTGGATCTCAAGGATATTCAGGAGACAGCTTATCCCGAGCAGTCCTTCCGCACGGCGCTGGCCGGGGCCGATCTGGCGGTCCTGTGCAACATCAACTTCTCACGGCCTATGCTGGCCACAGCTGCAGAAGCTGGTGTGCCTATTGCGACAGATGTGCACACCATCGAGCGGCTCGACGATCCCTACAACGCCGACTTTATGCGGCATGCTGACGTGTTGTTTATGTCTGATGAGCGGCTGCCCGCCCTGCCAGAAGTTTGGGCGAGGGAAGTCTGTGCGCACTACGGCACACCGGTCATCGTGATCGGGTTGGGGGAGAAAGGCGCGCTGCTGTGCGTGCATGGCCAGCTAACGCAGGTCGCCGCCGTACAGACACGGCCTATCGTCAACACTATTGGGGCCGGTGATGCGCTCTTTTCAGCGTTTGTGCATTTCTACGCAGCGGGCATGGATCCGCTTCCGGCGCTCCGCCATGCGGTGGTTTTCGCCTCCTATAAAATCGGGGATGCCGGTGCTGCTGAGGGGTTCCTCACTGAGAAGGCACTACTTGAGTTAGCAGGGGAGGTTTCGGCATGAGGCAGGTTCTTGTGGCACTGGCCGGTCTACTGTTGGCCGCGTGTCTGGCCGGAGCACAGAAAGTGCCGACGCCCGCTGCAGGTGAGCGGGTTTTCGCAGGTGACTGTTCCATGCCCTGTTGGGAAGGCGTCACCCCACAGGCAAGCAATTTAGACGACGCGCGCGAACAATGGGAACCGGTGTACGGCGAGCTCATCATGATACAGCGGGAAGTCTCTGACGAGATTAGATGGGACGCTGCTTCCGACCCATTTGTCGAGTCGGGGTATGCGCTGGCCTACCATCATACGCCCGACATCGTACACGGCATCTACGTATTCTTCCGGGAGGGGCGCGTCACACTCCAACAGTTAATCGACGAGTTGGGCGAGCCCATGTTCGTGATGCGCTATACGTTCGAAGAACCCGAAGCCTGCGGGCGGATTGGGATCGTCTTCCGTGAAGTGGGGGTGCTGGCCTACATGCCTGATAGGCAAGCGCTGCGTCTGGACCAATTCGTGGAAAGCGCTATGGTGACCGAGATCACCAGCGCGCTGATCGAGCCCGGAGATAGTGTTGCCCGCTTCGAGTGGACCGGTGAGGGCGACTACTGCCGCGCGAGGTAGACATCGGCGGCAAGGTCACGGCCCAATGCTACTGTTTCACCGGTCACATCCAGATGGATGGGCCCGTCAAACGGGGCATGCTCGGTGATGGTCAATGGTTGGCCGGGCAGCAGTTCCAGCCGGGCCAGGTATTGTAAGCGGGCTGAGTCGCGGGTCTTCACCCGGCTGATCTGTGCCGGTTCGCCAACTGGCCACTCGGGCAGTGGGATATCCTGCACAACCGGCATCCTCCCATCCGCAGTTGGAATGGGCTCCCCATGGGGGCAGCGTGTTGGGCGCCCGGCCATCTCAAACATCCGGTCAATGAGTTTGTCATTGGCCGCACGCTCCAGAGTGTCCGTGAGATCGTGGGCTTCATCCCACCCGAAGCCCATCACGTTCACCAGATAGGCCTCCAAGATACGGTGCCGCCGGATCACCTTCAGCGCGATGCGCTCGCCGGATGGGGTGAGGGTCACCCCTTTATAGGGCTCATGGTTCACGTGGCCATTGTCGGCCATCTGTTTGATCATGCGCGATGTTGCCTGTACTGACACGCCCATACGCTCAGCAAGGGTGGATAGCGTGCAAACAGGGAACTCGTCCAGGATGCGGTAGATCTCAGCCAAGTAAAACCAAACAGTCGGGCACATACAACAGCCTCAACACAGTTGTCACATTTGAACCAAGTGTAGCCACTTATTTGCAAGATGACAATGAGAATATTTCCTGGCCGATTGTTACATCAGCGTAGGCCGGATTGCACGATACGTCGGGTGCCGCTCAGGCTAGAGTAGGATCGGCAAATCAGCTTGGAGGGCGATCCGTGCAATCTACTTCTCATCTTCGTGTTGGCCTGGGTGTCGTAGTGACCGCGCTCGCGGCTCTTCTCGCCGGCTGCGGCAGTGCTGAAACGACTTAGAGCAGCATACCAATCCCGGAGGATTTGGCCGTGCAGGCCGACGTCGACAGCCCACCGCCACCTGGCGTTGATCTTCCCCTGTTCGCACCGGACAGTCCGTGGAACACACCCATTCTCGATGGCGCAGCCCTCGACCCGCGATCGGATGTAATGCTCGCGCAAGTTGGGCAACCGCATCGCTTTGGCCAGCAGCGGTTTCTATCCGCAGGGCATGAGTACTCGTGGCTCCGGCTTCGCCTCATTGGCAGGTATGATCTGGCCAGCCACCGAAAGCGACGGTCGCAGCGGGGCTGAGGAGGCTATGTTGGCGATGTGAGCGGTTCCGTTGAGTTGGAGGCCATTCCATGGGGCATATACGCGCGCTTGAACTGCCCGCACAGACGCCAGACTTTCTCCTGAGGGTGGCCGACCCCTTGATCTTTGGTCCCTGAGTTGATCGCGATAGGCAGCTTTTGGTATTTTCTAAATACACTGAACGTGATTTCTATCACAACGTTCTCTATCGGTTGAGAAGGACTTCATGACTTTACGTACCAAAGTATGCAATGTACTCGTCGTCGGCTCAGGCGGTGCTGGTCTACGGGCTGCAATTGCCGTCGATATGGCGGGTGCAGATGTTATCGTTGTTGGTAAACGCCTAAAAAAGGACGCTCATACGGTGCTTGCTGCGGGCGGCATCAATGCCGCACTGGGCACCCGTGACCCCGAAGACAGCTGGCAGCAGCACTTCGCGGACACGATGAAAGAGGGCTACTATCTCGCTGATCCGGATACTGTCGAACTGCTGGTTCGCGAAGCACCGGCCGCCGTTTTGGAACTTGACGATTGGGGCTGCGAGTTCGCCCGAACAGAAGATGGACGTATTGACCAGCGCTACTTCGGTGCGCACAAATACCGTCGCACAGCTTACGCTGGGGATTACACCGGGCGTGCTATCATCGAGACTCTGGCCGCGAAGGCTGATGAACGCCGTATCCCCATACAGGAACACCAGTACGTTTCGCGCCTGCTTGTAGCCGATGGACGCTGTTTCGGCGCACTGGCCTTCGACATCTATTCTGGGGAGCGAACCGTCTATCTGGCTGATGCTGTGATCCTGGCCGCGGGTGGGCATACACGGTTGTGGCGGCGGAGTTCGTCACGGCGTGACGAAAACACCGGTGATGGCATGTGGCTGGCCCTGACCGCCGGTGCACAGTTGGCTGATATGGAATTGGTGCAGTTCCATCCGACTGGCATGGTCCACCCGGAGACGTGGGCAGGCACGCTCGTCACCGAAGCCGTGCGTGGAGAGGGTGGTCACTTGCTGAATGCCAGTGGCGAACGCTACATGCAGCGCTACGATCCGGACCGTATGGAGCTTTCCACCCGAGACCGCGTTGCGCTCGCTAACTACACAGAGATCGCTGAGGGCCGGGGCACACCCAACGGGGGTGTCTACCTGGATATCAGCCACCGGGGCAAAGATTTCATCCTGGAGAAACTGCCCCGCATGTACCGTCAGTTCCTTGAAGCCCAGATGCTCGATATCTCTGAGACGCCAATGGAGGTCGCGCCGACGGCTCACTACAGTATGGGTGGTGTGATCGTCGATCCGGAGACACACGCCACCAATGTGGAAGGGCTGTATGCTGCCGGTGAGGTCACCAGCGGTGTGCATGGCGCGAACCGGCTTGGGGGCAACTCATTGGCTGAGGTGCTCGTGTTTGGGCGGCGCGCTGGTGAGGCAGCGGCTGCCTACTCCGGCCAGATCAGAATGGCACTGCGTGCGCCTGATGTGATCGAGGCGGCAGTTGCTGATCTGGACAGCTTCGTCAAAGAGGGTGATGAGCTCACGCGTCCACTGCAGCGGGCTGTGCGCAACACCATGTGGGAGCACTGCGGTGTGGTCCGCAGTGAGGAAAACCTCACCGCTGGCCTTGAGCGCCTCCATACCATCCGTGAGCGCGCTGCTGCTGTTGACGTACGTCCAACCAGTGAAGGCTGGCAGGATCTCGCCATTGCACTCGATCTGCGTTCCACGCTGCTGGCCGCTGAAGCAACCCTCCGTGGTGCGCTGGCGCGTCGTGAAACACGCGGGGCGCACTTCCGAGCGGACTATCCGGACAAGGATCCGGCCATGCGCGTGAACTTCGTGCTCTCTTTGAATGAAACCGGCGAACTGCAAATCGAGCGGCAGCCAACATCCCCTGTGCGGGAGGACCTGCGCACCTGGCTTGATGACGCAGAGTACACGGTCGCTGGCCGCCTGCTCGAATAGATCAAACGACTCTGCCCGGGGGAGGCTGTCCCCCGGGCTTACATCTTCGCAAACAGTGTGTCCCGGCTGAAGCTGTCATAACCGATCAACAGCAGGATCACCGAAAGCCCCCACGCAAATATTCCCAGCAATGACACCAACACCGGGCCGAAAAACAACAGCCCACCGATCTGCCCGAGCATCAACGCAACTACGGGCAGGACGATCACGCCGCCGAATTGGTATGCTTCCTGAAACGTTTCCACCCGTGACGAGATCAGCACCGTGGCGGCCAATCCGAGCGCGGCCACACCAGGCGCAACCCAGAACACCAGCAGCAGCCACGTCGCGTTAGGGAAGAAGATGCGCCCCATATACGGCCAGGCAATAACGTTGACTGCCACCGCATAGATCAGGAAGCTGCCCACGCTGACGACCATCGCAGCCACCCAGGCAGTCATCATCTTGGCGATGAGCAGTTCCATATCTGTCAGCGGCGAGTAGAGCAGCGCTTCCAGCGTTTTGCGCTCGCGTTCGCCTACAAAGCTGTCAGCCGCGATCACACTGCTGACCATCAGCGGCACAATCAGGTAGAGGGGTGCAAACAAATACACGAGAAAGAGAATCAGGATGGTGCCCTCCTCACCCGCGGTTTCCAGCGTGGTCAGCACCTCTTCTGGAATCACCTCAAGAAACTCCGAGATGTCGTCAGCCTCGTCAGAAGCAGCCTCCGCGGCCAAGTTAAAGGCCACCCCCAGACCGATTGGCATGGCAACCTGAAGGATGAGCGGCAGGATGATCATCGGCAGCAGAATGATGGGGCTGCGTACGACAACCTTCAGATCCTTGCGGACTACTGCAAATATACCGCGCCAGTTCATCGCCGTTCCTCCGTCGCATGTAAGGCAAAATAGAGTTCTTCCAAAGAGGCTTCCTGCGGTTCCACACGGTATAGGCGGACACCGGCCCCAGCCAAAGCAGTGATCATCTCTGGGATGTGGGCCCGTGGCACACCGGTGACAGTAAGCGTATCTGGGCGCTCCAGCTCGAAGGTTGCACCATCCATGGCTCTGAGCGTTTGTTGTGCTGTCTCGCACGTTGTTGGATCCAGTTCGAGGGTAAAGCGCAGTGCCCCACCAAGCCGTTCGTTGAGTTCACGCAGGGTGCCAAGTGCAAGCAGGCGGCCGTGTTCCAAAACGGCGACCCGGTGGCACAACCGCTGTGCTTCGGCCAGGTTGTGGGTCGCCATGACAATGGTGCGGCCTTCGTCGCCGCTCAAACGCCGGATCATGTCGCGGACATCGCGCGCTGCAATGGGATCGAGTCCGGCTGTGGGCTCATCCAAAAAGATAAGATCCGGCTCGTGCAGCAACGTCCGGGCGAGGGCCAGCCGCTGCTTCATGCCTTTGCTGTATTCGCTCGTCTTCTCTGCGGCGCGCTCAAGCAGTTCAAACCGTTCAAGCAGTGCATCGATCCGCGGCGTCACATCGTCGGAGGGTATGCCGAACAGGTCGGCAAATATAGTCAAGTTTTCGCGTGCGGAAAGCCGCTCATCGATTGACGGAGTTTCAGTCAGTACACCGATCCGGCGGCGCAGATCGGCCCCATTCTTCTGAGGGTCCAGGCCAAGCACGCGCGCGCTGCCATCATCCGGGGAAAGGACCCCGCTTAACAGCCGGACAGTGGTCGTTTTCCCTGCGCCATTATGGCCCAGTAGACCAAACACCTCGCCTTCGCCGATGTCAAAGGTGAGGTGATCGACAGCCACCAGATCATCAAAGCGGCGTGTCAGGTTCTCAAGTGTAATCGCAGAACTGCCCATATAGGTGTCCCTTTCCGATAGTTGCAATACCTGATACAACTCTACTATACACTACGGCACATTGGTGCGAATGTGCTGTTCCTCACAAGGAGAGGTTATGATCATCGAAGAATTTGAAGCATGGCTGGGCAGTGTACTGGGCCTGAGTACAGATACGGTTGCGCGGCTGCTCACTGCCATGGTAGTCCTGTTGGCCGTATACATCGTGCGGCTGGCGCTTATGCGCTTTCTGGATAGCCGCATCAATGATGTTCAGGTCAGGCATCGGTGGCGGCGCAGTATATCGGTCAGTATGCTGCTGTTGGGGCTGCTGTTCGCCAGTTCGATCATCTTCACTGAGCTCCTCTCACTGGCGACGGTCCTGGGGCTGCTCGGCGCGGGCCTTGCTCTTATCTTGCAGGATCCTATTGCGAATGTGGTAGCCTGGTTCTATATCATCGCCCGGCAGGAGTTTGAGATCGGCGACCGGATCGAGATCGCTGGAATGCGCGGCGATGTCATCGACATTCGGTTCTTCAACTTCATCCTGTTGGAGGTCGGCGAGTGGGTGGATGCTGACCAAAGCACGGGCCGTGTGCTGCACATTCCCAACCGGCTGATCTTCAATGAGGCGCTGTCGAACTACCACTCGGGCATTGGCTCCGTCTGGCATGAAATCCGCCTGACGATCACGTTTGACAGCAATTACAGGCGAGCCATACAAACCCTAGAACGCATCTTGGAGGACCAGCTGGCCAGCACGCTGGCCGGGGCACAGCAGCACGCACAAGAAGCGCAGCATCGCTTCCCGATCGTGTATTCAACCCTTGAGCCGGCAGTCTTCATGAAGGTCGTTGACAACGGCATTCGCCTCTCCATGCGCTTCGTCTGCGATCCACGCCAGCGCCGTTCAACCGAACACATGTTGTGGCAATCTATCCTGGATGCATTCTCCACCCACAGAGATATTCGCTTGGCCTATCCCACGACACGCCTTGTCCAGTCCGGCCCAGCTGTGAGCACACTTGCGTGACACCGCCCAATATCCCCCAGAACACGATACAAAGGTTGCTCGTTGCCCAAGCAGCAGTGTGGTTCGGGTTTTCCCTACTTGTGACCTTTGCATACCCGCCACAACGCGGTGATTTTTTCCGACTGTCCTTGACGGCAGGCCGTGTTTTCATCTGGACGACAGCCTTTGCTCTCATTGGTATCGTAGTTCTAGCTGGAGCAATAGAGGCCTCGCGTATATGGTATATGCTTCGCCGTGTGGTCAATTCGCTCGTTGGGCTTGCAGCCGTTTTTGCCTTGTCTATAGCCGCAATCAGCATTGTCTATCTCGATGCGTACTGGAACGGCATATATGTTCTCAGCGTGTTTTTCGGTCTGTGGGCAGTGATCATATTGGCGCTTCGTGATGATGATGAGAGTGTCTACCTGATAGCATATCTGCTGCTGATCCTAACGGGAGTTCTTATCCGCCTGTATGTGACTGTATCCGGCTTCGTCTGGACTGATGAGGGATTCCATCTGAGTGCGGCAGCGGGCATGCTTTCAGGTGGCACGATTGCGCCGGCTATGATGTTCTTGCCCCAGAATATCCCCCTCCCCCCTTGGCGAGGCATCGTCTTCGGCTTGTACAAGGGATGGGCATCCCTGTTTGGCCTTGGCCTGCCGCAAATGCGACTCCTGGCCTTTCTGCTCGGCCTGTTGAGCCTCCCGCTTACGTTTGATGCGATCCGGCGCCTGATAAGCAGAAAGGCCGCATGGGCCGGGCTGGTCTTCTTCACCGGATCAAGCCTGTTCATGCTCTCGCACACAGGCCGCAATGACTCCCTCATCATGCTGTTGGTATCCGGCGTACTGTGGGTATTTGCCTGGGCATGGTCTCAGGAAAAGTGGTGGGCGCATGCATTGGTTGGGGTCAGCGCTGTATTTGCATTGGAAGGACACTTCGCTGCTGCATCTTTTCTGGTGACCTTCGGGGGAGTCTACGCCGCTGACTATCTGGTACAGGCCGTCTCAGCGCGCAAGCTCATTGTCCCCGCGAAGATGTGGGGTTTTCTGAGCACGGTGCTTCCACTGACAGGCCTGTATGTCTGGGTGCATATCATCAGTCTGCCTTCAGGCGGTGCTCTATCAACAGCCGATGCCTTTCTTCCAGAGCGAAATCTGCTGCTGGCACAGGTCGACGGATTCATGGCACGTGTGCAGCTGTGGGCTGGGTACACACTCCTCGAACCAACCCTGCTTTTGGCTGCTATGATCGTTGCAGGACTGCGCCGTCGGCCTGTTGACTGGCTGGTTCTCGGGCTGGTCGGATTCACGGCAGTGGGCTATCTGCTGCTGGGCACTGATCCATCTGTCATGCATACATTGTACGGTCTGCCCGTATATGCCGTTGGCGTGGCACGTCTTTTTGACGAGGACGAGGATGAAAGCTTACCCGTGCGGCAGTGGGCTCTGCTGTTGATTGCGCTGCTGATGCTGGGCACACAACTGCGACAGGGCCGTCTGGCTTCGGAGGCACGTGACTATTTCGCTGACGAGTATGCGCCCATCGTTGAGAGCGCCCGCGCCCACACCGATCCGGGTGAGGCGATCATCACGCCGCCGGTGTTTGTGCCGTTCCTGATCGATCACACCACGCTTTTCCTCCACAATTACGAACCGGGGGTGCTGCGCGGCCCGGCTTTAGCTGGCGAGCCGCCTGCAATCTACTGGCAGCGCATCCTGCTGGAGACCTGGCCAGCCGTGTACATCGCGCCTTACCAAGTGCCAAACGATGCGCTGCGCATTCAACAGCAGTATATGGAGGCACGCAGTGCTCAAGAGGTCGTCGAGCATGTCTATGTGGTCGATGATGGGCTGCTCGCACCTGGCCCCTATTTCGATGTCAACTCCGATGCACCTTTGCAGATCGTGGCTCATGCACCACCAAACGATGAGTCTCTGCACACACTTTGGGTAAGCCGCGGCGAGCTTCCCCCGGCGATTCCCGTGGTTATTGAAACCATGGCAGAGGGTTCTGTCCGGAGTGAAACGACAATCCTCTCCACAGTAGATTGGGCTACCGTGGGCTTCCACGCCGTTGAGCTTAGGCTCCCCGTCCCGGCAGAATCCCGCGCGCTGGTACTGCGCATTGACGCACCTCTTTCCGTGTGTGGGAGCAACTGCGAGGTGCTGCTCCACGTACCTTAATGATGAGGCGTGCACTTCTGCGAAGTTCGGTTATACTCGCGTAGAATGGGAGCGTGGTCGGGGAAGACACTATGTATCACATCTGGCAAGGGTACCACCACGAGTGGGAATACAATCACCGGGTCAACCGGTTTGGCAGCTACATCCGGCAGGAAAACGGTACGGCCTTTGCCGGGCACACCGCCGCGAGTGGTACCGGTGCCGATGTTGCCCACTTCACCGAATTCTCGACGGGTGTCAAAGCAGAAGGTGTCGCCTACCAAACTGGCACTGCTGAAGTCGTCGTTGAATGTCAGCGGACCAACCTCACCCCTTTTCGCGTACGGGTGGACGATGTAGAGTTGGCTCCGGAATTACGCGGTCGTGACAGGTATGTGGTTGTGCTAAACGGCTTTGACATCTTCGCTTTGGAGCATGCCGACAAACTGATCACATTCGACCTGGAAATGACCGAACCTGTGGTCACTGACGGCGATAAACTGCGCTTCAATGCGTTGGGCAATCTCTGTTTTGACTGTCGCAGCCCTGAATGCCAGCTGTGGCCGATGCGCCTTGAAGTGGAGGATGTGAATCCACCAAAGGAACCAGCCCTTGTGGAAAATAAGCCGGTTGAAGAACTGCCGCGGCACCAGGGTGGCATCCAAAAGGATCGCGTGGATCGAGCGGTGAAATGGCTGAAAGATCAGGTTGTTCGGTTTACCGGCTTGGAAGATGTCAAACGGTCTGTCATCGGCAAAGATGAAGATGCGCTGCGCCGCCGCCTGTTTCGTATTCTCGGCAAGCGTTTCTTTCTCAAGTTCCTTAAATGGCGCATCACAACCCCCTATGTCGTCCGGATTCACTATCTGATTCTCGCGGCGGACTCGGATGCACTCACCTGTAGGGAAACACCTGTATATACCAAAGACTACGTTTGGGATATGGACAATGAGATCGACCTGGAGACCCACGGTACGCAGACTATCACGCTGCCTGTTGAGCGAGAAGCCAGCACGCTGGCTTTTAAGCATCTCTATCTGAACGTCACCCTTGATGAGGAACACGGCACCACGGATCCAATCCAGTGGGGCAAGGGTATGCATGTGCTTGGCTGGTCCATGGCCGTGCGCGATATTCAGGTGAACGATGGTCAACTTACCGCCAGGCTCGATCTGTTTTACAAGTGCTGGAGCGCCGCGATGAATGAGGTCATCACCCTAACCACCTGGGGAGCCTTCCGTGCAGCAGGCCGTGCTGAGATCGCAGCCCGTCTGCTCCTGCTGCAATTCAAGGATGCTGTGATCAGCCCACAGACAGCCACGCCCGGCGCGATCAGCTGGCCGGGTGGGGGGCTCAATGCTACCCGGCATCCACGCGCAGTTGATGAGCGCCCTATTGCCGAGGCCGGGGATGAACCAGTTTCGTAACTTCGTCATCCGGGTGTCCATTGCGTACATCGTGCTTGGCCTGATCGCTCTGCTGCCCGGCATTCGATACGGCGATGGGCTGTTTGCATTGTGGGCTATTGCGATTGTGTTTGTGATCTTCAGTGCGGTGCTGCGGCCTCTCTTCCTGGCGATTGCGCTGCCCTTTATCATCGCAACAGCTGGCCTGTTCATCTTCGTGATCGATGGCCTGCTGCTCCTGTTTACGGCGCTGGTAACCAGTCTGGATGTGGCCGGGTTTGGCTGGGCCCTGCTGGCCGCCTTCGGGATGAGTATTACCAACATCTATATGGAAAATGCGTTCAAGCGCCTCGGCTGGCTCGACCTGGAAGAGGATGATGAGTTCACTCGGATCGAGTCACCGAGCACCCTGCTGCGCATTCTATTGATGGTCGTGCTGCTGGCGGGGATCACGTTCAGCGGTGCGATGGCCGCCCAGGTTGTGTTGGCACTTTCGATTGTCACCCCAAGCCTCCAGCTGATCGGGGCGGGTGGCGTGGTCACCTTCTTTGCGTTGACACTCGGCATTGCGTGGTTGGTGGCCAGCGGCCTCTCCATGCAGCGGCGCGCCATCTTCAGCGGGCTGGTGGCTGCATCGTGCACAGTGATTGTGATCGTTGCCAGCCGGGTGATCCTCTTCCAGCCTCTGAATGTGGAACCCCTCTCGCTGGAGCGCCCTCCAAATGTGCAGTTCTGGGAACTGCCGACGGGTTCACGTATTGCCTACACGGAGTTTCTCGGCCCGGCGGACAATCTCAACCCGCCAGTGATTGTGCTTCACGGTGGGCCGGGATTTCCCATTTTGGAAGCGGACCGTGATTTCTACATGCAGTTCGCTGCCGACGGGTTTGATGTATACCTTTACGATCAGGTCGGGACAGGTTTCTCCGAGAAGCTCGACACATTGAGTGCCTACGGTGTTGAACGCAACATAGCGGACCTGGACGCCATCCGTGCTGAGATAGGCGCTGACGATCTCATCCTAATCGGGCAGGGCGCTGGCAGCGAATTGGCTGCACGCTATACAGCTGAATTCCCCGAACGTGTCTCGAAGATCGTCTTTCACTCCCCTACCGCACTGTGGGAGGACGAAACGTTCTTTGTGGACTACACACGCACCGCATCACCCATCGGGCCGCTTACCGTTTTTGAGCCTCGCGCCCTGTTGGCCATCGGCCTGACAACCTTTGGCCCCAATGCCGCTCAGCGGTTGGTCACTCAAGAGACCATGATCGCCTACGCACAGCAGCGTTACGCGCCAGGTGTGTTTGTATGCGCAGACGACGCAGAGCAGGCTCCATCCCTGCAAAACGCCGCGATCAACTACTATGTAGAGCTGCGTGTGGAACTGACCACCAGTGATCTGCTTGATGGCACGGATCCACGCCCGCAGTTGGCCAACAACCTTACCCCTGTGATCATCCTGACCAGCGAATGCGACTATGTCGCCTGGGAAGTCATCGAGCAGTACCGACAAACTTTTCTCAACAACCGTGTGTTTTACTTTCAGGATGCTGGTCACCTCATCCACCTGACTCAAGGTGATGCCATGGCAGGGGTGATCGAGGCTTTTCTGTTGGAAGAAGACTATCCAATGGTGCCCTATGAAAGCAGCAGCAGCCCGCGCCCCATTATCCCCTTAGCCGACCAATAAATCGACAGGACAGCCCCATGAAGAACCGCGTGCAGAAACTATGGCAGTTCGTTCAACCGGTAGTCACCCACCCAGTTTTTATTGCGGCTGTGGTGATCATCGCGGCAGGTGCCGCCCTTGTCACAATGCTGACTCCGAAAATCGACCGCGTGCTCGTTGTGGATGACAATCAGCTGATCATCGAGGGGCGCCGTTTTGGGCCAGGTCCCGGCGAGTTGACGGTGGAAGTTGGGGAGGCCCTCACGCTGAGAGAAACAGCCGAATGGAGCGGGGCCCACATTGTCGTGACGGATCCTGCTGTGGTGGACTCCAGTGGGGGATGGGTGACGGTCAGGCGGTTGGGCCTGTTCACCTCAAACCGGGTGCCGTTTGTCGTGCAGGACCCTGATCTGCCCAGTGAACCGTACGGATATGAAGTCCCTGTGCAGCCTGAATCGCCCTGGCCAACGTTCCGCCGGGATCACCGCAATACGGGCAGCAGCCCGATCACCGCTGTCTACAGCGGCGACGAACCGTGGTTCTTCCAGACGGGCAAGGGTATTTTCTCGACACCAGTCATCGACAGTGAAGGCAACATCTATATCGGGTCAGCCGACCGGATCTTCTATGCACTTGCCCCTGATGGCAGCGAACGGTGGCGCTTCGAGACCGGCGAGATCATCGACTCCGCGGCGGCCCTGCCACGTACCGACAGCGACCCAACGGTGATTGTGCCTTCCGGCGATGGCTACATCTATCATCTCAACGCCGAGGATGGCTCACTGATCTGGCAGTTCGATGCTCGGGTGGCACCGCGTGCCAGCTACAATGACTGGTGGGAAGGCAATATCGCCCTGGGCTATGATGGCACCATCTACGCGGGGAATACGAACTTCAACTACTATGCGATCTCTCCGGAAGGCGAGTTGGAATGGACGTATGAGACCGGTTCGAACAACTGGTCCATGGCGGGCCTGGGTGTGGATGGCACCATCTACTGGGCCTCTAATGATACGTTTATCCGTGCCGTGGCACCTGACGGCAGTGAGCGGTGGCGCAAGCGGACGTTGGGCTTTCTGGCCGCCTCGGCAGCTGTCGGTTCGGATGGCACGATCTATATCGGTTCGTTTGACAGCGTCTTCTACGCGCTCGATCCACTGACCGGCGCGGTTCGCTGGACCTTTAAAACCGACGACCATATCTACAGTTCCGCGGCTCTGGCCGAAGACGATAACGGCGAGACGACTGCTATCTACGTAGCATCAACCGATGGTCGCCTGTACGCTCTCGATACCAGCGGCACCCTGCTGTGGACTTTCGATACCGGTGACCCCATACGGTCCTCACCGGTAATCGGTCAGGCACCGGAAGGCGGGCAGATCGTCTACTTTGGCAGCGGCAATGGCACACTCTATGCACTTAACGCTGAAGACGGTACCCGCCGCTGGTCGTTCGATACCACCGCTGCCGATGACCCTGTGCTGCGCGACCGCAACGACCTGAACGCCTCACCCGCCTTAGGCGAGACGGGCATCGTCATCGCTGGGGAACATGGCCAGATCTGGTATGTGCCTTATGATTACTGCCTGCAAGCGGACGACATCCGCTGCGAAACCAGCCCTGTGGAGGATCTTCCGGCGGATGTGGCAGGCGTCTTCTACGTGACACCCGGCGGCAGCACCATCCTGGGTGATCCGCCCGAGCTGTCACCGGCTACGGTGATTACCCTGCGGCTGCTCGTTCGCGAAGCCGGGGAGACAATTGACGCATGGGTTTGCAACTCGCCGCTGGGCTGCCCGGATGACGCCCTGACCATCACCATTGACCCTCAGATTCCGTTTGAAGTGGAGCAGTCAGCCGATGGTCACTTCGTTCACATCATTCCGCAGGGCTACCTCACACCAGGCCAGACATACACGATCTCAGTCAGTGGTGACTATTACACCAGAGGCACAAATATCGGCAATCTGACGCTCGGTGGACGGCCCGCAGGTGAGTTCGATGACTCGGTCACCTTGACCACAGCCCAGGCGATTGCTGAAGAGCTGCCATTGGAGCTCGGCAGTGAGGAAGTCTCCGCCTTTGAGTGGACACGCCTCGCCGTGCCGGTTCCGCCTATGATGCCCAGTCTCAACCAGATCGGCTTTGACTACATCGACTGGATTGTGGGCACTGTCGCCAAGGAAGATGGCAAGCTGATCATGTGGGCTACAGGTGCTGAACGAGACGCCAACGGCATCCTGCGCGCGGATCCGGACACGGATTTCACACTTGCGCTGAGCGGCACCTACGAAGGTGATTCGTTTATCCTGACGAACCGCGATTTTGTGATGCCGGTGACCGGCATACCGATCCCGTTCAACACGTTTGAGATCCGCGGCCAGCTGGACGATGATCTGCGGGTGCAGCCCGGGTCAACGGCCTGGGCAGATACCGAAGTGCTGTCCATCCCGACGTTTGGTCCGTATCTGGTCGTGGCCGGTCTGGCCAACAACGGCTGGGAGAAGCTGCTTGTCATGGCAACATACATCACCCGCCCGTATGAGGGCCCTGCCAACCAACAGCCTGAAGGTCTGACCGTCACAGATCTGAGTTTCACACCGCCGACAGGGTCAGAGGATGGGTACGCTGAAGTGGTGTTCGCATCCGAGAGGCCTTTTTCTGCCAGCGACCGTCGCCCGGCCTTATTACTGATCGACGCGGCGGAAACGCAAGCAGTGTATATTGACTATCACAACAACCTGACCACACTAACCAACCCTGATGGCGACATCACAGGGGTCAGGCTGACCATTCCAGCCGGCACACAACTGCCCTCCGACTTGGAGATCATTGTCATCTTGGATGTGTACCCGGTTGCACGCATCACACCGAACTAACCTGTGACGCGCATAGTACCCTGGGGTCATTGTCTTGACTTAGGGGGCCTATGTGCTATACTCCATTTCGAATGAACGTTCAATCGAGGCATTGATGACTGCTGACAAAGAAACCGCCATCCTTGATGCAATGCTTGATCTCGTCGCTGAACGGGGTTTCCATGGGACGCCTGTGTCGCAGGTTGCCAAGCGCTCCGGTGTGAGCGCGGGGATCATCTACCATTACTTTGACAGTAAGGATGCTCTGATCCACGAGCTGTACCGGCGCATCAAGATGGACTATGGCAGGGCTTTGTTGGCTGGCGATCCTTTGAGCCTTCCATGGCCGGATAACCTCACGTGTGTCTGGTTGAACGCATTCCGGTTCTATGTGGAGCATCCCCGCGAGACACTGTACCTGGAACAGTATGAGAACTCACCGTATTACGATCCGGCTCATTTCACCAATCTTGACGAGAACATGGGCCAACTCGCCGCAATGATCCAGACAGAGTTCGCAGCGGGCACCGTGCAGGAACTGCCCTTTCCGGTGCTCTATGAACTGACGCTTGGTGTGGCGCTTGGTCTGGCCAAACGACAGATAGCCGGGGTCGTTGTTATGGATGCCTCCGAGCTTGAGCACGTCGCCGAGGCCTGCTGTCGGGCGATTGCAAAATGACGCTGTTTTTTTCGTACACATTGAATGAATGTTCAATCAAAAGAGGGGTTTAACACCATGCCAAAGTGGACCGTTGAAGAGGACATGCCCGACCAGACCGGCAGGCTGGTCATTGTAACGGGAGCCAACAGTGGCCTCGGCTACGAGACAACCCTGGCGCTCGCCAAGAAGAATGCCACTGTACTGATGGCCTGTCGCAACCTTGACAAGGCCGAAACCGCCCGCCAGCAGATCATTGACCAGGTGCCCGGTGCCGATCTGCGCATCATGAAGCTGGATCTGGGCAGCCTGGAGTCGGTGCACACCTTCGCTGAAGAAGTTCGGCAGGGTTACACTCACATCGATATTTTGTACAATAACGCAGGCGTCATGGCGATTCCCCGGCGCGAAACCGCCGACGGTTTCGAGATGCAGTTCGGCGTCAATCACCTAGGCCACTTCGCGCTTACGGGTCTCCTGCTGGACTGCCTGATCGATGTACCAGAAAGCCGCATTGTCACCGTCACGAGTTTCGCCAGCTACAACGGGCGCATCGACTTCGACGATCTCCACGGCGAACAACGATACACACGCTACGGCGCTTACAGCCAGACCAAAGTCGCCAACCTGCTTTTTGGCCTCGAACTGCACCGCCGTCTGCGTGAAGCCGAAGCCCAGACCGCCAGCATAGTTGCCCATCCCGGCTATGCTCACACAGACCTCCAGTCGACCAGCACCAGCGCCTCCGGCAACCTGGTGGAACGCATAACCTACGGCATCCTGAACAATGTGCTCGCTCAATCCGCACAAATGGGTGCCCTGCCACAGCTGTACGCAGCTACTGATCCTGACGCTGAAAGTGGCAAACTCTACGGCCCGCATCTGCGCATACGGGGCTATCCCAGCGAGGAAAGGCCTGTGAAGTACGCTCGCAGTGAGGATGTTGCCCGCCGGCTCTGGGAAGTCAGTGAGGAACTCACCGGGGTCAGATACGCTTTCGCCGTTCCGGCCTGATCAGAACAGCCCCCACCAAAACGGCGGGGGCTGTTTGCTGTTACAAAGCGTCTACTAGGGGAGGATAGTCAGCGAGGCTGCATCAATACCGAAGAAACCACTCGGGATATTCCGCAGGCCAATGCTGACACGGATCTCGTCAAAGTTAGAGGTGGCATTCAGCGTGCACGTCACCTGCGTGAAGTTGAAGGTGCCGCGATCGGAGACAAGGCAGTTAACCAGGTCAGCAGGGCTGCCACCATTGAAAGTCTCGATACGGGCACCCGCCTGGCCACCGCTCACCAGGTTCTGGCCGCCCACATAGAAGACCAACTCCACTGTGTCACCGCTGCTGCCGGAAACGCCGCTCACGGTCTGGCGGATGAGCTCCTGGCTGCCGTCAGCATTGAAGAGCATCACGCGCGTGCCGTCAAAGGCGAAGCCGGTCGTGAACGGACCATCATCACTCAAGTTATTCCAGTTGCCTGTGAAGTCATCTTCGAAGCTGCCATTTACCAGCAGGTTGGCGCTGCCCGGGAAGTCCAGCCCAACAATCACCGGATCGTGATCACTGGAGCGCCACTGGTCCGCCTGATAGAGGCTGATATCGTTGTTCAGTTCATCATCAAACGGCGAGGTGCTGGTGTCAAGGATGTTGTCATCGTAGTTCAAGGCACGCGGCTCATCAGCATTGATGTGCCAGATCGCGACGTCTGTCACGTCATTGAGCAGGCTGGAGGTTGCCAGCGCGTGGTCAAGCACGCCCTGCTGCCCGAAGAACACGAAGGTGTAGCGGTCGCTGACATCCGTGATGAACTGGGTCAGCAGGTTGGTGAAACCATTGCTTTCCAGTACGGTGATCGGATCTTCCTGCGTGTAGCTGTTCAGGTCGCCCGTGATGAGGATCTGATCGGTGCCAGTGGCGGTCGGGTCGCCAGCCAGCCACGTCAGGATATCCTGTGAGGACTGTACACGCGTTGCGTTGTAGCAGCTCTGCCCATCACCCTGATCCTCATCGCCACCGGAAGCACCGCTGCAGCCCTTGGACTTGTAGTGGTTGTTCACCACGATGAAAGTCTCGCCACTGCTTGCTTCGGTGAAGGCCTGTGCTACAGGCGGACGGCTGAGGCCGTCAAACGGACCGGTCTCCAGAATAGCGGTCGTGCCAGTGGTGCTGACCGTGCTCGTCTTGTAGATGAAGCCAACTGTGATGGCATCCGGACCCTCAACGCCGCCCGGGTTATCACCAGTCGTGCCGGTGTCCACGTAGGCGTAGGTGCCGGTACAGTCAGCATCGGCATTGAGTGCATCGGTCAGTTCAGCGATTGCGGAGTTCATGCCCGCATCACCATTGTTCTCCAGCTCCTGAAGAGCGAAGATGTCGGCGTTCAGATCACACATCGCATCAACGAGCTTGGCTTCCTGACGGGCGAGCTCGGCGGGCGAGTCAGCACCGCGGGCGCTGTTAGCACCATCGTCAATGGTGTTGAAGTAGTTCAGGACATTGAAGCTGACCACGGTGATGTCGCCATCCACGCTCGGAACAGCGGGGCGCGGAATATCACGCGTGAAGCCAATGCTCAGCGGCTGGACCCGATAGTTGCCGAAGCCATAGCCCATCACGCCCAGTACGTTGCCGTCGGTTGAGTCGCCGCGGCGCAGAGTCTCCGGGCTGAAGTTGTTTACATACGGTACCGGATCGAGGTACCGGTCACCGGACCCATCATCAACCAGGATCTGGCGCTTCTCGTTGGCCAGTTCGGCGGCATTGGCCGGCGCACCGGGGTCGTTCGTCTCAGTCGGGATGGTCAGAACGTCCGGGGTGCTGAGCGTGATCTCGCCAAACTCACCCAGATTGAACATATCGGAGACGACCAGTTGCTGTGTGAACTCGACCAGCATGCCCTCAACCGCTTCAAGGTCTCCCTGGCCGTTCGGCAGCGGGAAGGTGATGGTCGTCGGGGTCACGATATCGGTCGCCTGGCAGTCGGCGATCTCGTCAAGGGTGATCTGGGTCTGGTCGAAGAATTCGCTTACGTCACCAAGCACACGCACCACATCGCCTTCATCGACGGGGATGGTGCTGCCCGGGTCGTAGATGAAGATGCCTTCGCTGGTCAGGATGCTGCCGTCCCGGTCGCTGTCCTCTTCCTGCAGGAAGAAACCGTCAAGGCCGCTGGCACCCTGGAAGTCACCAACCACAACACCCTCAACTTCGACGGTCGCGCCGGGGATCGGGGTGCTGGCGCCATTACCCTGCACCGCATGGATGAAGGTCGCCGGGTCACCGCAGGCACCGATCACACCACTGCCACCACAGTCGTTGACTGCATCAGGCGTGTCACTGCTCAGATCGCTAAAGGAACCTTCAACATAGGAGCCAGTCGCATCCGGGCAGCGGTAGAAGTGCGCGGGTGCAAACGTGCTGTCCGGACCGATGATGGTCGTCGCGATGTAGATCGGTTCGCCTACATCACCGTCGGTCAGACCAACGCTGTCGACCACGTTCGTCCATGGTGTGGTCTCAAGAGTGCCGTCGTTGTTCGTATCGAGGTCATCACCCTGATTGCCAGTGAACCCCTCGACCAACAGAACACTCTGTGTACCACTGAAGAAGTCAAGACCCGGGATTGAGATATCCGGCAGCAGGCCCGCAGCCGAGTCGGCAGCCAGCACGAAACCGTTGGCATCGGTCGTCTCGCCACTGAAGTCGATGACAACATCTACCAGACCGGCGAAACTGCCGTTGCCAGAAATGACGATGAACGTGAGATCAGTGATGGCTGTACTCGGGTCACCGATGATCTCGACAAACTCGTCGTCTTCACCACTGTCATTGATGCGCACTTCGTTGATGGCGAAGTCTGCACTGCTGCCACCGCCGCGCAGACCGTTGATGTAGTCGGTGTTGTCACCGCCGTTGGGCTCACCAGGCGTCATGTCGCCAAGCAGCACATCGTCGGTCCAGTTGCTGCCGATGGTCGCACCTGCCAGGTCGCTGGTCAGAACCAGGCCGGTGTTGTTGCTCGGCTGCGGCGCGGTCACGCTGGCGTTACCACCGAACGTGCCAGGCGAGGAGTCCCAGTTGACACCGAAACCATCGCTGGAAGCAATGGTGCTGCCGCTGCTGGCATCGTCAATCCAGGCGACATCGGTCGCGGCGAAGTCCATGGTGTTTCCAGGTGTGTTCACTTCGGTCAGGAACGCGCCCGAAGTCCCCAGAATGATGTTCCAATCGCCGCCACCGGGATTGTAGCTAGTGTCCTCGCTGGCTGCGGCCGTATCACCGACGATCACGATGATCGTGCCCGCGTCAAACGTCGAGGCAATCGAGCCCATATTGGTGAACTGGAACGCAGCAAACTTGCTGGCTGTGCTGCCGGTCGAGTCACCAATGAAAAACGAGTTGATTTCGGTCGCGGTCACGTCGTCGGTGAGCACGATCTCCATCCACTCGTCGCCACCTTCCATGTTGCCAGCGCGGTAGATCTCGTTGACGAGAAACTTGCCCCCGTCGGCTTGAGCGGTCTGGACCCCGGCAAACATGCCGAAAGCCAGCGCCAGCGCGACGACTACGCCTATGAAACGCTTCATAAGTATTGGTTCTCCTTGTACAGGTTTACATTCTGGATGGCGGCCGCCAGGCAAAAAAATAACCGGGTATGTTTACCCGGTTTGGTTTCTCGCCTGATGGATGCAGAAGGTATTGTGGTCGGCCAGCATCACGTTGTAGACCATGGTTCCGCCTCCTTCTTCCGCGCATCCGGCCAGAAGTATAACAAGTGCATCACAATTTCGGAGTTAAGAGTCTGTTAAACTTGGATCAGCCTGCTCCCGGTGACACTATGGGCTATACTCCCGGCATGAAGCAAAACGAACGCATCAACTCCACTGGATATGGATGCTCCAACGCTCATACTGTGTCAGATGAAAACTGAAACCCTCGCCCGGAGCAGCGCCATAATCGCTGTGGTCTGTGCCGCAGCCCTGATTCTGTTGTCGGTTGGACTGCGAAGCGTCGGGCGGCTGTCCGACATAGTGTCCTTTGCCCGTCTCCCAATGTGGAGTTTGGCAATTCTTGTGTTGAACGGTGTGCTGGTCCCTACGAGTATTCTGGGGATGGGCCTGGGTGCCACAGCCCTCATCCGCAACCCAGAGACGAACCGGTTGGCGGTCGCCGGTGTGTTGGGAAATGGATGCTATCTCTTTCTGGGATCAATGCTGCTGCTGTTCAGCCTCTAACATCTGTGTTTCACGAACGTGAAACCTTCCAGTAGACGCCATTGTTCCGTCGGAATTGCCCTTGGCAAATCAACCAATCGTGGTTATATTAAAGACAGTTTAAGAGATACCTCTCATTAGTTCCGTTCAGATGTATAGCATCTGTTCTAGATAGACCCCCTTCGCTGGAAGGACCCCACCCGCAACCGCGGCGCCCCGGGGTCTTTTCAGCGTCTGCGATCTGTAAGGAAGACGGACGGACTAATCAAAAAGCTAAGGGGGGCCGCCTTGGGCGGCCCCCCTCATCGATCTTGGTAGAAAAGAATTAGATCTGATCAACGATATCGCTGAATGCGTCGCCAATCGCCGGACCAAGCAGGGCCAGGATGACAATCACAACAACAGCAACTAGGACGAGAATCAGAGCGTACTCAACAAGACCCTGACCCTCTTCACGCGGTAGAAAAAGCATTAAAGACTCCTTCTCAATACAGAGAAAAATGAACTACATATGTAATGTAGAGGATCTCAGCCGAAAGGTCAAGGAATTGGTGAAAATTGCTCGCGCTACAATCCCAATCGCTCTGCAATCGAGGCGCCATGTTTGTCTTTTTTCACGCCAACGCGCTGAACGTAAACCCGCGTCGTAGTAGTGTTGGCATGGCCCAATGCATCCTGTGTCTCCACGATGCTGCCGGTTTCATCCGCCACAATGCGTGCATATGTATGCCGCGTCTGGTGAATGTGAATATGCGCCAGCCCGGCCTTCCGAGCATACTTCTTCAGATTCTTTGCAAAGGCATGGCTGGTAAGCTGCTTGCCCGGCCGGACATTTGCCACATCGTGACTGGTCCAGATGGGACTATCCGCTGTCATCGTGTTGATGCGCCCGCTCGCGCGCAGATAGGTGACCATCGCCTGAGCCACGCGATCGTCCACCTCCCGAGTCAGAACATCCCCACCCTTTGCCCGATAGGTAATGCGCGCACTAACCCCTGACAGATCGAGATCACCCCAGCGCAAACGTGCTACTTCGGTGCGCCGCAGCCCTGTCAGGATATAGGTCAGGAACATCGCATAGTCGCGAATGCCGACCACATCACCACTGTCCGCTCGTGCTTTGAGCACCTTCACCATGCGCCGAACTTCGTCATCCGTGAGGGATTTAGTGCTCTGCGATTGGTAAGCCTTGGGAGCCTTTGGCCGGGCAGCCGCCACCGGATTGACAAGGCGACCGCGGAATTCGGGTAAGTCACCCAACCACCTGTAGAAAGACGAGATCTTGGACAGCATCGCGTAGATGGTCGCCTGTGCTAATCCGCGCTCCTCCAATTTGCGATGGTAGGCTTTGACCTGATCAACCGTAACACGGTCGGGGGATGTATCGATCATCGCGAAGAACTCGACCACCGGACGAGCCTTGTCACGCAGCAGATCGTCAAAACGGGGACTTGTGTGGTCTGTGGTCGCCCGTACCCATGAGTCAATCGCCTCACGCAGCACCCTGTTTTCCAGCCGTGCCAAAACACCTGACACCCCTTCCTCTCCATCAACCAATTCGATATCGTCGTCAGGAACGGGGATTATCTCACTCATGGGGTTCTCCTCGGCTGCGTACAGGCGTGTGCAGTGAGCCTATCATAGGCGGGAGACGCGGGCCACCGCAGCAATGGGGTGGCCCATGTGCTTCTCAATTGATCAGCGTCGATAGGCCGGTGTATAGAACGGACGCCTGACAATACGTGCTTTCTTTGGTGTGCCACGTATCATCACATCAACCTCTCGATCAAGCTCATAGGCATCTCGTGCGATGAGTGCCATTGCCGCATAGATATCGGCTGTTGGGGCATACATCCCTGTTGTGATGAAACCGATCCGGTCGCCGTCCGTTTCCACCGGATAGCCTTCACGCGGCACGCCCTTGTCGACCATTTCCAAGCAGGCTAGCCGGCGCTCCGGTTTTTCCAGTTTCTGTTTGAGCAGTGCATCCCGCCCGAGGAAGGCACCTTTGTCAAACTTGACGAAGAAGCCAAGACCGGCCTCCAAAGGCGAGATATCGGCGGTCAGTTCATGACCATATAATGCAAGACAGGCTTCAAACCGCAGGCTGTCGCGCGCAGCCAGCCCACACGGCTTGATCCCATAGGTCTCACCCGCCTCAAGAATAGCATGCCACATGTCGACTGCGTGCTCAGCAGGGAAGTAGAGCTCATACCCGTACTCACCTGTGTACCCTGTCGCGCTGATGAACGTCGGCACGCCGTTTATTGCTGTCACTGTACTGCCATGAAAGGGAATGGTATTCAGGTCTGTTTCGCTCAGATGTTGCAAAGTGGCTTGCGCCTGCGGTCCCTGCACGGCAAGCATGCACGTCTTGTCGGAGACATCCGCTACTGTGACGTCGGCAAACGCAGCGGCATGAGTTTGCATCCAGGTGAGATCTTTCGACCGGTTGGATGCATTGATCACAACGAAGTAGTCACTGGGCCGACGATAGACGAAGATATCATCCACGGTGCCGCCATCAGCATAGCACATAATGGCATACTGCGATTCGTCGACGCCCACCGTGGATATATCGTTGGTGGCAATGTACTGCAAGAACGGCAGAGCATCAAAGCCGGAAACAACAACCTGTCCCATGTGGTCAATGTCGAAAAGGCCTACTGCCTCACGGACTGCACGATGTTCGGCTTTTGGACTGTCATATTGCACAGGCATCTCGTACCCGGCAAAGGGCACCATACGGGCACCCATTTGTACGTGGGTTTCATAGAGAACAGTGCGTTTCATAGCAACCTTCTGTTGGGTTTTGTGGATATTTTACACGTTCATGACCGGTAGCCGCTTAGATTGGCCGCGATGCGGTCAGCTGCAGGCTGCTCGCCCGGCACGAAGTCCATCCCGGTCAGGCGCTCATAGACACCCATATAGCGTGAGGCGATCATGGCGATGAGGTCATTGGGCATGGCAGGAGGATCCCCCTCACCTTGGTAGCCTGCTGTCACAAACCACTTACGCATGAACTCCTTATCCATATGATCCGGATCGCCTGCTGCATGCGAGCTGGCCGTCCAATAACGGCTGGAGTCTGGCGTGTGCACCTCGTCGATCAGGTACAGATCGCCATCGATCAGCCCGAATTCATACTTCGTGTCGACGAGAATCAAGCCTCCTGCAATGGCCCGTTCGCGCCCCCGGTCAAACAGGGCGAGCGCAGCCTCTTCGATCGCCCGCCAGCGCGCTTCGGGGACCATGCCATGCTCCAACAACTCGGCCCGACTCAGCCGCTCATCGTGGCCGCTCTGTGCTTTAGTTGTCGGTGTGATCACGGGGTGGGGCAGCGGATCGTTCTTTTCCAGACCATCTGGCAGCGGGATACCATACGGTGTGCGCTCTCCTTGCTCATACAGGGTCCAAAGGCTGGTTGAGGTTACGCCTGTAATATAACCTCGAACCACCACCTCAACGGGAATGGGCTCTGCTTCACGAGCAACCGTCACATTCGGATCCGGCACCTCAATTACATGGTTTGGCACTATATCCGCCGTCTCGCCGAACCACCATGCTGCCAACTGGTTGAGGATCTGACCCCGGAAAGGCACATGCCCGAGGATCCGGTCGAACGCCGAGATCCGGTCTGTGGCTATGAGAATGCGTGTATCTCCGACCGTGTAGATATCGCGAACCTTGCCGGATTGTTTTTCTCCCAAACCGGATATATCTGCCGTTTGGAGAGCATCAGGGATGGCGGCTTTGATCTCATCAAAGGAGAGCATGGTGTTCCTTTCTACTGGTTGGCAACCCGATAATACACCAGGTGACGGCTGCCCAACGACTTCACTACGACGGGTATCCGGTTCCCACAATGTGCTTGACAACAGGGGCGCTGCCTGTAGACTTGCGCAGTAGATTCGATTTGGAGGCTTCTTGTGCGTAAACCCGAAGACAAACTCATAGCTGTGGTGGCTGTTGTTGTGCTGCTAATAGCAGGTATCATTGCGAGCATCTCCGCGCCGCGCGTTGAGCCCCCGGAGATGGCAGCACCGCCTGTCACAGCAAACCGATAACCTCGCGCAGCACGAACTCACCCGTCTTGCCTTTCAATTTGAGCTGTACCGTCTGCCCGACGACAATTCTGTCTTGAACATAGGCAAAGACCGCATCAGAGATCAAGATGCGTGTGCCAGCCTGCTTGTTCGCTGACTCAATTCGGCTGGCGGTATTCACCACATCACCGATGGCTGTCATCTGCTGCGAACCAACAGCCCCCACGCTGCCGAGTACCACGCTGCCCGCATGTATCCCGACCCCGACATCCACCATATCACCATAGAGAGAAAGGAAATACGGTCGAACCTCTACCAGGGCATCCTCAATGGCCAATGCTGCCTGTACTGCATTCCACGCCGCCACAGCAACATCCCCTGCTTGGAAAAGCACCAGCAACCCATCACCCATCGTATTGGCAATTGTACCGTTGTACCTGTCAAAGACGCGGCCCATGGCGCGATAATACCGGTTCAGGGCATGCACCACATCGTAAGGTGGCAGGCTTTCGGCGAAGGTCGTGAAGCCACGGATATCGACAAACATCACAGCGACCTCCCGCTCAACACCGATCGTCTGGGACGGCCGGCCCAACTGATTGGCAATCGCCACGTCATCCTCATCAAGCACCAACCGGCGCACGCGGATCGTGCCTTGCGGACGAGTTTGGCAGGCCAGCCGGATCCATGGCTCAAAAGACAGGCGATCAGCCAAGACCTGCTCAGCTTGATTGCGGGGAGGCAGCTGCTCGAGACCGTCCAAGACAAGCACCCGGCATGTTGAACACCGTGCATTCCCTCCGCAGACATGGGTATGGGGGATGCCAGCTTGCAGCGATGTCTGTAGAATCGACCGGTCAGTCGTGGTCACTACTGAGAGATCGTCAGGCACATAACTGATGTGGAAGGTGTCCGCGCCTTCTGCCAACGCGATCGCGCCAGTCGCACCAGGCTCAGCATCTATCGCCTTGAACGTACGTTCCTGACGGTTGATGAGTTGGCGCACTGCGATCATTAAGCCACCCAGCACGATCACCGCGCCAAGGGCACGCACCGGGTCCGGCAGGATCGACGACGCAATCTCGTACAGCACCGTCAATCCTAAACCGGCCTGCACCGTGACAGCCATTGCCAACACAGGCGCAAGGACAGCATGAAGTGGACGCATCTGTGGGATATTACCCGTATCCAACCGCATCAACCCACCCAGTGCAGCCTGCCCTGTCATCAACAAAGCTGCGATGATGCCAACAATCAGGTGGATGGTAATTACTGGCGGGAATGGATCGGCGGCTTCGTTCGAATGCCGGGCAACAGCCCACAACGCGACACCAATCGTGGCCAGCATCAGCACAAGTGCGCCGGCGCCAGCGGCATAGTGCGCTGTGCGCGCTTTGTGTGCGGTGGCCTTAAGCGCGTAGGCAAGTAATATTAACCCGATGGCACCCCCGCTGAGCACGGGATGTATCCATAGGTAGGTTGACATAGATTTTTCCTCTCTTGCAGAGGATAGCATACCGGGTGCAGCGAGCACCGGCAACGCACGCAGCAGCCCACGCGCGGATATGCTATGCTTGCGGCCAGATCCACTACATACTTCTTAAAGGAGCCGCGCATGCAGGCATGGGAACACTGTATTCTGACCGCCATCGAGACCCAAGATCGCACCGAGTTCATGGTCGCATTGGAGTCGGGTACCTGGTCACCAAAAGGTGCATCCAGCCGTCTGGATGTCATGGCGGAGCTTGGAAAACAGGGGTGGGAACTTGTGGGGATCCGGCCATTAGGTCCGGGTGTCGCCGAATTCTACTTCAAACGACCGCGCACAACATAGGGAGAACCCGGGCACTAGGCCCGGGTCATTGTCGCATTCAAGTGTCTGTGGGGACATTGTCCCAGTCGTCGGAGAGGCCGCACAACCAGTTGAGCGCATAGTGCCGTTCCATAGCAATCGACCGTGCTGTGGCGAATTCCTCGTCGGTCAGCAGACGATATGGCTTGTTGTACGCCATGAAATCATTGCTCAGCGGCGGACCCAGGTCGCCGTGTTCGTGTGGGATGCGAGCCGTCCGTGCCACAATTTGCGAGAATGAAAGCTCCCCAGGTGGTTGGATGCCTTTCTCCTGAATATGGTTTGTCCGCGCGCGCCAATGCCAGAGCTCGGCAACATGCCTTGCCCACTCGATGGTCTGCTCAGAACGCAGCTCCACCATCTTGAAAAAGTCGCCTGTGGGTTGCAAGAGTCCCAACGGGCGCATCACAAGCCTGGGCGTGAATACATGATCATACGGTGGGGCAATGGGGATGATGCTAAGCGCCCATGCGATCATGCCCAGCGCCTCTATCCGCCAACTCACATCAATGCGCTCTTGATGGGTCCATGTGCCTGTCGGCAGGGAGAGAAGGCGCCACTCCTCAGCAGAGATGTGCTCCGTGATCCCTTCCTCATCCAACCAGGGTCCTAGCCGCTCTACGAATCCTTCCGGTTCGGCGTGCATGTACTCGACCTGAGCACGCAGAAGGAGTGCCCCAAGGCAAAGTGCTCGATAGCCTGCTGTCAGTTCGTCCTGCATACCAATCTCCCTTCACTTGCCTGACCACAACTCAAGGGTACAGCAAATCTGTGACAACCAGAGCCACATATCAAAAGAAAAAGGCCGCGACGATGCGCGGCCTTCTGCTGGAGAAACTCATCTATTTATCACCCGCAGGCGTGACATCTGTTAGCCCCGTACCAAGGAACTCGGGATCCGTATAGCGGCGCCGTTGATATTCTTTGGGGTCTTCTGCCGGGCGGTCTTCTTTGGCCAGCACAACCGCACCGATCATCGCGACCAACAGCAGCAGCCCCACAATCTGGAAGGGCAGCATGTAGCTGCGGTACAGCGCCAATCCGACGGCAGCGGGACTGCCAAAAAGGATTTCACGGGGGCCTTCGTCTGTTTCGATCACTTCAACCGGCGGCGCGCTGCCGAGTTCAGGCGGTTCGCGAAAGCCGAGGTTCACCTGTGGGCTCAGGAAGATGAAACCCGAGGTCAACAGCAGCAACACTACCAGCCCAATTGCCAGGCGCGGCTGCCACCGCAGCTGATCACGCAAGGGCACCCGTTCAGCGCCCAGGAGCATGATCACGAAGATGAACAGCACCATAATCGCGCCCGCGTACACGGTAATCTGCACCATCGCCAGGAATGGGGCACTCAGCCCCAAATAGAAGAGCGCGATACAGATGAAATTCAGCACCAGGAACATCGCTGCATGAATGGCGTTTGTCGCCGTGATCATCCCAACAGCCGATGCGACAGTTACCAATGCCAGGATGCCAAACAGGATCAAGCCAATGTTTGCCATAGTGGTCCAGTCCGGTCAGTGAGTATTCGACCGATACTATACCGCACCGGGCTAAAATTGCGTAGTGATCCTATCCGCCATCTGCCACAATACGGTACAAAATGACCTCGTTTTCAAATGACAGCATCATGCGGTCACGCCCCCCCAATGTATTGAAGGTCACGAAGTTCGCTCCCTCGTATTCAGCCAGCACATCGCCGGAGGCTACATTCACCAGCCGGACAATGGCATCACGGCGATTGGCAATGCCCAGTACTTCCTCATTAGCCCAGTTCTGCGGGATGAAACCCGGGTCAGACGACTGCCAGATGATGGCCAGGTCCGCGACATCGACGACGGCAATGGGTGTATCCGGTGGTGTGACCGGGAAGAGAGCTGTATAGGTGCCATCCGGGGCAGGCAAAATGGATGAATAGCCCGGCAGTTCCAGGGTTTCCCCGGTATCTATGTCATACAGAAGCTGGTCAAGAAACTCCTGCCGCAGGAAGATCTGCTCGCTGGTAGGGGCCCATGCGCGCGCTGTTGCCTGAATAGAAAGGGTCTCTTCCTCTCCAGTGGTCGCATTCCGGATTGTCACCTCACGATCTTCCTCATAGCCCGTATACGCACTGACTTGCAGGCTGCCATCCGGGGAGGGTTCGTAATAGACTGTCTGAGGCTCACCCTCTTCACCCGTGGTCAAATCCGTTGGGATGAACATATCCGTCGCGTTGTCATCAACCAGCACGGTCTTCCCATCGTCCAAATTGATCAAGGAAAGCGTAGCCAGTGTCAATTCAACCAGCTCCTCGCAGGTCGTCAAATTGTACGTCACAGCCGGAATGTTGGCGGCATCGAATGGCACATTCTGGTCAATGAAAACCGCAATGGGATCCGGTTCGGTGATAGGCACCAGGACCTGCTTGGCTTCGTCAAAGGTGGGCCGGCAGGCGACGCCTCCATCAGCAGTGTAGGCAAACTCCTGGTTTTGTGGCTCGGCCGTCAGTGAGAAGCCCTCGCGGATCAGTACAGTGCCGTAGGGACCTTCCGTACTGCGTGCCGCTTCGTCGTAGATAAACGACCGGCCAGCCTGGTCGCGGATGACAATCGTGTCAAACGCGAAAAAGCCCAGCGTGAAATTCTCGAACCGGACCATCTCTTGAAAATTGGCAATATTGTCTGTGCTGATTGTGGGATCGGGTTCAGGGGGTGCCTGGCTGCAGCCCGCAATTGCAAGCGCGGCTGCGGCTGCGGCCAACGCATGGCGCAGGTGGATCATGGTATCTTCTCCTCCAAGAAGTGGTTTGTCGAAGTGTACACAGCGGCTGTGCCGTGCGGCAACCATCCTAATGGGGGGTTCGGCCAGCAAATGCAAAGGCCCCCACAACGCACATGGGGGCCAATAACCGCAGGAGTGCGCCGGATGTTATTCGCGTTCCTCCAGAGGAACCCATGGCAGGTCCATCTCACCAACGTATTCGGCCCGGGGCCGGATCAGGCGGTTGTTTTCCCACTGTTCAATCACATGCGCACACCAGCCGGCTGCACGGCTCATCGCAAACAGACAGGTGAACTGGTCCACGGGGATGCCGACCGAACGCAGCACAATAGCGGAGTAGTAGTCAACGTTCGCATACAGGTTGCGCTCGATATAATACTCGTCGCTGCGAGCCTTCTGTTCCAGCGCATAAGCGATATCAAACCATTTGCTTTCCACACCGGCATCCGCCAGCGCCTGGGCCCGTGCCCGTAGAATAGTGCCTCGCGGATCTTCTGCTTTATAAACACGGTGCCCGATGCCCATGATGCGCCGCTTGGTTGTCTGCGCGTCAGCATACCACTGGTCAACGTTGTCCACACTGCCGATGTCGATGAACTGTTCCATCGCCCGCTGGTTGGCTCCACCGTGTGCGGCACCCTTCAGCGTACCGATGGCTGTTGTGATGGCCGAATAGATATCGGCAAGGGTGCTGGTCGTCACCCGTGAGGAAAACGTCGAAGCATTCAGACCGTGGTCTGCCAACAGGACCAGGTAGGCATCAATCGCGTCCACCTCGGCCTCGGTGGGTTCCTTGCCCGTCATCATGTAGAGGAAGTTCGCTGCCAGATCAAGGCTGTCGTGCGGCGCGATGGGCTCATTCCCGCTGCGAATGCGCTCCCATGCCGCGACGATGGTCGGCATGGTGGCCACGAGATTCAGCGCCTTGGCTTTGTTGGCTTCGATGCTGTTATCCTCTGAGTTCTTGTCGAACAGGGCCATCATGGAAACGGCTGAGCGCAGTACCGCCATCGGATGTGACTCAGCGGGGAAGTGCTTCATCGCCTCAAGGATAACATGGGTGATGCCCTGTGTGGCACGGATGTCAGCTTTAAAGGCATCCAGCTCGGATTGGTTCGGGAGCTTGAGATTCCACAGCAGATAGACTACCTCTTCAAACTGAGCATGCTCGGCCAGATCCATGATGTTGTAGCCCGCATACGTCAGCTTACCAATATCGCCTTCCACCTTGCTGAGGCGAGTCTGCGTGACAACAATACCTTCCAGCCCCTCGGCTGAAGGCGCAGATTGAGATGACATGGAATACATCCTTCACTTGGTTATGTGTTGGTTTTTGGGGATGGATTGTTCCGCGGGATTTCTGCTGCAAGTATAACCCGGGTTACCATTGGGCGTCAATGCTGCTGCTCTTCGACTGGCTTCTCAGTCTCGGCTGGTTGTTCGTCCTCTGCTTTCCACACCTCAGTGGCGAGGTCAATGTAGAGCACGCCGTCCAAATGGTCGATCTCGTGCTGAAACACCCGTGCCAGCCAGCCACGCGGCTTGATCTTGATCTCATTGCCATGGCGGTCCTGACCGCGCACGATCACACTCTCATGCCGGTCGACCCGTCCAAAATATCCCGGGATGCTCAGACAGGCCTCAACACCCTCCACCGTCTTGCGAGAGCGGCGAATGATCTCCGGATTGACCACCTCATATAACACACCCGCCTGGTCGCCATATTCCTCTTGTGACTCTTCATCATTGGGCAGACGGACGACAATCACCCGTTTTGATACAGCAACTTGCGGGGCGGCCAAACCCACGCCGGGGGCATCCAACATGGTCTCAACCATATCATCGATCAGTCTGTGCAGCTGCTCATCGAATTCCTGCACTTTTCGCGCTTTTTTCCGTAAAATAGGGTTGACGGGTGTGATTACCTCTCGGATAGCCATGCAAACCTCCAGTCGTCTCTTATCGTAGTATAGTATAGCACGTCGCTATGGTGATTGGGGGGGGTTTATGCTATGATGGTCACACGTCGCACAAATGTTTTGTTGTAACCTCAGGGATTGACTTTTATGGGGCGTCGAACCAATCCGGACGATCAAGATCAGAATGATGAAGAGGGTGGCGGTCTGCTTGGCGGTCTTGCCTCTCGTCTACCTTTCGGGGGCGGGAGGGGGAACGAGTCCGATGATCAGCAGGGCGGTGGCCTGCTAGACAATATCACATCCCGCCTGCCTTTCGGCGGCGGCTCAAATGAAGACGATGATCAAGACAGCGGTAGCGCAGGCAGGCGACCGGGGGGCAGCAGCCTGCCCGGATCGCGCCCGGGCGGCGGCTCACCGGGCGGAGGTCGCCCCGGCGGCAGCAACCTGCCTGGCTCACGGCCCGGTGCGGGCTCATCAGGTGGTCGCCCCGGCGGCAGCAACCTGCCCGGATCGCGCCCGGGCGGCGGTTCACCTGGCGGAGGTCGCCCCGGCGGCAGCAACCTGCCTGGGTCACGGCCCGGTGG